>NZ_JBMOXA010000009.1:0-230767 GCF_049316285.1 Variovorax sp. HJSM1_2 | reverse complement strand
GCCGGGTCGACGGTGTTGCGGTAATCCACAATAGATAGCCGGATATCCTGAGGGAGAATCCGGCTTTCTTTTTGAGAACAACAAACGGGTGCGGGATTTCAATTTTCTGCGCCACACACGAGGGTAGACCGTGGAAGAATTTATGACAGCCCATTTTTGGGTGGCGGTGGGACAGATCATCCTGATCGACATCCTGCTGGGTGGTGACAACGCCGTGGTGATCGCGCTGGCCTGCCGGCAACTGCCGAAGAACCTGCGCACCAAGGGCATTTTGTGGGGCACCGTGGGCGCCATCATCTTGCGCGTGATCTTGATCGCGTTCGCCTTGACACTGCTGCAAGTGCCATTCCTTAAAGTGGTTGGCGCTATTTTGCTGATGTGGATTGGCGTGAAATTGCTGGTGCCTGAAGAAGATGACCATTCCAACATCCAAGGTAGCGACAAGCTGTGGGCGGCGGTCAAGACCGTGATCGTGGCTGACTTGGTGATGAGTGTGGACAACGTCATCGCCATTGCCGGTGCGGCACAAGGCGCGGGCAGTCAGCATCAGTTGCCACTGGTGATCTTCGGTTTGCTGGTGAGCATTCCCATCATCATCTGGGGTAGCCAATTGGTTTTGAAGTTGATGGACCGCTTCCCCATCATCATCACCGTGGGTGGCATGTTGCTGGGCTGGATCGCCGGCACGATGTTCTATTCCGATCCTGGCCTGGCAGGCTACCTGCCGCAATCACAAACCTGGCACTACGTCTGGGGCATAGGCGGTGCATTGCTGGTCCTGGCGATCGGCAAGTACATGCAGCGCAACAAGCCCGCCGAGGCTTGACCTAGGAGGGGCGTGAACAACGCCCGATGCGTCGGTACTAAGAGACAACAGCCGCCCTAGAGGCGGCTGTTTTTCTTAATAACGTGCAATATTTCCGCATGCCTTGTCGACACGCTTGTCGCTGACCTTGGGCTCTGTTACCTTTGTAACTTAATCGATGCATTTTGGGCGCTGATGTATACACCGCAAGGTGTTTTGGCAGCGTTCTAAGAACCGGCCCCTCTGATGCCTAGGGTTGCCGTGCCGGGTGACAGCCACAATGGACATAACGCCGTATGCGCCTATTTTTTAGGCTCAACGGTGTTCTTTTTTGGGGCTGTCTACCTGCCGCGCAAGCTCAGCAGAATTCGGACTTGCCTGTCTTTGGCCCAATTGCAGTCGAAAATCCACTGAGAGACGATGTCGCTTGGCTACTTTTGTAGCCCGAGACGTTTTTCAGTATTGTGCGGCGATGCAGGTCAGTGATGACGGAGGCCCGTGCCAGGCCAACCCGAGGCGTGGTGCAGACATATGATGTATGAGTTCAGCTCGCAAACCCATCCAGGGCTTTTGCGTGAAAACAATGAAGACGCAGCAGCGTTTGACGAAGCTTGCGGTGTGGCCGTATTGGCTGACGGTATGGGCGGCTATAACGCTGGCGAAGTGGCCAGCGACATGACCGTCCAGTCGATCAAAAGTGATCTTTGCCGTTGGATGACGGAATATGGTGATGCTGCCACGGTGAAGGCTGTTCGGCAGGCGGTGAGCGAGTCCGTGGCACTTGCCAACTCGGCTGTTTTCCATGCCTCAAATGCCAACAGCCAGTATGCGGGCATGGGCACGACCTTGGTCATGGGGGTTTTTTTGCTGGATCAGGTGGTTGTTGGGCACATCGGCGATTCGCGTTGTTATCGGCTGCGTGATCGACAATTGGTGCAGATCAGCAAGGATCACTCTTTTCTTCAAGAGCAGATTGATGCTGGACTCATCACGCCAGAGCAAGCCGCGGTCTCGTCCAACCGCAATCTGGTGACCCGTGCTTTGGGGATCGACGATGAGGTACAGCTTGAAGTGCACGAGCACCGCGTAGAAGCCGGGGATTTGTACCTCTTTTGTTCTGACGGTTTGACCGATATGGTGCCAGACTCTCCTATTGCCAAGATCCTGGAGACAGATGCCTCCCTTGAGCAAAAAGCCAAACAGTTGATAAACGCCGCCAATGCGCACGGCGGGCGCGATAATATTACGGTGTTGTTGGTGCACGCTGTCTCGGATCAGAGAAAGCGTGGCCTGATGGCCAGATTGATCGGGAACTAGTTTTACTTGGAACCAAGCTGATGGATGGACTTAGGAGCCGACCATGCCGAAACTGATCGTGTCGATCGACGGCGTTGTAATTAAAGAAGTGCAGTTAACCAAGGACCGCACTACGCTTGGCCGTCGGCCGTACAACGACGTGGTGGTCGATAATTTGGCGGTCAGTGGCGAACACGCTGTGCTCCTGATGGTGGGGTCGGATGTTTATCTGGAAGACCTGAACAGCACCAACGGCTCCTACATCAATGGCAAAGCGGCACGCAAGCAGTTGCTGCACCACAGCGACCTTCTGGAAATCGGCAAATACAAGATCAAGTTCTTGCATGAAGGCGGCGAGGCTGCGCCTGAGAAACCCACCTCCGGTTATTCACATATTTCCGGGCTCGGCCAGTTAGCGCCGGGCGCACCGCCGTTTGGCCGTCGTGCCAGCGATCACTCCGCGCCAATGCCTTTGGGCGCCGGTGTCGATGCCGGTGGCATGCCCATCAACGGGGCCATCAAGGTGTTGTCAGGCGCTGCCGCTGGACGTGAGGTGAGCTTGACCAAAGTTGTCACCACCATAGGTAAGCCGGGCGTGGCCGTGGCTGCGATCACCCGGCGGCCACACGGCTACGTGGTGGTCCATGTTGAAGGTGCCGAACAGCCGACGGTGAATGGCGCTGCCATCGGTGCCACGCCGGTAGCGCTGAAAAACGGTGATGTTCTTCAGCTTGCAGGCACGCAGATGCAATTTATCCAAGCCTGAACGACGCTGGGCGGTTATGCACAAGCGTGATGGCTATCGCTAAACGCAGCGCCATCATGGCATGGCTCAAACGCTGGCCTCGTTTTGCAACGACGCTATTACCGCTGGTTTTTGGACTACTGTACGCTGCGGGCTTGTTGCATATTGGGGTTCTACAGCAGATAGACGACGGCATTTACGATGCCAGGCTCAGAGCCACCGTGCGCAATGTCATGGACGACAGAATCGTCATTGTCGATTTTGATGACAAGAGCCTGGCGACTTTCGGCTGGCCCTGGAGCCGCAAAGTCTTGGCCGATCTGATGACGGAATTGTTGGATCGGCAGAAGATTGCTTTGGCTGGTTTCGACATGGTGTTTCTCGGGCCTGATGAGCGTTCCGGTTTATTCCAGCTTCAACGCTTGGCTCAGCATGAATTGCGCGGCCAAGCGGGTTTCAACGAAGCATTGCAGCGTTTGAAACCTTCGCTGGATCACGACGCACTGTTGACGCGTGCCATCCAGGATCGTCCCGTCGTCTTGGGCTATTACTTCACCGGCAATCACGAATCCCGCAAATCCGGGGTGTTGCCCAAGCCCGTGATACCCGCATCGTCTTTGAGCGCCGGCATGGCTCCTGGGTTGCCATTGTGGTCGGGCTTTGGTTCCAATATTTCAGAAATCGCCCAAGCGGCTCCGCTTGCGGGTTTTTTCAATTCTGTGACCGATAGGGATGGTCTCATCCGCTCCTTGCCGTTGCTCGCGCTACATGACGGCCAGTATTACGAGTCTCTTGTTTTGGCGATGTACCGGCAGATCATAGGCGCGACGGAGGTTTCTCTGGGGCTGGCGCCTGCCAGTCCGCTTTCTCCTAGTGTTGGGCGACTAGAAAACGTGCGTCTGTCGGGGCCAAGTCGGGCGGTTGCCATTCCTGTGGATGCACGGGGTGCAGCCCTTGTGCCTTTTCGCGGAAAAGGCACGGCGAATGGTGGTTCGTTTCGCTATGTGTCGGCTGCTGATGTTGTGGACAACAAGCTGCTGCCAGGCGAATTGACGGGCAAGATCGTATTGGTTGGAACGACCGCGCCTGGGCTATTGGATTTGCGGGTCACCCCACTGGGCGAAACCTTTCCGGGAGTCGAGCTTCACGCCAATTTGCTGTCTGGCTTGTTGGACGGCCACGTGGCCGTCACACCCGATTACGCCGTGGGTTATGAAGTCGTGATGATGCTGGTGTCCGGCCTGATTCTGCTGCTCTGGTTGCCACGCCTGCGCCCGAGTCAATCGATGCTGCTCTGTTCGGTCGTTTTGGCTCTGGTCGTCGGCGTCAACTTCTGGTTGTATGCTGCGCACGGCTTGGTGTTGCCATTGGCGGCCAATGTGGCCATGGTACTGGTGGCGTTTGCCTTGAGCATGAGTTACGGCTACTTTTTTGAAAGCCGTTCGCGGCATCACTTGGCGACGTTGTTCGGCACCTATGTCCCACCGGAGTTGGTGGGTGACATGGTGGGCGAGCCCCAGCAATACCGGATGCAAGCGGCGTACCACGAACTGACCGTGATGTTTTGCGACATGCGGGGTTTCACCAAGCTGTCTGAGCGCTTGGAGCCGCTGCAACTACAGGCGCTGCTGAATGATGTTTTCACGCGCTTGAGTCGAAATATCCGGGTCCACGCTGGCACCATCGATAAATACATGGGCGACTGTGTCATGGCTTTTTGGGGCGCGCCAGTGCCTTTGGCCAACCATGCCAATCTTGCGGTGACGGCTTCCCTCGACATGATGCAAATCGTGCAGGATTGGAACACCACCCAGAACTACTCGGGTTCGGTCGCCATCAGCGTCGGCATTGGCCTCAACACGGGGCCTATGTTTGTTGGTGATATGGGTTCGGACATTCGCCGTAGCTACACCGTGATTGGCGATGCCGTCAATTTGGCAGCCCGGCTGCAAGGGCTGTCTGGCATTTACGGTGTCGACATGATCGTGGGTGAAGGTACTCGCCAACAAGCCAACCAGTACGTCTGGCAAGAGCTCGATCGTGTGCGGGTCAAAGGCAAAGAGGTGGCCGTCGACATCTTTAGTGTGTTGGCCAGAGCCGATCAACTGACCGCGCGCCACGCGGCTGAGTTGACATCCTGGAATGCTTTTCTGAATGCTTACCGTCGACAAGACTGGATGGCTTGCGATACGCAATTGCTGAGCTTGCGCGCGCAAAATCCCACAAAATATCTTTACCAACTCTATGCCGAGCGTGTAGCCTCTATGCGGCTGCAGCCATTCGACCCATTTTGGGATGGGGCAACGAGTTTTGAAACCAAATAAGGGGCGCTCATGCAAGTGCGCGTGTTGGGATGTTCAGGCGCCATTGCCAAAGGTTGCCGAACCACCTCGTTCCTCCTGGATGAACAGATACTGATTGATGCGGGAACCGGCGTCGGAGACCTGACGCTGGATGAAATGGCCGCCGTGGACCATGTCTTCCTCACGCATTCACACCTCGACCACGTGGCCGCCCTGCCGCTGATGGTCGACGCCATTGCTGCACGCCGCACCCAGCCCATCACGATTTATGCCCTGAAAGGCACGATCCGCGCACTCAAGCAGCACATATTCAACAACGTGATCTGGCCCGATTTCAGCGTCATTCCCACTGCGGCCGCGCCCTTCATCCGTTTTCAAGAAATCACCTGTGGCCAGATCTTGCAGTTGAGCGGCAAGACCATTGAGGCCTTGCCCGCCGTTCATACCGTGCCTGCTGTGGGCTATGCTGCGTCAGATGGCGGGCGTTGCTGGGTGTTCACGGGTGATACAGAGCGCAATGCTGCGTTTTGGAAGCGCTTCAACCAATTGGATGCGGCCATGCTGGTTATCGAGACCGCGTTCAGCAACCGCGAAAAGGACTTGGCCAAATTGAGTCTGCATTTGTCACCGCAGGCGCTGGCGCAAGAGTTGGAGTACATGGATCACAGCCGTAAAACACCCATTTACATCACGCACACCAAGCCATCAGAGACGGATTTGATCATGGCCGAAATCGCTGCATTTGGCGGGCCACAACCGAACGACCAAACCAGCAAACACGACATCCGCTGGTTGCAAGCGGGGCAGTTGTTCGACATATAGCGGCGTTGGTGCAGTGCAGCATGGCGAAATGCTGACAAAAATGTCACCCTGGCGTATCGATTGGCCAAAAATTGGCAGTTTGACCGGCAAACCATGGTCTGAAACACCGCAATCCACCCGTTTATGCCCTGGCATGACAAATGCAGAAGCTACCGGGTCTAATTCAACTAGGAGCTCCGGCTATGAAGCGTTCCCTGCAAAAAGGTTTTACCCTGATCGAACTGATGATCGTTGTGGCGATCATCGGTATTTTGGCCGCTGTGGCTTTGCCTGCGTACCAGGATTACACGATTCGTGCAAAGGTCACGGAAGTGATCTTGGCGGCTTCTTCGCCTAAGGTTTCGATTTCTGAGGCTGCTGCAACGTTTGGTCAAATGCCAGCAGTTGCGAGCGTCTCAGTGGATTCGCAGTCCTCCAAATATGTGTCCGGAGTCGCATATAGTTTCACAAACTCGACTACCGGCACGATTACCGCTACGGCCAACGGTGCTGAGCCGAAAATTTCGGGTGGGACAATTCTCTTGACCGGCACGTTTAAAGACAATGGTCAGGTGACATGGATCTGCTCTGGTTCGATTCTCAATAAATATCGTCCAGCAAGCTGCCAAGGTAGCTAAGATCGCAATTGCGATAGTCAAAAAAGCCTCCCTCGGGGGGCTTTTTTTATGTGTCTCGGTATTTTGAGTTCTATACGTTTATTGAGTTTTGGGTGAGTTCACATTGAAAACTATCTCGCCGTTGCCCCCGCTATGGACTGGGTTATGGGCTCCTTTACTTGCTCTGGCCTGGCTGCTTCCGAATCACTACTACCCGTGGGCCACTTTTCACTCAGATGCCTGGGTGGCCGTGATGCTTGCCGTGGCGTGCGCTGCAGTATTCCTTCGTGGACAAGTGCCCGTGGCGTGGCGCCCGCTCACCATTTTGTTTTCGTTGCTAGCTCTAGTTCCTCTTATTCAGTTTTCGATGGGTTTGTTGCCTTACATGGGCCAAGCCTGGGTCAATAGTCTTTTTGTATTTGGACTGGTATTAGCGCTGCTGACAGGCGCTCAATGGGAGGCGGCATCGCCTAGCCGCGCGGCCGATGCTCTTTTCCTTGCGATTGGTATTGCCGCAATCGTTTCCGTTGGGCTGCAATTGCGTCAGTGGGTTGCTGTGATGACCGACTGGGATGACATGCAAATCTGGATGGCTGAATTCAGTCCTGGCCGTCCTTCTGCAAATCTCGGCCAGCCTAATCAATTGGCTACTCTGCTTCTTTGGGGGATGTTGGCGGCGGCATGGGGTGTGGTTCGCGGCAAAATCGGCCGGGTAGGTGCCCTGGCCATGGTGTTTTATCTTTTATTTGGATTGGCATTAACGCAGTCAAGAACGGCCATGTTGGCCGTTTTTGTGTCCACTGCTGCGGTCTGGTGTTGGCGGAAGTGGTTGCCTCGCGGCACGCCGTGGTATATCACGGTACTGTTTGGATACTTTCTGATTTGCACCTTTTCGTTGCAGTACCTGAGTGATCTGCTGCACCTAGATCATGAAATACGCTCTGCATCGTTCGGTGGCGGGTCGTCAAGGTTGCGAATTCAGGCCTATCAGATGTTTTTAGACGCGCTGGCTCAACACCCTTGGGTTGGATATGGCTGGAACCGCCTTGCTGTAGCGCACCTTGCAGTGGCTGAAAATCATCCAAGTATGCAGGGGCTATTTCAGCATTCACACAACCTATTTCTAGATCTAGCTCTTTGGAACGGAATTCCTATAGGTGGTTTGGTCGCCCTGATCTTGGTCGGCTGGATGGTGCGCCGCCTTGGGCTGGTGCGCAGCCCAGAGGAGATCGTCATGGCGCTATTTCTAGTCGTGGTGGGCCTTCACGCCATGGTTGAGTTACCGCTCCATCACGCATACTTCTTGTTGCCTACGGGGCTCGTCATGGGCATGCTCGAGCAGAAGCAACATGCACGAGTGCTTTTTCGTACGAGCCGTTGGATCGCACTCTTACTTTGGCTTTGTTGCTGTATTTTGCTGTTCAGCGTTATGCGAGATTACCTGCGGGTGGAGGAAAACTTTAGAGTGTTCCGGTTGGAAATAAACCGTGTTGGCAACCTTCCGCCGGGCCACACGCCAGATGTGTTGGTGCTCGACGACTTAGCCGATTTCATGCGCAACGCGCGGCTCGAATTTGATCCGGCTAAAGTGACCGAGGAAGAAATGCAGCATCTATACCGTGTCGTGACGAGCTTCCCCACTTCCGGCAATATGTTGCGTTATGCGCAGGTGCTCGCATTTCGACGAGGCTCGGAGGAAACACAGCTTTGGTTGCGTAAAGTTGAAAAGATGCTGCCACCCGAAATTGCTGATGGACTTAAGGCTGGCTGGGTTGCGACTGGAAAACAATATCCAGAGGCCACCTCCATTCCGTGGCCGGAGGCAAAGTTGCCATAAGTATGAGCCTCATTTCTTAATTGGACGCGGATGATGCAGCCAGTTCCGCTCAGCCTGTTTGTTATCATTGGCCTTTACACAGTCCCTTGGCTTAATCCTTTTACCTTTGGCCCTTCTCCCGCCGTCGTTCCGTGGCTGGTAGCGTTCGGGGCGACTGCCGCAATTCTGCTGCTACTTGCCCTAGGGCGCCAAAAGGCAGGGGCCGAATTCTGGCCGCGCGTAGCGGCTGGCGCTTGGCTGTTGGCGGCGGTGCTCAGCTGTCTCCTGGCGCTCGTTCAGTACTACGGGGCTGCCTCAGCATTCGCACCCTGGGTTAACTACACCAAAGAGGGCGAAGCGTTCGCCAATCTGCGCCAGCGCAATCAGTTCTCCACACTGACTAACATCGGCTTGGCCGCCTTGTTGTGGTGGACCTCGCAGCTTAAGCCTGTGGCGCGGCAGGTTAACCTACATCGTGTGTGGCTGGTGTTGGCGGTTTTGCTGGCTTTGGGCAATGCGGTTTCTTCATCCCGTACCGGCCTGGTGCAATGGGCGATGCTGGCTGTTCTTGCCGTGCTCTGGGGTGGGTGGCGCTCAGTTGCTGTGCGCCGGGTGCTCGCGGTTTACGCCGTCACCTATGTGTTGGCATTGTGGGTATTGCCGTGGTCGATAGGCCTGGAGCCATTCTCCAACGGCGCCTGGGCGCGGCTGAAGGCTGGTGACTCGTTGTGTGCCAGCCGCATGACCTTGTGGCGCAATGTGCTGTATCTGATTGAGCAGCGGCCATGGACCGGCTGGGGTTGGGGTGAGCTGGACTTTGCGCACTTCTCTACACCGTACCCAGGCCCACGGTTTTGCGACATTCTCGACAACGCGCACAACCTGCCGCTGCACTTGGCGGTGGAGCTGGGTGTACCGGTGGCGGTGGCGGTGTGTGGACTGTTGGTGCTGTTGGTATGGCGTGCGCGGCCTTGGGCCGAGAAAGACGCCACGCGCCAAATGGCTTGGGCCGTGTTGGCGCTGATAGGTCTGCACAGTCTGCTGGAGTACCCGCTGTGGTATGGCCCGTTTCAAATAGCGGTTGGTTTGAGCGTGTTGCTGCTATGCCAGAAACGGCCAGGTTTGCTGGATGTTGATTACAGGCCAAAAAGGCATTCTCTGAAGCTTCTGCAAGCGTCGGTAGCTGCACTATTGATAGCGATCTGCGCCTATGTGGGCTGGGACTATCACCGCATCAGCCAGATCTACTTGCCGCCCGAGCGGCGCGCAGAAGCTTACCGAGATGACACGCTGGTCAAGGCCAGTGCCTCGTGGCTTTTCCGCGACCAGGTGCGGTTTGCCGAGTTGACCACCACAACATTGACGCCGCAAAACGCCGAACACCAATACAGCTTGGCCACCGAGTTGCTGCACTTTTCACCCGAACCCAAGGTGGTGGAGATTCTGATCGAGAGTGCGGTGCAGTTGCAGCGCTGGGACGAAGTGCGCATACGCCTGGCGCAGTTCCATGCGGCGTTTCCCAAAGAACACGCCGACTGGGCGGCGCACCACCACTTGCCGCTTTAGGGGCTGTCAACACGATGGTTCGCGCCTGCATCCATCGCGTGAACAGTCCCTGGTTTTACTTGGCGGCATTCTCCTTGTAGCTGCCTGATTTGCCGCCATGTTTCTCCAGCACACGCGCGCCTGTCATGGTCATGCCGCGGTCTGCGGCTTTGCACATATCGTAGATGGTCAGCAGGGCCACCTGCACAGCGGTCAAGGCTTCCATTTCCACGCCCGTAGGTCCCACGGTTTCCACGGTGGCGGTGCAGGTCACGGCTGGCGCTTCTCCGGCCACAGACAGGCTGAAGTCCACGGCCACGCGGGTGATGGCCAGCGGGTGGCATAGCGGGATGAGGTCGCTGGTTTTTTTCGCGCCTTGAATGCCGGCGATGCGTGCAATGCCCAGCACGTCGCCCTTCTTGGCGCTGCCACTTTCGATCAGCGCCAATGTGGCCGCCTGCATCTCAATACGGCCTGCGGCGACGGCCACGCGGTGGGTGTGGGCCTTGGCGGCGACGTCCACCATGTGGGCTTGTCCTTGGGCGTCAAAATGGGTCAGCGTAGTCATAGGTCGGGTGTGGGCGTCTTGGTGGTCGGGGATGATAGTCTGGCCGATTAAATTCTTGGCGCAGCCTCGCGTCAAAATGAGAATATTGCGGCCGGGAAAAGCTGCGGAACTGTGGTGTGATTTTGTCCACCAATACAGATAGGCTTGTGGTCTTCGTTGCCGATGCCGGCACATGGATTTAATTTGAAAAAACACACATCAAAAAAGCCCGTCACGCTGGTGCAGAAAGCGGTGTTGGCTACTTTGCTACTAGCCAACCTCACATTTGGCGTGATACCCGGCTGGGCACAGAGTCGTCAGCAGTTGCCGACCCTGGGTGACAGTAGCGAGCTGGCCAGTGCAGCGGAACGCCGCATAGGCGAGAGCATTGCGCGGCAGATCTACCGCGACCCAGCTTATCTGGATGACGCGGTGCTCAGCGAATATATTCAAAGCCTGTGGCAGCCTTTACTCGACGCCGCACGAGCGCGTGGCGAGCTCAGCGAAGAACTGGAGCAGCGCTTCGCCTGGGAAATCATGATAGGGCGCGACCGCGAGATCAACGCCTTTGCGTTGCCCGGTGGCTACCTCGGTGTGTATTTGGGCTTGATTGGCCTGGTGTCCAGTTCGGATGAACTCGCCTCGGTGTTGGCGCATGAGCTTAGCCACGTCACCCAGCGCCACATTTCGCGGCTGATGACGCAGCAAAGCCAGCAAATGCCGTTGATGCTGGCGGCCCTGGTGCTCGGCGCTCTGGTGTTGGGCAAAAGCGCAGATGCGGGCAATGCGCTCATTGTGGGCGGACAGGCCGTGGCTACGCAGAACCAACTGAATTTTTCGCGCGACATGGAGCGTGAGGCCGATCGCGTGGGTTTTGGCGTCATGACCCAGGCAGGCTACGACCCCAAGGCATTTGTCAGCATGTTCGAGAAGTTGCAGCAGGCTTCGCGGCTGAACGACAACGGCTCGTTTCCCTATCTGCGCAGTCACCCACTTACCACCGAGCGGATCTCGGACATGCAGTCACGCCAGTTGCTGGATGCGCCCAAGAACCTGCCGCCCAAACCACCGGACTTCTATCAAGCCATGATGGCGGCGCGTGCGCGTGTGTTGTCGCGCCCCGGCCCCGATGCACTGCGCTCCTGGATTGCCGACGGCAACCTGGTCGCGACCAAAGAAAAGGAGCTGAACTACGCCAGTGCTGGCGTGTTGTATGCCGCCGCCCTGGGTGCGTTGCAGTTGCGCGAGATCGACACCGCGCGCCGTCTCGCCAGCGTGCTGCTGCAGCAGAGCGCCGCAACCCCCAAGCCCTACCGCGTGGCGAAGATGCTGGCGGCCGAGATCGAATGGGCCGCAGGCGACGTAAAGGCGGCCGCGGCCCTTGTGGATGCGGATGCACCGGGCCGCCCCGAGTTGATCATCGGTTCGCAACTGCGGATTCGCAGCGGGCAAGCGCGGCAGGCGATCACCCGGCTGCAGCCCTGGGTGTCCACCCATCCACGTGATGCGGCTGCGTGGCAATTGCTGTCCAACGCCTACGATGCCCAGGGGCAAACGCTGCGTGCGCTGCGTGCCGAAGCCGAAGTCCAGGTGGCACGGCTAGATTACTCTGGGGCGCTGGATCGCTTCAAGGCCGCGCAGGACTTCGTGCGCAAACCGCCACCGGGCAGTGGGCCGGTGGACGACATAGAGGCCTCTATCATTGACGCCCGTACCCGCGAGGTGCTGGCCAAGCTCAAGGAGCAGGCCAAGGACGAAAAAGAAATGCGGTGATGGCGGGGAAGGCGGTGGAAGGTTGGCCCCGGTGAATGGACTGGGTTAAAGGCTGGCGCTGCTGGCGTCGGTGTCGCCAGGCCCGGCTCCTTCGGCGGCACGCTCGGCATATTTATTGAAGCGCCAGGCCACACCATGCAGGGTGATGCGCCGCCAGGTGCTGCGTTTCTCGGCCGGTGTCATGCCCAGCCAATGCTGCACCTCTTCAAAAGAACGGCCGCAGCCTTTGCACATGGCGTCCCCCTGGCTGGTGGAGCAGATGGCAATACAAGGCGTATCGGGCGTGCTGTGGTACCAATCCAGCCATGCCGCGTGTGCCGCCGCCGGCATGCTAGCTTCATCGGCCTCGTCGTGGTGGTAGTAGACCATCAGCGCGTAAACCTCGGCCAGCGCACGCAGCTCGGCGCACAGCGTCACGCCATCGGGTGACGGCTGGCGTTCGCGCCAGTGGTTGATGGCGGCTTCGATGTCGGTGATGTGGATGCCGGCCATGGGGTTGATGCAGAGCATGTGCGCGAGAAGGGCACCGATCATAGCGCCGAACCCCTGGCCTTCATGCCCGCGTGCTGTGCGAAAAAGGCTTCGCTAATCCCCCAAAGAGTGGGCGGGTTTGGCGCCTGCTTTTACATTCGAAGTTTGCTATCAAAAGAAGAGCTGTTTACGCATTCAGCCAGTGTGCCCTTGCGCGAAAACGCTTTATGCGCTTCAGGGGTTGCAGGAACACTGCGGTTTGCTCGCTTTGCCGGGTGCGCCGTCGCTACGTTTGCAGAAACCCCCGTAGCAGTGGTGTAATTCGAGGCTGAAGGGGAGTAGCTCCCGCTAATGGCCTCACCTGCTGACCGCAGGCTGGCCGGCATTGATCTGCCGTCAATACGTAGTCCGCCGCAACGCCCACAGGCTTGCTGAAAGACTTCCGGTGGATCAGGCAAACGCTGAGTGCGTTTGCTGGGCAAGACCTTCGATTCACACCTGGGGCAGGTGGGGTCGGAGGCCGTCGATGTGCAAACACCGGCGCCCTGGCTCCTGGGCACCAGATTGTTTTGACTGCAATCGACGCACATTTCGGAGTTTTCATGGAATTTCTTTCGGCCCCCTGGTGGTCTGCCTTGTTGGCCATCATCTTGATCGACCTCGTGCTGGCTGGCGACAACGCCATCGTCATCGCACTGGCCGCTCGT
This sequence comes from Variovorax sp. HJSM1_2, assembly GCF_049316285.1. Taxonomy (NCBI): domain Bacteria; kingdom Pseudomonadati; phylum Pseudomonadota; class Betaproteobacteria; order Burkholderiales; family Comamonadaceae; genus Variovorax; species Variovorax sp. HJSM1_2. The sequence continues at coordinate 217,341 of NZ_JBMOXA010000009.1, read as the reverse complement.
AACCTGCCCCCGCACCTGCAACGCAAAGCCGTGATGTGGGGAACCGTGGGCGCCATTGGTGTCCGCGCCGTGATGACCGTGGGTGTGGTCTGGCTGTTGAAAGTTCCTGGTTTGATGTTGGTCGGTGGCCTTGGGCTGGTCTGGATCGCCTACAAGCTGCTCTCCGATCAACAAGGTGAAGAGCACCAAGGCCCTGTGGCCAGCACCTTCTGGGGCGCCATGAAAACCATAGTGGTCGCTGACGCACTGATGGGGGTGGACAACGTGCTGGGTGTGGCCGGTGCCGCACATGGCGCCATGGATCTGGTGGTGATCGGGTTGTTGATCAGCGTGCCAATCGTTGTGTTCGGCAGCACCGTGGTGCTGAAGCTGGTGGAGCGTTTCCCCATCATCATCCAACTGGGCTCTGCTGTGCTGGCCTTTACCGCCGCCAAGATGGTGGTGAGTGAACCCCTGCTGGTCTCGGTGTTTGGCCCCGAGAACCCCATGGGCACGGCCTATCGCTGGGTTGTGTATGTGGTGGCTGTGGCCGGTGTACTGGGCGCTGGTGCCTGGGCACAACGCCGTGCCAAGGCCGCCTCGGCCGTAACTGAAAGTGTTGGTTCCTAAGATGACACAAAACCCCGTGGTCTCGTTGCAGCCGCTTGCACCGCAAGCATCCGTCGTCATCGTTCTGGTGGACGATGCGGCCCATCTGCAGGCCGCGTGGGGGGCTGAGCCGGCACCAGCCGCCAACACCCACTGGGTGCTGGTGGCCTGCGCACCGCGCATGGCCCAGCGTCCCAGCAAATGGGGCAGTCACCGGGTGCGGGAGCATTGGCGTGCGCGCTGGTCGACCAAGCTGTTTGATGAGATTGGTGGCTGGATGCGCGCGCGTGGTCAAATCTTCACGCCAGTGTTGGCTGAAGGCCCGTTGCCCGAGTTCACCAATGCTTTGATGCAAACCCATGGCCAGGCGCAAGTGCTGGACCTGCGCCGCCCCAAAGGCGTGGGATTGGCCCCACAGCCGCTTGTGCCGGCCGTGTCCGGCATGCCGGCCAACCGCCTGTTTTCGCTGGTCGCCAGCCTCTTGGGTGTGGGGCTGTTGTTGGGCGGCATCGCCGAATAGACGGCGGGTGTAGCGCGCCAGCCCGTGGCCGCGTTATGCTGGCAGCATGAAACTAATTCTCAAATGGGTACTCAGCGCCGTGGCGCTGATGGTGGTGGCCTATGTCTACAGCGGAGTGGTCGTCGCCAGTTTTACCTCGGCGCTGATCGCTGCACTGGTGTTGGGTCTGCTCAACACCATCGTGCGCCCGGTGCTGGTGCTGCTGACGCTGCCGGTGACGTTGGTCACCCTGGGCTTGTTTCTGTTCGTGGTCAATGCCTTGATGTTCTGGAGCGCATCCGGCCTATTGAATGGCTTTCACGTGCAGAGCTTCACGGCGGCGCTGATCGGCTCGCTGATCTACTCGGTGTTGGGCATCCTGATCGACGCCGTGCTTGAGCGCTAGGCGCTTGGTCATTTCCAGCGCACACACTCGATGTGCACGGTGTTGGCGCTGCTGCTGAGCATCAAAGCGCCTTCCTGGACCGTGGCCTGCAGCTGCATGCTGCGTTCCGCCAATCCGGCCAGGGCCTGCGAGGCCTCGGTGGGAACGCGCCACACCTGCAGCTTGTCTAGCCGTGTGAGCTTGCTCTCAATTCCTTTCCACCACACCTCCGCCGAATAGGCAAACGTATACAGCAACACCTCGTCGGCCTTGTTGCAGGCCTTGGAGAGCGGTTTGTCTTCGGGTTGGCCAGCTTCTATCCAGCAACGGGTTTGGCCGGTGTAGTCGCGGATCCACACGTCGGGTTCGTCCGGATCGGACAGACCGGCGCCAAAACCCAGCGTGGCGTCACCGTTGCAAACGGTTTGCAGTTTGTGCGCGTTCAGCGCCAGTCCCAGCAAACGGATCATCATGCGTTCGTCGGTCTCGCTGGGATGGCGGGCCAAGGTCAGCGAGTGGTCAGCGTAGTAGTTGTGGTCGATGTCGGCGATTTGCAGGTTCGCCTTGAAGATGGTGGACTTGATGGCCATGAGCGGCGGAGCAATCTTGTAGAAGGTAGAAAGCGCAACACCGCGCCAGGCGCGGTGTTGCAAGATGGGCAATGCCCGGCTTAACGATTTAAGCGCGGCGGGCCAACTCGGCGGCAATGCCGATGTAGCTCGCCGGCGTCATGGCCAGCAAGCGGGTCTTTTCTTCTTCGGGAATCGCCAGCGAGCGGATCAGGCCGTGCAAGGCTTCGGCAGTGACGGTCTTGCCACGGGTGACGTCCTTGAGCTGCTCGTAGGCGCCCTGCACGCCAAAACGGCGCATCACGGTCTGAATCGGTTCGGCCAATACTTCCCACGAAGCGTCGAGGTCTGCCGCCAACGCTTCTTCGTTGAGTTCGAGTTTGTTCAGCCCCGTCATCAGCGAGGCGTAGGCCAGCGAGGCATAACCCAACGCCACACCCATGTTGCGCAACACCGTGCTGTCGGTCAGGTCACGCTGCCAGCGGCTGATGGGTAGCTTCTCGCTCAGGTGCTTCAGCAATGCGTTGGCCAAGCCGAGGTTGCCTTCGGCGTTTTCAAAGTCGATGGGGTTGACCTTGTGCGGCATGGTGCTGGAGCCAATTTCGCCGGCCTTCAGGCGCTGCTTGAAGTAGCCCAGGCTTACATAGCCCCAGACGTCGCGCGCCCAGTCGATCAGGATGGTGTTGGTACGCGCCACAGCGTCAAACAGCTCGGCCATGTAGTCGTGTGGTTCGATCTGGATGCTGTACGGCTGGAAGGTCAGGCCCAGGCCCAGCGGCTCCGGCGTTTCGATGACCTTGCGGCTGAAGGCTTCCCAGTCGAAGTCGGGCCAGGCGGACAGGTGGGCGTTGTAGTTGCCAACGGCGCCGTTCATCTTGCCCATGAGCTTGACGGCGGCGATTTGCTCACGAGCCTTCACCAGGCGCACCACCACGTTGGCGATCTCTTTACCCACCGTGGTGGGGCTGGCGGTTTGGCCGTGGGTACGGCTGAGCATAGGCACAGCAGCGTAAGTGTGGGCCATTTCGCGCAGTTTGCTGATCAGCCCGTCGATCGCGGGCAGGATCACCACTTCACGCGCACCTTTGATCTGCAGTGCGTGGCTGGTGTTGTTGATGTCTTCGCTGGTGCAGGCAAAGTGCACGAACTCGGCCGCGCTTTGCAGCTCTGGGCGGGCTTCAAACTTGGACTTGATCCAGTATTCCACGGCCTTGACGTCGTGGTTGGTGGTCTTCTCGATCTCTTTGATGGCGCGGCCATCGGCTTCGCTGAAGTTCTTCACCAGGCCCAGCAAATAGGTGCGGGCGCCCGGGCTCAGGGGCTTGAATTCTGCGAAACCTGCGTCGCTCAACGAAATGAACCAGGCCACTTCGACCTGGACGCGGCGTTGCATATAACCCAGCTCACTCATGAGCGGGCGCAGGGGGGCGAGTTTGGCGGCGTAGCGGCCGTCCAGTGGCGACAAGGCCGAAATGGTGGAGAAAGTCATAGGTGGGATTGTAGGTGCCGAGGCAGATTTGAACAGAGACGGGTCCGCAAAGGCTATCTTGGGCCGAATCGATAGAATCGCTCGGAGCTAGGGGCTGTCCCTGGATTTCCCCCTTCAATGCCACCTTATGAAACTCATCGGTTCACTCTCCAGCCCTTATGTGCGCAAAGTGCGCGTGGTCATGGCCGAAAAGAAGCTCGACTACCAGTTCGTCCAGGACGATGTGTGGTCAGGCAATACCGTCATCAGCGAATCCAACCCTTTGGGCAAGGTGCCTTGCCTGGTGATGGAAGCTGGTGAAGCCATTTTCGACTCTCGCGTGATCGTGGAGTACCTGGACACCCTTTCACCAGTGGGCAAACTCATTCCGGCACAAAGCCGTGAACGTGTGGAGGTCAAAACCTGGGAAGCCTTGGCCGATGGCCTGATGGACGCCGCCATCCTGGCGCGCTTAGAAACGACGTGGGCGGGCCGCACCGATGAACAACGCTGTCAGGCCTGGATTGAGCGGCAAATGGGCAAAGTGCAAGGCAGCTTGAAAGCCATGAGCCGCGGTTTGGGCGAAAAGCCGTTTTGCAGCGGCATACACCTGAGTCTGTCGGATATCGCGGTGGGCTGCGCGCTTGACTATCTGGTGTTCCGGTTTCCTACGCTGGCGTGGCGCAGCGACCACCCAAACCTGGCCAAGCTGCACGACAAACTGATGCTGCGTCCCAGCTTCGCCGACACCAAACCGGTTTGAGTATGGGGCCGGGGGAATAAAAGGGCTGCGAAGCGCCTCGTGGCGAACAAGAGAGGGAGGGAGGATGAGAACCGCTCCGAGGTGGCATCCTAGTCCGAGACTAGAAAGGCTTCGCTGCCATAAAACTGTTTCGCTCCGTTGCCGAAGCTGATGTGTTTTAGGACCCACTCGCCCAAGCCAAAGTTCCAGAAAATTGCGCTTCGCCGGGTAAATTAATGTGAAGCAAAACGCCCCTTTTGGAGGGGCGTTTTGCTGCGCAGGGCATTGTCTACGCAGAGCCGGATCGGCTTATTTTGTCTTCAGTTGCTGCTCAATCGTGTGCACCAGCGTTGTGTTTTCGGGCGAGACCGTGCTGCCGTACTGTGCCACCACGCGGCCATCGCGACCGAGCAGATATTTGTGGAAATTCCAGCCCGGTGCCGTGCCGGTTTGTTTTGCCAATGCCTGGAACAGCGGCGCGGCCTGTGGACCGGTGACGGCGGTTTTGCCAAACATCGGAAACTTCACGCCGAAAGTGTTTTCGCAGAAATCGGCGATTTGTGCGTTGGCCGAGGGCTCTTGTGAAAAATCGTTGGACGGAAACCCGAGCACCACGAAACCCTGGTCCTTGTACTTGGCGTAAAGGGCTTCCAGGCCTTTGTACTGCGGCGTGAAGCCGCAGAAGCTGGCGGTGTTGACGATAAGCACCACTCGGCCGCTGTATTGGCACAGGGCTTGAGGCTTTTCGTCCTGCAGGCGCGGAAAGCTGTACTGCAGCAATGCTGGGCAGGCGGGCTGTGCGTCGCCAGCCGCTGCAGCCGTGCCAGGCACCAGCAGCCCACTGGCGCAGATCAGGCTGCTGTAGGCGAGAAACCGCAAAGTGTGCAACATGGCAGCCTCCTCAGGCCAGGGCTTGAACCCGTGGTTCTCAGATCAGCGTCAGCATTTGCTCCAGCTTGATCTGTACCTTCACATCTTTGTTGGCGACATGGCCAACAATCTTGTAGCGCGGCAGGCTGGTGTCGCGGATCATCCATTCGCCTGTGGGCATGCCTTCGCGGTTGATCAGCACCGCCACCTGCGGCATGGTGGTATTCAGTCCGCGGCGGATCACGGCAGCGATTTCATTGGTCGCCAGACGCACCAAGGTGCCGGGGGTATAGATGCCCACGGCCTTGATGAGTGCGGCGCCGGCTTCGTCGACCTTTTTGTCTTCGTCGAAGTAACAGGCCTGCATGGCCATGGGCGGGGGCAGGCAGGCCCGGCCCAGGCGTGGTGATAGCCGGGCCGTGAACATGTCGGCGCGCTGGATCAGCCGTGCGATGCGCATGGCCTCGGTTTTGCTCGCCAGACCGCCGGGGCCGCGGTCATGGTGGTGGCGTACGGCCAGCAACCAGTCTTCGTCTTGTACCCCCATGGCCAACAGCATGTTGAACGAGCGCATGGCGTGTTGCTCGACCGCTTCAATTTGCGACACCGTCAGCGACTTCGATTGCTGCGCCAGTTGGTCTTGCAGCGCCGTCATGCTGATGTTCATGGTCAGCGCGGCCTTGCCCAGCGATGCGTCCAGCTTGGGCGACCAGTTCAGCACCTCGCTCGCGGCCAGGCTGCACACCACGTAGACCAGCATAGAGTGGGTGGCGCTGTAGACGCGCATCTCGGTGGAGGCCAGGTGGATCAGCGCGAATAGCGTGGCGTCGGGGTGGTAACGCACCAGGTCGTGCAGCTCGTTGTAGAGCTTGTCCAGCCGCGTCAGAAAATTTTCGCTTTCTGGATCGCGCAGCAAGGCATTCGCCTTCATCTGGAACGCGGCCCAGTCGGGCACGTCATTGCGCTCGCGCGCTTGCGCCGGTGTCAGATCGTCGGAAGCAATGTGGACGTTGACGATGTCGGTCAAGGCCTTGTCCGAGCGCACCATCTCGTGCAGCTTGCCGACATAGGCGCGATGGGTCTGTTCATTGGCGTCAACGTCCACGCACAGGGTCATGCCGCGCGACGTCCAGTAGGTGATCTCTTCGCGTTGAGAGATAACGTAGCCCTTCTGAGCCAACAGCACGCCATGTTCATTGCGCAGGGCGAATGGCAAGGGATGGCCGAGGCGGATGGTTTCGAGGTCGATGGCGATCAGATTCATAGGTATGCGAATTATCGGAGCATCGTGCAGGCCAAGGGCCCTCTGCATAAATCAACACGGGGCATGGCCGCACGGAATTGGTCGGTCTGCGTCCTTGCCTTTTGGGCCAATAGCGACGGCTATTCGCTGCAAAACGCGTCTTGCATCCCATCCCAATCCGCACGACCTGCCCTCGCGTTGACTTATGCAAAGGGTTCTTAGGCAAAATGTATAGCGCCCGACCCAATACTATCTTGTATTGGGGCTGATAGCATCTCGAAATGACCTATGAAGCCCCCGCTCCAGCTTTTTTATCCAAGATTTGTGCCCGCGAAGAGGCTGTAGCGCGCCTGGCCGCACTGCCCAAGCCCTGGGTTTTCACCAACGGTGTGTTCGACATCCTGCACCGCGGCCATGTCACTTATTTGGCCCAGGCGCGTGCGCTGGGTGGCAGTTTGATCGTGGCCCTGAACAGCGACGCCTCTGCGCGCCGCCTGGGCAAAGGGCCAGACCGGCCACTCAACAACGAAGCCGACCGGGCCATCATGATGGCTTCGCTCGAGTCGACCAGCCTGGTGACCTGGTTTGACGAAGACACGCCGCTGGAATTGATCAGCGCCCTGCACCCCGACATCCTGGTCAAGGGCGGCGACTACGACATGCAGAAACTGGCCGAAACCCGCGTGGTCGAGTCTTACGGCGGCAAAGCCCTGGCGATTTCGCTGGTCAACGGCTACTCGACCACCGCCCTGGTGAAGCGCATTCAGGCCCCCAAGGGCGGGTAAATCGCCAGGCGCCGTCACAAAACAGGGTGTTCAATCGTCTAGATCCCATGGACACCCGCACCACCCTTTTTCACCAACACCGCCCGCGCCTCATGGGCGTGGCCTACCGCATGCTCGGCTCACGCGCCGATGCCGAAGACGTGTTGCAGGACGCCTGGCTGCGCTGGAACGAGTCGGATGTGGCGCTGCTGCGCAACCCCGAGGCTTGGCTGGTGACGGTGGTCACGCGCCTTTCCATCGACCGGCTGCGCGCGGTGCGTGGTGAACGCGAGGCCTACCCCGGCCTGTGGCTTCCCGAGCCGCTGCTGGCCGAAGAAGTGCCAGCCGAAGCCAGCGCCAGCCCGGAACATTCGCTGGAAACGGCCCAAGACATCTCGCTGGCCTTCCTCACCCTGCTGGAGCGCTTGTCGCCCGAAGAGCGCGCCGCCTTCTTGCTGCGCCAGGTATTTGGCGCCGAATATGCCGAGGTTGCCGAAGCGCTGGGCAAGACTGAAGCCGCCTGCCGCCAACTGGTGAGCCGTGCCGCCGCCCAGCTCAAGGCCGAGCGCCCGCGTTTCACGGTGTCGCGTGAAACCCATTTGCAGCTGCTGCGCCGTTTTGCCGATGCCGCCAGCCAGGGTGACTTTCAGCAGATCAAGCAGTTGCTGGCCGAAGACGCCGAACTGGTGGGCGATGGCGGCGCCAAGGTCGCCAACTTCGGCAAGATCCTGCGCGGCGCGCAGCGCCTGGCGCAGCTGTACTTTGCGGTGGCCTTGCGCCATGGCAAAAGCATGCGGCTGGAAATTGCCGAGATCAACGGCCAGCCCGGCTTGCTGCGCTACATAGACGGACAGCTGGAATCGATTCAGGAGATCGAGACCGACGGCGAGCGCATCGTTGCCATCCACACCCAGCGCAACCCCGACAAGCTGGCGCAAGCGCTGATGTTTCGCGGGCGTTGAATTTCCTTTGAAAAAGTGGCTCCGGTTGTCACAAAACCGAAGCGCCTCACGTCTTACAGGTATTGGCTCAGAAATTCAAAACAGCCAATGCACTTGAAGACCTTAACTTTTTTGAATTGGAAATTTTCATGACCACCGCCGCCCGCCTCAACGCCTTCTCCCTGCTGCCCGAAGCCTACCGCGCCATGGCCGCCGTAGGACCAGCACTGGAACCCGTGTTGGGCATCATGTTGATCGAACTGGTCAACACCCGTGTCTCGCAAATCAATGCCTGCGCTTTCTGCGTCGACATGCACGTGCGCGCCTTGTTGGAGGGCGGCGAAGACCTGCAACGCATCAACAGCCTAGTGACCTGGCACGAGGTGGACTTCTACACCCCACGTGAACGCGCCGCGCTGCAGTGGGCCGAGAGCCTGACGCTGCTGACCGAAACCCACGCCCCCGATGCCGACTTTGAAGCCCTCAAGGCGCATTTCAACGACAAGGAAATCGCCGCGCTGAGCTTCTCCATCGCGCAGATGAACGCCTGGAACCGCCTGGGTGTGGGCCTGCGCTTGCCTGTGGCTAAGAAGCTGCTGAAGGCCGCAGCCTGATCAAGCAAACGGCGCCGCAGACCAAGCCGACCACCGCGCCGCCCAGGTGGCCGGCGGCGACCACGTTGATGTTCCAGTACGGGTCGAAACTCACGGGGTAGAGCCAGGCCTGTTCCGTCACCAGCTTGAGCAGCAGCGCCGCCAGCAACAGCGGCGACCAGCGCTGCGCCACCGGTGCCTGCCGTGCGTGCAGCCAGACAATGGCCACGCTGGCGTGTATCAAGCCGGAAAGGCCCACGTAGCGTGTGACCTCGGGCCAGGCCATCAGGCTGGCGGTGCTCAGCGGCCAGGCCAGAAACAGCGCCAGCGCGGCGCGTGCACCTAGCGGAATCACCAAGCCCAGCACCGCCAATGCCGCCAACGCCATCAGGTTGCCCAGCATGTGTATGGCCGACAGATGCAGCAGCGGCGCGGTCCATAAAGTCCAGGGCGTTTGCCGCCAGGTGGCCGAGAGCCACGCCAGTTGATAACCCGCGTCCAGCGCCCACACCAGCACACTGCCCAGCGCCAGCAGGCAGCACAGCGCCACCCATGGATACGGGGAGAAGCTTGGTGTATCAGGCTCGGCTGAGGCGGCAATCACGAACGTCACTATTGGTTACAAAATGGGTGGTGAGCGCATTGTGTCAGTGATGGGCGCCATGTTCCGGGCCCAACCTGCTGAATTCACCAGCGCGTCAGGGAGGCGGTGTGGTGCGCAGTCGCTCCATGGCGATGGAGGATGCAACGAACCCGAGCTTGGCGAAGAATTCCGGCGCCCCTTCGCGGCCCGCGCGCAACATCCAGGTCACCGAGGTGTTGGCGGCGATGGTGTGCTCCACCAGTTGCCGGCCAATGCCCTTTCGGCGTTGCGCTGCGGCCACCACCAGCATCGACAGGTAGCCGTTCGACAAACCATCGCTGATGCCGCGCACAAAGCCCACCACTTGTTTATCGATCACTGCCACATCGGCGACCTGTGAGGCCGCGATCAGCTGCGTGAATTGAGCCATGTTCTCTACGCGATGCGCCCAGCCGTGCGTCCGCAGCAGGTCATAAACCTGCTGCACTTGATCGGGGTGAACGCGCTGCAGTTGCATGCTGCCAGAGTGTCTTGGTTCGGCTTAGTGCGGTGTGGTGGCGGCGGGTTTTGTAGCCTCTGCCGCAGGCGGCGTGCGCCGACCAAACAGCCGCAGCACCCATTGCGAGAAGTCGTCGATGTAGGTGAACACCGCCGGCACCACCAGCAAGCTCAGCACGGTGGAGGTGATCAAGCCGCCAATCACCGCCACCGCCATAGGCGAACGAAAGCTCATGTCGGCCTCGCCCAGGCTCAGCGCAATCGGCAACATGCCGGCGCCCATGGCGAGTGTGGTCATGATGATGGGGCGGGCGCGTTTGTGGCAGGCGTCGAGCAAGGCATCCCAGCGACTCATGCCGTGTTCGCGCCGCGCCATCACGGCGTACTCCACCAGCAGAATCGAGTTCTTGGTGGCAATGCCCATCAGCATCACCAGGCCGATCAGCGACGGCATGGAGAAGCTTTTGTCGGCCATCAGCAAACCCACAAATGCGCCACCCAGCGACAAGGGCAAGGCGGCCAGAATCGTCACCGGCTGCAGGAAATCGTGGAATAGCAGCACCAGTACCAGGTAGATACACAACACGCCGGTCAGCATGGCCAGGCCGAAGCTGGCGAACAGCTCGCCCATCATTTCGGCGTCGCCCACTTCCACCAGGCGCACGCTGGCGGGCAGCTGTTGCACAGCCGCCAGTGCGTGCACGGCTTCGTTGACTTCACCCAGGCCGCGCGAGCCAAGTTCGATCTCGATGTTGACGTTGCGCGAGCGGTCGTAGCGGTTGATCACGGCCGGGCCGCCGGCCATCTCCAGTTGCACCACCTCCCCCAGACGCACCGGGCCACGGGCGCCGGGCACGGTCATGCGCTCCAGCACCGCCAGGTTTTCGCGCGCGCTGTTTTCCAGCCGCACCACGATGGGCACCTGGCGCTGCGCCAGGTTGAGCTTGGGCAGGTATTGGTCGTAGTCGCCCACGGTGGCCAGGCGCAGCGTCTCGGCAATCGCGCTGCTGGTCACACCCAGATCGGCGGCGCGTGCCAGGTCCGGGCGCGCGGTGATCTCGGGCCGTACCAGGCTGGCGCTGGAGCCCACGTTGCCAATGCCGGGAATGGTGCGAATGCCGCGCGTCACTTCACGTGCCGCATCGGCCAGGGCTTGTGGATCTTCACTGGCCAGCGCAAAAACGTATTTGTCGTTCGAGCCACCCAGGCCAACCTTCACACGCACGCCGGGAATGTCTTCCAGCGCGGCGCGCAGGCTTTGTTCTATCTTCTGCTTGGGCGGGCGCTCGCCACGTTTGGCCAGTTGCAGCGTGAGTGTGGCCTTGCGCGGGTCGCTGGCGGCATTGCCGGCAAACGGGTCGGCACCGGCCGCACCACCGCCAATGGTGGTGTAGATGCTGTCGATGTGGCCCACCTTGCGCACACGTTCGGCGGCCATGGCCACCAAGCTGTGGGTGTCCGCGATGCGGCTGCCGGGCGGCAGCTCCAGCGTGACCTGGGTTTGCGCGTTGTCGTCTGGCGGGATAAAGCCCGAGGGCAGCAGCGGAATCAGCGCGATCGAGCCTATGAAAAACACCGTGGCGCCCAGCATGGTCAGAAGCCGGTGTTTCAGACACCAGGCCGAGGCGCGCATGTAGACCCCCAGCCAGCGTGGCTCTTTTTCCTGCGCCAGCATGGGCTTCATGATGTAGGCCGCCATCATCGGCGTGAGCAAACGCGCCACCACCAGCGAGGCAAACACCGCCAGCGCCGCCGTCCAGCCAAACTGCTTGAAGAAGCGGCCCGGAATGCCGCTCATGAACGCGGTGGGCAGGAACACCGCAATCAGCGTGAAGGTGGTGGCCACAACCGCCAGGCCAATTTCATCGGCGGCTTCCATCGCCGCCTGGTACGGTGATTTGCCCATGCGCAGGTGGCGCACGATGTTCTCCACCTCGACAATCGCGTCGTCCACCAAAATGCCGACCACCAGCGACAAGGCCAGCAGCGTGATGATGTTGATGGAAAAACCCAAGGCATACATGCCAATGAATGCCGGAATGACCGACAGCGGCAAGGCCACGGCCGAGACAATGGTGGCGCGCCAGTCGCGCAAGAAAATCCACACCACAATCACCGCCAGAATGCCGCCCTCGATCAAGAGGCGCATGGAGCTGTCGTATTCGTCCTGGGCAATCTGCACAAAGTCCACCGTGCGCGTGAGCTTGAGGTGGCTGTTCTCGGCCAGCAGTTTGTCTAGCGCCTGTTGCACACCCGCACCCACGTCCACCTCGCTGGCGCCACGGCTGCGCGATACCTCAAAACCAATCACCGGCTTGCCGTCGAGCAAAGCCGCAGAGCGTTGCTCGGCCACGGTGTCGGACACGGTGGCCACCTGGTCCAGGCGCACATGCCGGCCGTCGCTCAAGGGAATGTCCATACGCGCCAGCTCTTGCGCGGTCTGCACCGTGGCAATGGTGCGTATGGCCTGTTCGCTGTCGCCCAGGTCGGTGCGGCCGCCGGCAATGTCGAGCTGCACGGCGCGCAACTGGCGCGAGATGTCCGACACCGACACCTGCAGCGCCTGCATGCGTGCGGTGTCGAGCGCCACGCGCACTTCACGCGTCACGCCGCCCACACGGTTCACGGCCCCCACGCCGGGCACGGCCAGCAGGCGGCGCGCCAGCGTGTCGTCGACAAACCACGACAGCGCTTCGTCGTTGAACTTGTCGCTGGCAATTGCATAGGCCAGGATAGGTTGGGAGGTGAATTCGAGCTTGGCGACGATGGGGTCACGCAGGTCGGCGGGCAGGTCGGCGCGCACGCGGCTCACGGCGGAGCGCACGTCGTCCACGGCTTCCTGTACCGGCTTTTCCAACTGGAACTCGGCCGAGATGGTGGCCGTGCCATCGGTCAAGGTGCTGGTGATGTGTTTCAGCCCCTGCGTGGTGGCGATGGCGTTTTCAATCTTGCGCGCGACATCGCTTTCCAGTTGACCCGGCGCCGCGCCGGGCAGCGAGGCGGTGACCACCACCACGGGCAGGTCCATGTCGGGAAAGTTCTGCACCTTCATGGCGCGGAACGACAGCAGCCCCGCAAACGACAGCAGCACAAACAACATGGCTGCGGGGATGGGGTTCTTGATCGACCAGGCGGAAAGATTCATGGTTGGGCTTGTGGTGATCGTGGCTTATTTGCTGGCGGCGGTGGCTGGGCTGGCAGCCGTGGCTGCTGCCGGGGCAGTGGCCTGCACCTTCACCAGGTCACCATCGTTGAGGAACGCGCCACCGCGCACCACAATCTTGGCTTCAGGTGTGAGGCCCGAGGCGATCTCCACGCGGTCGCCCACGCGTTGGCCGGTGACCACGCGGCGCATGCTGGCGTGTTGGCCATCGGCGACTTCAAATACGTAGCTGAAGCCATCACGCACCACCAGCGCGCTCTCGGGCGCGGTCAGCACCGCGCGGCGGCCGAGCTGAAACTCGCCGTGCGCAAACATGCCGGCGCGTGCGTCGGGGTGTGCGGGCAAGTCCACATACACCAGGGCGTTGCGCGTTTGTGCATCGACAGTCGGCGCCAACATGCGCACCTTGCCGGTGACCTTTGCGCCGCTGGCCAATGTGAGCACCGCCGCGTCACCCGGCTTGATGCGCGACAGCTCGGTGGACGTGACCTCGGCGCGCCACTCCAGGCGGCCGCCGCGAATCAAACGGAACAGCTCGGTGCCGCTGCCCAACACCGCGCCCACGGTGGCGTTGCGGGCCGAGATGACGCCGTTGTCGGGGGCCAGCACCTGGGTTTGCGCTAGGCGCAACTGCTGCGCGTTGAGGGTGGCGCGGGCCGCTTCGACCCGCGCCTTGGCGGTTTCAGAACTGGTTTGGTACTGGTTGATTTGCTGCGTGCTCAAGGCGCCGGTGGCTTGCAAGGTGCGTGCGCGTTCGGCGTTGCCTGCGGCGTCGCTGGCGTTGGCCTGGGCTTCCACGAGGTTGGCGCGGGCCTGGGCCACGTCGGCCAACACCGGCTCGGCCGCAAACGTGGCCAGCGGCTGGCCCTTGCGCACCACATCACCCACGTTGGCGCGCACCTCCAGCAAACGCAGGCCACTGGCTTCAGAACCTATGACCGCCTCTTGCCAGGCGGCGACGTTGCCGTTGGCGCCCAACTGCAGCGACCATTCCAAACGCGTGGGGGCGGCCACGTTGACCGTCAACGCGGGTTTGACGGCGTCCTTGGGCGCTGGGTCGGCCGCGCGCGAGCCTAAAGAAAACAGCGCGCTACCGCCCACCAGCAATGCGGCGGCAGCTACCAAAGATATAGCGAAGGCGGGGCGGGACTGCAAGCGCGTGAGAGAGTTGAGCATGGCTGTGAAAAGAGGTTGAAGGTGGCGGCCCAAGGGCGCGGCCTGAGTTCGTGTTTAGCTGCCGTTGGATGCAGAGGCTGCAGCGGTATTGGTCGTCGTGGTGGCGGCTTGGTCGGGGTTGGTGCCGGCCACATCGGCGGCGCTCCAACCGCCGCCCACGGCGCGGTACAGCGTCACCCAGGCGCTCATGCGTTCGCGTTGCACGGCCAGCAGGTTGATCTCGGCGGCCAGGGCGCGGCGGCGTGCGTCTTCCAGATCCACCAGGCTGGTCAGGCCGCCGCGGTAAAGCGCCTGGGTGGCTTCAAAGGCCGTGCGGTAGCCGGTGGCGGCGGTTTGTACATCGGCTTCACGGCTGCTGGCGCTGTTGAGCGTGACCAGGGCTTCTTCGACTTCGCGCACGGCTTGGCGTGCGCGTGCACGGTACAGCGCGGCGGCTTCTTCGTAGCGTGCCACCGCGGCATCGACGTTGGCGACGCGGCGGCCACCGTCAAACAGCGGCAGTGTCGCTGCCAGCGGGCCTATGGCCCAGGTGTTCAGGTCTACGGTATTGCCCTGGGTGCGCACCGAGGCCGCGCCAATCGATCCTGTGAGCGTGAGCCGTGGGTAACGTTGCGCCTCGGCGTTGCCCACTTCGGCGCTGGCCGCAGCCACTTCGCGTGCGGCGGTAAACACATCGGGGCGTTGCGCCAGCACCTGGGCCGGCACGCTGGGAATGGCGAACAAGGCTTCGGGCGCGGGGGGCTCGGGTGTTTGCGCCAGGCGCTGGCGCAGTGGCGCTTCATCCAGGGCGCTCAAATACACCAGGGCTTTCACATCCAGGTCGCACAACGCCAGTTGGTTGATGGCGCGGGCAGCGGCTTCGGCACTGCTGGCGCGCGCCAAAGCCAGGTTGGCCGGGGTTTCAAAACCGGCCTGGGTGGCCAGGTCGATCAGGCGTGCGGTCTCACTGCGCGAGGTGGCATCAAACCGCGCCACGGCCAGTTGGCGCTGGCAACTGCGCAGGCTCACATAACTTTGTGCCACCTCGGCGGCCACGGCCACACGGGCATCATGCCAACCGGCCTGGGCGCCTTCAAGGCGCGCCTGGGCGGCATCGCGTGTGGCGGCGTTGGCGCCAAACAGGTCTATCTCCCAACCGGCTTGCAAGCCTACCTGGGCGGTGGTCGCCACCGTGCCCAGGGTTTCGTTGAAGCCCCGGCTGGCGTTGCCGGTGGCGTCTGCCGTGGGGCCGAGTGCGGCACCCGCCACACGCCGCGTGGTGCGTGCCTGCGCCACGCGCGAGCGCGCCGTGGCCATGGTGGGGCTGGCCGATTGGGCGGCGTCGATCAAGTCCACCAATAACGGGTCGTTCAACTGCTGCCACCACTGGGCCAACTGCGCCGTGGAGCCATGGTGCGGCAACGGTGCCTGCCACTGCGCGGCCGGGCTGAGGGGCACGCTGCTCGGCGGCACGCTGCTGCAGGCCGCCAGCAGCAAAGGCAAGGCCCAGATGGCGGCGCGTAGCGGTAGGGAGGTAGGGATGGTTGGGTGCTTCATTTTTCGGAGGGTGTGGCGCGGCGGGTGCGTTCCACTTCAATCAGGGCCAGCGCGTCTTCCACCAGGCGGCTGACCCAACGGTCTATGGCGGCGCCTTTTTTGATGAGCGAGGGGCGGATGATTTCTATGGCTTCGAGCTGCACAAACAGCAGCATGGCCAGGCCGGTGACGGTGAGCACCAGGCGGTGCAGTTCGTCATCGGCGCGGCAAATGCCCAGGTGTTGGCCCAGCAGCGCCACCATGGCCGCGTGTGGCTTGAGCACATCGCATTCGAGTTCTTCCTGCCAGACGCTTGAGGGCTCGAGCATCTCGCGCAAATGCAGACGCAGCGCTTGGCGCGCCATGTCGCCCTGCTTCAACGGCGCCAGGTAGCCGGTAAAAAAAATAGTCAGGGCTTCGCGCAGCGGCAAGCCAGGCTGGGCCATGTGTTCCACGATTTCGCGCGGTGTGCCAAAAGACTCGGTGAACACGGCGCGGTAAAGGCCTTCTTTGTCGCCGAAGTAATAACGAATGGCGGCAATGTTGACCTGCGCCTCCAGCGCAATCTGCCGGGTGGAGGTCTTGGCGTAGCCGTGTTCGGCAAACAGCCTCAGGGCCACGCGCAGCAGCCGCGTGCGGGCTTCCACACCGTCACTGCGCGGCGCGCGTGTGCGAGAGCTGGGCTTGTTGGCAGAAATGGGGGCAGACGTACGGGCCATGGTGGACGTGGAATATAAATCAAACGATTGATTTATTTAGCATTCACCTACTGGCTGAAGTGTTTCCAGTGGTGTCAGGCTTGTGCGGCATGGCGCTTCACGATTGCTTGACACGGGCGGACTATGATGGCGAGCTTTGGCTGTGTTCTGAGGGAGTCGGTTTTGCTGCTGCGTGTCAAGTTGGGGGCTGGGGGTTTGCTGACGGCGATGTGTCTTGCGGGCGGCGTCGCGCCTGTGCATGCGCAGAGTGCGGGCCGAACCGTAAGCCTCGACCAGACCCTGGGCCTGACGTTGGCCGAACTGCGCGAAACCATGCCCGGCCTGGAGCGCCTGGCGCGGCCCGTGGTGGCGCCGCGTGGCCTGCGCGGGCAATGGCGCCTGGCGGGCACTTCGCTGGTCGGCCAGCCTTTTGACAGCGTGTTTTATTTGCGCGGCCAGAAGGTGGAGCGCATTGAGCAGCTGCGCAACGTGCCCGCGCCATGCGTTGAAGACGCCACCTTTCGCAGCGTGGTGCAAAGCCTGGGGCTGGACTACGGCTCGGTGCCGAATGGCCTGGATGCGTTTGGTGTCACGGCCGATGGCGCGGCCGATGTGGCCGCGCATCTGCAGGTCAGCGCCGAGGCCTGTGTGATCCGTGTGGTGTACCAGCCGCGGATCTTGAAAGACGCTTCGACGCTGTAGCCCTGGGGCGCTACCGCCGTGTTCGGTGTTTAGCCGAACACGGCTTTCCACAAGGCAATCACGGCTTGCTGCTCTGCTTGCAGCAGCGGCGGCTCCACCTGGGTAGGCGCCTCGTTCAGGCGCGCCGTGTGTTGTGCACGGCGCAGTGCGCGGTAGGCGCTGGCAGCCGCGGTGCCCACGCCGGTTGGCAACAAGCCTGCTGTCTCGGCGCGCTGCAGCAGTGCGATATTGCCCACGTTTTCCTGCAGTTCCGGGTGGTGTTGTGACTGCGACAGCACCAGGTATTGCACGGCGAACTCGGCATCAACCATGCCGCCCGGGCTGTGCTTGACGTCGAAGTTCTGGCCGCGCACCGGGTGGGCGCTGCGCACCTTGTCGCGCATGGCGACGATTTCGGCACGTAGCGCGGCGGCATCGCGCGGCGCAGTGATCACCGCTTGGCGCACCGCGTCAAAACGTGCACGCAGCGGCTCAAAGCCGAGCACAAAACGCGCGCGCGTCATGGCCTGGTGTTCCCAGGTCCAGGCGGTATTGCTGCCGCGTTGCTGCTGGTAGTTGGCGTAGGCGTCGAAGGTGGTGATCAGCAGGCCGGAATTGCCGTTGGGGCGCAGGGCGGTGTCGATCTCGAACAGATCGCCTTCGCCGGTTTTCACCGTCAGCCAGTTGATCATCTTGCGCACGTAGGCGGCGTAACTTTCGGGTGCGCGTTCGTCGGCGTCTTCGTAGACAAACACAATGTCCAGATCGCTGCCATAGCCCAGCTCCTTGCCGCCGAGTTTGCCGTAGCCAATGATGGCGAACTGCGGCGTTTCGGTGTGGCGGTTGCGCAGGCGTTCCCAACTCCAGCGCGCGGTCACGCGCAAGATCACTTCGGCCAGTGCACTTAAATCATCAGCCACCTGCTCCACCGTCATGCGGCCTTCGATGTCGCGCACCAGGGCGCGGAACAACTCGGCGTGGTGCGCGCGGCGCAGCAGATTCAGCAGGGTTTCTTCGTCGTCTTCGCCGGTGGTGGCAAGCGAGGCGCGGCGGTGTTCCAGTTCGGCCTCGAAGGCCTCGGCGACAAAACGTTCGTCCAACATGGCGTCGCTGGCCAGCTCATCGATCACGCCGGGGTGCTGCAGCAGGTAGCGTGCGGGCCAGCGGGCGGCACCCAGCAGACGCAGCAGGCGCTCGTGCACACTCGGGCGCTCCAGCAGCATGGCCAGGTAGCTTTCGCGGCGCAGCAGGGTTTCGATCCAGTCGACCAGGCGTACGGCGGCCTCTTCGGTCACGCGCTCTTCCTTGATCCAGCTGTTGGTGCGTTGCAGCAGGCGCACCAGGCGCGCACGTGCGTCGTCGCGCAGGGCCAGCACACGCGGGTGCTGGCGCCAATGCGTCACGCGTTCGCGCAAGCTGCCGCTGAGCTGCTCCAGCAGGCCGTCCAGATCGGGGCCCAGCGGAGCGGCGCCGTTCGGGCCTTTGCAGCCGCCGCCTTTGCGGCAACTGCCTTGGCCCTGGCCGCCGAGCAAGGTGTCGAACTCCTGCGCCACAAACTCGCGGTGCATGTCCAGGTCACTCAAGAAGGCGCAGCAATTGCTGTAGCCCATGGTCTGGGCGATCCAGGCCAGGTCGTCGTCTTGCGTCGGCAGGACGTGGGTTTGCTGGTCGTCCAGGTACTGGATGCGGTGTTCCACGCGGCGCAGGAATTCGTAGGCCGCGGCCAGCGCATCCGCCGTGGGCTGCGGCATCAGCCCGGCGCGCGCCAGGCGTTGCAGTGCGTCGAGTGTGGAGCGTGTGCGCAGTTCGGGGAACTGGCCGCCGCGCACCACCTGCAGCAACTGCACGGTGAATTCGATTTCACGGATGCCGCCACGCGACAGCTTCACGTCGTTGGCACGCTCGGGGTGGCCGGCGGCGCGTTTGGCCGCGTGGTCACGGATTTGCTTGTGCAGATTGCGCAGTGAATCAAAGACGTTGTAGTCGAGGTAGCGGCGGAACACAAACGGCAGCACCACGCCGCGCAGCTCCTGCGCCGAGGCGTCGATGATGCATTTGCGCGGCGCCACCACGCGGCTTTTGAGCCAGGCGAAACGCTCCCACTCGCGTCCGTGGATCTGCAGGTATTCCTCCAGCGCACCGAGCGAAATCGCGGCCGGGCCGGAGTTGCCATTGGGCCGCAGCATCAGGTCGACGCGGAATACAAAGCCGTGCTCGGTGGTGTCGCCCACCAGGCCGTACATCAGTTTGACGGCCTTGGCAAAGTATTCGTGGTTGCTGATGCGGCCACGGCCGTCCTCCAGGCCGGCGGTGTCGCCGTCATGGTCGTAGACGTAGATCAGGTCGATGTCGCTGGACACGTTCAGCTCGCGCCCGCCCAGCTTGCCCATGCCAATGACCCACATCTCGGCGCGCTGGCCATCGGGCCCCACGGGTTTGCCGTGGCGGCTGTCCAGCTCGCGGCAGGCTTCGGTGCCGGCCGCGTCAAGCGCGAGTTCGGCCAGTTCCGTCACCGCCCGGGTCACGACGCTCAGCGGCGCTTGGGCGTCGCAGTCCAGCGAAACCAGCCGCTCCATGACCAACTGGCGCACGATGCGCAGGGCGGCATCGAGTGCGAAACCTTTGGCCAGTACGGCGGTCAGACAGGCTTGCATGCTGGCGCGGACCGGTTCCCCCATAGGCAATAGGGGCAACTCGGCGGCGTAGCGCCGGCGAAGCCGTTGCACGAAACGCGAATAAGAAGACAGGCCCGAAGCCGGCGAATTTGCTTTGGTTAACAAATGATCGCCGCTTTGGATTGAATTCCCTTGCGGGCCGGGGGTCATAATTCCAGTTGCATCCATGAGTCCAATGACTGAATCACAGCTCCGCCCCACCCGACTGCTCCACTTTGCGGCTACGGTCGCCCCCTGGTGTTTAGGCCTGGTCGCGACAGCGTGGCTGCTTCTGGCCCTGGCGTGGGGACTGCTGCACGGGATCATTGTGCCGCGAATCGACGAATTTCGCCCAAGGCTGGAAGCAGAGGCAAGCCGTCTTGTAGGGATGCCCGTGCGTATCGGCCGGTTGTCCGCCGAGTCAAAGGGTTTGGTGCCGCTTTTTGAAGCCCAGGAGGTGGTGCTGCAAGACGCCCAAGGCCGTCCCGCAGTGCGCCTGCCCAAGGTGTCGGTGGCGCTGTCACCGGCCTCTGTGTGGCGCCGTGGCTTCACCCAACTGGTGGTGGACGGCCTGGAACTGGACGTGCGCCGCGAAGCCGATGGGCGCATTCTGGTGGCGGGGCAAGTGATCGCCCAGGGGGCTGCCGACCCGGCGGCCGACAGCCCGGCACTCGATTGGTTGTTCGAGCAGACGGAAGTGGTGGTGCGCCAGGGCGTGCTGCGCTGGACCGATGCGCAACGCCAGGCCCCCACGGTGGCGTTGACCGACATCAGCCTGGTGTTGCGCAACCGCGGCCGCAGCCACCTGATGCGTCTTGACGCCACCCCGCCGCCTGAATGGGGTGAGCGCATGAGCCTGGTGGGGCGTTTACGTCAGCCCTTGCTGGCCTTGCACAACGGCCGTTGGCGTGAGTGGGATGGCGCCTTGTACGCCGATCTTCCGCGGCTGGATGCGCAGCAGTTGCATCTCTACAGCGACTTGAGCTTGGGTGTGGCTGCCGGGCAGGGGGGGCTCAGGTTATGGGCCGATGTGCGGCAGGGACAATTGGCGGCGGTCACGGCCGACGTGGCCTTGGCCCATGTCAAGGCGCGGCTTGGCAGCAGCCTGGAGCCGCTGGAGTTGCCCTCGCTGCAAGGGCGGCTGGGTTGGCGCCAGGTGCCAGGCGCCACGGGTTCGCCTGACGGTTTTGAGTTTTCCACCGAAGGCATGCGTTTCACCGCGGCGAATGGCCTGGAGTGGCCTGGTGGCAACGTGTTGCTGCGCTCGGTGCGTGGCGCGAACAATGTGCCCGAAGGGCAGTTCAGTGGTGACCAACTTCACCTGGCGGCGCTGGCACAAATTGCCGAGCGCCTGCCGATGGCGTATGCGCTGCACGACAGCTTGGTGCGCTTGGCGCCCAAGGGGCGGCTGGAGAACATTGACGTCCGTTGGCAGGGCACATTCGATGCGCTGGTGAGTTATGCGGCCAAAGGACGGGTGACCGATCTGGACGTGGCGCCGGAGGTTCTTTCTGCGGCAGCGGTGGCCCAGGGTCATGTGGGCCACCCGGGCTTGCGTGGTGCCACGGTGGATTTCGACCTGACCCAGGCCGGCGGCAAGATGGCGCTGGCGCTGCAGAACGGCAGCATGACTTTTCCGGGTGTTTTTGAAGAGCCCGAAGTGCCGTTCGACAGCTTTTCCTCCGATGTCAGTTGGAAAGTCGACGGCCAGAAGTGGGTCGTGAGTGTCGGCCGTACGCAGTTTTCGAATGCCGATGCGGCGGGCAGTCTGAGCGCTAAATGGAGCACCAGCGACCCCGCGCGTTCGGTCGGCAAAAGCCGCTTTCCAGGCGTGCTGGAGCTCGATGGTGTGCTCGACCGAGGCGCCGGCCCGCGGGTGCACCGCTACCTGCCATTGGGCGTGAATGCCGACGCGCGCCACTATGTGCGCAACGCCGTCACCGGCGGTGGGGCCACCAACATCCGCTTCCGCGTCAAAGGTGATTTGCACGAATTCCCCTACCACGACCCACGCCGGGGCGAGTTCCACATCAGCGCGGATGTGAAAGACGCGACCTTTGCCTTCGTGCCGCAGAGCATCAACCCGGCGGGGCGGCCACCCTGGCCGGTGCTCTCACGCCTGTCGGGCAATTTGATCTTTGATCGCAACAGCATGCAGGTCAAAGGCGGCTCAGCCCGCCTGGGGCCGAACGGTGCCATTGTGGTGCCCAAGGTCGAGGCCGACATCGCCGACTTTCACCACTCGGTGGTGCGTGTCTCGGCCGACGCCAATGGCCGCTTGAACGACATGCTGGGCGTGGTGCGCAGTTCGCCCTTGAATACCATCACCCAGCAGGCGCTGGAGCAGGCCAGCGCCAGCGGCAACGGCCAATTGCAGTTAAACCTGAGCTTGCCGATTGCCGACATCGACAACAGCAAAGTCCAAGGCAGCGTGACGCTGGCCGGCAACGATGTGATGCTGATGCCTGGCACACCCATGCTGGCGCGTGCAAAGGGTGTGGTGGCCTTTTCGGAAACCGGCCTGGCGATCACCGGCGGGCAGGCGCGGCTGCTCGGTGGCGATGTATTTTTCGAAGGCGGTTCGCCGACCTCACGTCCCGTCGCCGCCAGCGCCGCCAAACCGGCCTCGGCGCCGCCTGCTGTTGCAGCCAATGCCGGCGACGCCAGCATGAGCTTCCGTATCAACGGCACCGCCACTGCCGAGGGCTTGCGCCAGGCGCGTGAAGTCCAAGGCCTGGCCGCCATCGCCAGCCAGATGAGCGGCAGCACCACTTATGCGGCACAACTGGGCATACGCCGCGGCAGCGCAGAAATCAGCCTCACCAGCAGCTTGCAAGGCCTGGCTGTGCGCCTGCCGGCACCGCTGAACAAAGCGGCCGATGCCTCACTTCCGTTGCGGCTGGAGCGTGTGCTGCTGCCGTCCACGGGCACAGGTACGGGCACGGCTGCCGTGCCGGGCCCAGAGCGTGACCGCATCAGCCTCAGCTTGGGTAACCTGGTGTCGGCGCAATACATTCGGGATCTTTCCGGTGCTGCCCCGCGCGTGTTGCGCGGGGTTGTGGGCCTGGGCGACCGCGCCGAGGGGCCGTTGCCGCTGCCGGACAGTGGCGTGGCGGCGCAAGTCGGACTTGCCGCACTCGACACCGACGCCTGGGAGCGCGCTTTGACGGCCCCCCCTGCGGTGCCTGCCACCGCTTCTGCCACGGCCACAGCCGCAGCCTCATCACCTTTGGCGGCAAGCATGGCCGTCCCGGTGGCGGCTGGCGCGACGCCGCTGGGCAGCATGGCCGATTACCTGCCCACACGCATCGCCTTGCGCACCAAGACATTGACCTTCAGCGGCCGTGACCTGCATGAGGTGTCGCTTGATGCGACCCACACCGGCCAGGTCTGGCGTGCCAACGTGAACGCTGCAGAGGTCAGCGGCACCGGTGACTACCGCCCTTCGTCTGACAGCAGCCCCGGCCGTTTCTACGCACGCCTGAGCAAGCTGTACCTGGGATCCACCGGCCCCGGCACGGGCGGCAACATCGGCCCCACCGAGATTGCGCTGGAAAACGCCACGCGCAGCGTGCCCGCGCTGGACGTGGTGGTGGAAGACTTCCAACTGCATGGCAACAAACTCGGCCGCCTGGAGCTGGAGGCCGTGAACCGCGCCGCCAGCGTTGTCCAGCGCGATGCCGACAACAACGAATGGCGGCTCAACCGCCTGGTGCTCAGCAACCCCGAGGCCACGTTCACGGCCTCGGGCAATTGGAGCGCATTAAGTGCGCAGCCCGGCGCGCGGCGCACCGTGCTGAACTTCAAGCTCGACGTGGCCGATGGCGGCAAGCTGCTGGAAAGATTCGAAATGCCGGGTGTGTTCCGTCATGGCAAAGGCCGCATGGAAGGGCAGATCGCCTGGGTTGGCGCGCCCACTGCACTCGACTACCCCAGCCTGATGGGCCAGCTCAATGTCAACCTCGAGGACGGCCAGTTCCTCAAGGCCGATCCAGGCCTGGCCAAGCTGCTGGGTGTGCTCAGCCTGCAGGCTTTGCCGCGCCGCCTGACGCTGGACTTCACCGACATCTTCAGCGCTGGTTTCGCGTTTGACTTCATCCGCGGCGACGTGAAGATGGAGCGCGGCGTGGCCGCGACGAACAACCTGCAGATGAAGGGTGTGAATGCTGCCGTGTTGATGGATGGCAAGGTCAATCTGGCCAAAGAGACCCAGGATCTGACGGTTGTGGTCATTCCCGAGATCAGCGCCGGCACGGCCGCGTTGGCGGCCACCGTGATCAATCCGGCGATTGGCCTCGGCGCCTTCCTGGCCCAGGCCTTCCTGCGCAAACCCTTGATGGAGGCCGCCACCCAGGTGTTTCATATCGACGGCGCCTGGGCCGACCCTAAAATCAGCAAAGTCAACCGCAAGTGGTTGTGGTCCGGTGACACGCGCACCGAGCCGCCAAACCCGGCCGGTGCTGACAAAGACGCCAAACAAGACAGCAACCCAGACACCCCGCGAAACGGAGCCAATCGATGAAGGTCGCCGCCATCCAGATGGTGTCTGCCACGCAACTGCAGACCAATCTCGACCGTGCGCGTGTGTTGCTTGAAGAAGCCGCACGCCAGCAGGCCGAGCTGGCGGTGTTGCCCGAATACTTTTGCATCATGGGGCGTGTGGACACCGACAAGCTGCAGATCCAGGAGCCTTTTGGCGCGGGCGCCATCCAGGCTTTTTTGTCGACAGCGGCGCGTGAACTGGGCCTGTGGATCGTTGGCGGCACCCTGCCCCTGAGCACCGCTGATGGCCGTGTGCGCAACAGCTCCCTGGCCTTCGACCCGAGTGGCGCCTGTGTGGCGCGCTACGACAAGATCCACCTGTTCCGCTTCGACAACGGCGTGGAAAGTTTTGACGAGGCCCGCGTGCTGCAGCATGGCGCCGAGCCCGCGCTGTTCGACATGCCGGCGCGGGATGGCCGCCGCTGGCGTATAGGCCTGAGCGTCTGTTACGACCTGCGCTTTCCCGAGCTGTACCGCCACTACGCCCGGCAGGGCGCCGATGTGCTGCTGGTGCCCAGCGCCTTTACCTATCCCACGGGCTTGGCGCATTGGGAACTGCTGCTGCGTGCGCGTGCCGTGGAAAACCTGGCCTATGTGGTGGCGCCGGCACAGGGCGGCGTGCACGAAAGCACGCGCCGCACCTGGGGTCACTCTATGCTGGTGAACCCCTGGGGCGAGGTGCTGGCGCAGCACGCTGAAGGTGAAGCGGTGGTGGTGGCCGAGCTCGATGCCGCGCAACTGGCGCGTTACCGCCAGCAACTGCCAGCGCTCGAACACCGCGTGTTGTGAACTGCCAGTCGTGAACCGTCTAGGGCGTCTTCTACGGCGGCGTGTGAGCCGCATCAACCTGCTGTGGCGCAGCTGGGGCCTATGGGGCTGGCTGATGGCGCTGGTGGTGCTGGTGTTGGCCACGCTGGTGTGGATGACCGGCCGCTATGAGACCGGCCAGGTGCAGAACCGCCTGGAGGTCGACACTGCCGAAGCCGTGGCCGACATCCGCAACGCGTTGCGGCTGAATGTGCAGAACATGGTGGCGCTGCAGGTGGGCAAGCCGAATGCCGAGGAGTGGCGCAAAAGCGCCGAGGCGCTGCTGCACCAACGCCGCGAGATGTTGCGCATTGAGTGGCTCAACCCGCAACTGAATCTGCGCGCGTTTGTCGACACGCCCTACCGCCCCTCGATCTTCGAGTTTCTGGGCCGCACCAATTCCAACACCGACGTGGCCCTGGCCTGCGCGGCGGCCCTGCGTTTCCAGGGGCCGGCCTATTCACGCAGCTATTACCTGCCGCAGCTCGATGGCCTGGGGGTTGAGGTCATAGAGATGTGCCTGCCGGTGATGGTGGATCGCCGCCTGGAGAGTTATGTGATCGCCACCTATTCGCTGCCCGGTATCTTGGCCGACGTGGTGGGTCACCAGTTGTCGCGCAGCCAGGAGGTGTCGTTTGTCGAGGCCGATGGCACACGCCTGGCGCTGCACGGCCTGGCGCGGCGCGGCACACGCATGTTCACCGCGCAGCAGTTGCTCGACCTGCCCGGCAACCCACTGCTGCTGCGCATGGACAGTTGGCACGGCGCGCCGGATGTGTTCCCGAACGTGATGACGGCGCTGGTCACCATGATGTCGATTGCGTTGGTGTCGGTCACCGTGCTGCTGGTGCGCGACACCCGCCGCCGCTTGCAGGCCGAGCGTGGCCTGGCCGATGCATTGGCGTTTCGCAAGGCGATGGAGGATTCGTTGGTCACAGGCCTGCGTGCGCGTGACCTGGATGGCCACATCACCTACGTCAACCCGGCTTTCTGCGACATGGTGGGCCTGGCCGCCGAAGACCTGCTCGGCCGTCGCGGCCCGCTGCCGTATTGGCCACCCGAGTTGGTCGATGAATACACCGCGCGGCAAAACCAGCGCATCATTGGCACCACGCCGCCGCGCGAAGGTTTTGAGTCGGTGTTTCTGCGCAAGGACGGCACCCGTTTTCCGGTGCTGGTGATCGAAGCCCCGCTGATCAACGAGCGCGGTTTCCAGACCGGCTGGATGAGCGCCGTGCTCGACATCAGCGAACAGCGCCGCGTGGAAGAACTCTCGCGCGCCAGCGAAGAGCGGCTGCAGGTGACTGCGCGCCTGGCCACCGTGGGCGAAATGGCCTCGCTGTTGAGCCACGAGCTGAACCAGCCGCTGGCCGCCATCTCCAGTTATGCCACTGGCTCGCTCAATCTGATGCGCCTGCGCGGCGGTGCCGAAGAAGGTGTGGCGCGGCTCGACATGGCCGACATGGAGCAAGCCCTGCTGCGCATCAGCGAACAAGCCGATCGTGCCGGCCGCGTGATCCGCAGCGTGCAGCGTTTTGTGCGCCGCGCCAACGATGCGCGCCAGGCGGTGGATCCGATTGAGTTGTTCGTCGCCATCTTGCCGCTGGTGCAATTGCAGGCGCGGCAATCCAGCGTGCGGCTGGTGCTGCAAGTGCCAGAAGGTTTGCCGCCGGTGCAGTGCGACCGCACCATGGTCGAGCAAGTGTTGTTGAACCTGGCGCGCAACGCCATGCAAGCCATGGACGGCCCGCTGGAGTCCACCGTGGCCGAGCGCACGCTCACCATGCGGGTCGAGCCCGCGCCTGCGGCTGCGCTGGTGGATGGCACCCGCCCACGCGGCTGGTTGTTGTTTTCGGTGGCCGACGTGGGCGCTGGCATCGATCCGCTGGTGGCCGAACGCGTGTTCACACCGTTTTTCAGCACCCGCGCCGACGGCATGGGCCTGGGCTTGAGCATGTGCCGCACCGTGATTGAACAACACGGCGGCTTTCTGGAATTCGGCCCCAATCAACCCCGCGGCACCGTGTTTCGCTTCACCCTGCCGACCGATGTAGCCGCGCCCACGGCCACAACGGCTACCATCGCTGCGCTCACTGTCTGAACCCCATGCAACCCTCTCAAGACGCCACCGTATTTATTGTTGATGACGATGCCGGCGTGCGTGATGCACTCTCCTGGCTGCTGCGCTCGCGTGGCCTCTACAGCGAAACCTTTGAAAGCGCCGACGCCTTTTTCGAGCAGAAACTGAAGCCCGGTTTTCTGCCGCGCCAGGCCTGCTGCCTGCTGCTGGACGTGCGTATGCCCGGCATGAGTGGCATTGCGCTGTTCGAGCAGGTGGTGGCGCAGCGGTTGACGGATGCGCTGCCGGTGATTTTTCTCACCGGCCATGCCGACCTGCCCACCGCCGTGGAGGCGGTGAAGCGTGGCGCCTTCGATTTCTGCCAGAAGCCGTTTTCCGATAACGCCCTGGTCGACCGCATCGAGCAGGCGCTGGCGCAGTCGCGCGACAAACTACGCGTGATTGTCGAGCGTGTGGGCATGCAGGCCAAGCTGGCCGAACTCACCGAGCGTGAGCGTGACGTGATGCGCCTGGTGGTCGATGGCCTGCCGAACAAGCTGATTGCCGACCAATTGGCCATCAGCGTGCGCACGGTGGAAGTACACCGCGCAAGAGTGTTTGAAAAGATGGATGTGAAGTCGGCCGTAGAATTGGCCAATTTGCTACGCAATGTGTAGCTGTTTGCGTTTATTTGGCGGGTGTTTCAGGCTTTCTTGGCTTTGATTCCTGGGCCGGGGCCTCGGTCTTGTCGGATGGCAGTTCGCCGCGTTGGCGGCCCGAAAACATCGTCCACCAGACAATCAACAGCAGCAGCAGCAGCGCGCCAAGCGCCTCAAGAAGAATCAGACCCATGCAATTGAATTTCCAGAAACTGTGGACCGGCGCCATTCTAGGCATGCTGGTCGCCATTCTTGCGGGCTGCGCCTCGGCGCCGGACAAGAGCGCAGCATCGGCGCCCCCAGCCGGCAGCACGGCACCGACAACCACCACGCCAGGCGTGGAGGTGCCCAGCTACGGCAATCTGGGGCTGTCGCCGCAACACCCGCGCAGCCGCTGGTTGCCGGTGGACTGGTCCGAACTGCCCGGTTTTGCCGATGACAACCTGTTCGAGGCCTGGAATGCCTGGATCAAAAGCTGCGAGCGCCCCGGCCCGACGTTTGCGCCACTGTGCGGCGACGTGCGCCGCCTGAGCCTGGGCAGCAATGAGGAACAGCGTGCCTGGCTGCAGCAGCGCCTGCAGCCTTACCGAGTGGAGCCGGTGCAAGGCAGCACCGAGGGTTTGCTCACCAGTTATTACGAGCCGCTGTTTGACGGCACGCGCCAGCCCAGTGCCAGCAGCGCGGTGCCGCTGTACCGGCCACCGGCCACCTTGGGCCAACGCAAACCTTGGTACACGCGGCAGGAAATGGAAACCCTGCCCGAGGCGCGTGCCGCCCTGGCTGGGCGCGAAATCATCTGGCTCAGCGACCCGGTGGACGCGCTGGTGCTGCAAATCCAGGGCTCGGGCCGTATCCGCGTGACCGAACCCGATGGCAGCCAGCGCCTGGTGCGCCTGGCCTACGCCGGCACCAACGACCAGCCGTACAAAAGCGTCGGCCGCTGGCTGCTCGACCAAGGTCTGGTGCGCGACGCCACCTGGCCCGGCATCAAGGCCTGGATCGCGCAAAACCCGCAGCGTTTGAATGAATTGTTGTGGAGCAATCCACGCATGGTGTTCTTCCGCGAAGAAGCCTTGCCGCCGCTGGACGCCGCCTTTGGCCCGCGCGGCGCGCAGGGTGTGCCGCTCACGCCGGGCCGTTCCATCGCGGTCGACCCCGGCAGCATTCCCTATGGCACGCCGGTGTGGCTGGCCTCGCCCGGACCGTCCATGCCGCTGCAAAAGCTGGTGCTGGCGCAAGACACCGGCAGCGCCATCACGGGCGCCGTGCGCGCTGATTATTTTGCCGGTTGGGGGCCGCAGGCGGGTGAATTGGCCGGTCGCCTGAAGCAGACCCTGCGGATGTGGGTGCTCTGGCCCAAGTGAACAACGGCTAACGGTAAATGACGTCTTCCAGGCTGTCGTCGTGGTAAGCGTCTGAGTGTGTCAGGTGGCCGTCGTACGGCCCCACTTTGGTGACCCGCTCGCCGTTCTTCATCACCAGTTGCAGGCCATGCTCGGGCTCCCAGCGGCAGTGGCAGGCGATGGAGATGTAGACGCCGCGGTCGCCATAGGGGCGGCGCATCACCACCGGGTCGTTGTTGAACTGGATGTGTTGCCACACTTGTTGTGCGGAGGCGATGTGGATGTCTCGCTCATCCACATCCAGATAGTCGCGGTATTGCTGGAACACGTAGCGCGAGACACTTTGCAGCGTGTCAAAACCGCAGCCCAGGAAGTTTTTGACGGCCTCGTGGAATGTTTCCGGTGCCGGGTCCTGCTGATAACCCGCCAACACCAGGCGGCGCACGGCGCCATTCAGCACGGCCAGCTTGATGGGCGCGCTGACAACTTCGCCGCGTTGTGCATCTTTGGCGAGTTCGCCCAGCCCTCTGATGTACATGGCGTGCGTGTTCATGAACCCAGTACCGAGGGATTGAGTTGCCACATGAAAAAGTTCAGGGTCGCGGCAAAACTCACCCAGGCCAGGTAGGGCAGCAGCAGCAGGCTGGCCAGGCGGTGGTGGCGCCAGAAGCTGGCCGCCGTGGCGGCAATCAATAGCCACAACAGCAAGATCTCCACCATCGCCGCAGCGCCCCAATGCCAGGCGAAAAACAGCCAGGTCCAGAGTGCATTCGCGGCCAATTGCATGAGGAACAAGGTCAGCGCCGGGGCCGCCCCGCGCCAACCCTTGGAACGCCAGACCAGCCACGCGGCCACGGCCATCATGGCGTAGAGCACCGTCCACACCGGGCCGAACAACCCGGCCGGTGGCGCCCAGTTCGGTTGTATCAACTCACCGTAGAAAGCCTGTGCATTGACGGAGGCGATGGCGCCTATGCCGCCGGCCACGAAACTGGCCAGCAACCAGGCTATCAGCCCCATGGTCTGGTGTGTGGGTGTGCGTCGGGTATGGGTTGTGCTGGAGTACGCCATGGTGCTTCTTCCTGTGCCTTTTCGCGCAGATGTATTGAAGGTTGCACCCTGCCCTCGGAAGTTGCTCTGCCTGTCAGCCTGCCTGGCCATGTGTTGGCTCGATGCGGGGTCAGGTGGGGCATCCCAGCCGCGCTTCCAGACGGCTTTTCACTTCTGGCCATTCATCTTCGATGATGCTGAAGCGCACCGAGTTGCGCTTGCGACCATTGGGCATGATGCGCTCGTAACGGATGATGCCTTCCTCCTTGGCCCCTAAACGTAGGATGGCGGCGCGAGATCTTGTGTTGATTTCATCCGTGGTGAACTGCACCCGAATACAGCCCATGGTTTCAAACGCGGCTCGCAGCATCAGGTACTTGGCCTCGGTGTTGACAAAGCTTTTTTGATGGCTTGAGGCGATCCAGGTGCTGCCGATTTCCAGCTTGCGGTTGTCTGCGTCTATCTTCCAGAAACGCGTCGACCCAATGACTGCGCCGCTGTCGGCCAGCGTGGTGACAAACGGCATGACGGTGCCGGCCATGTGGCCGTCCAGCGCACTGCGGATGTAGTGGTCGACGGTGGCTGCGCAGGGCACGACGGTAAACGGCAGGTTCCAGAGTTCACCGTCTGCCGCGGCAGCCACGAGTGCTGGCGCATCGCTGCTGCGGAGTGCGCGCAGCACGACGCGGGGGCCTGTGAGTTGTGGGATGTGCATGGCGGCGTGGGCTGAGGCGGGCCGAGTTGGCCGGTTGAAGCCGCTCAAGACCCGTCCGAGGTAGAGGAATACTTGAAGGGCCGAATGTATACGCTTACTTGAGCACGTAGCTGGCCAGCACCGCCTGCACTTCGTAAATGCTCAGCTTCTTGTTAAAGGTTTTTTGCACCGGAGCGCTTGTGCTGGAAATCCAGATCTTCAACTCGGCATCCAAGTCAAAGCTGCCCGAGGTTTCAATGCTGAAGTGTGTGATGCTTTTGTACGGAATGGAGTGGTACTCGACCTTGCTACCGGTGATTCCCTGTTTGTCGACCAGCACCAAACGCTTGTTGGTGAACACAAAATAGTCGCGTATGACTTGGTAGGCGTGTTCCACGGTTTCGCCGGGAGCCAGGATCTTGCCGAACTCTTGCTGGATCTTGCTGGCGTCGATCTTGGAAGCGTTGCCGAGCACGCTGTCGAGTAGTCCCATGAATTTCTTTCTGAAGTAAAAATGCCTTTATGCGCATACTGGAAAAGCGCAAACAGCTATTGAAAATATAGTAATTGCCGTGTTTAAGTCGCGGCCTTCAAATGCGCCAACGGCAGTGCGCGGCTTTCCTTCACCTCGCCCAGCGAGAAGCTGGTGTGCAGGTCTTTCACGTTCGGCAGATTGATCAGCACCGTGCGCGCCAGGCGGGAAAACGCGTCCAGGTCTTGCGCCACGACCTGCAGCTCAAATGTGCCCGCGCCGCTGATGTAGTGGCACGAAATCACTTCCGGGATCTTGCGTATCGCCTCTTCCAGTTCGCGCGTCACGTCGCCGCTGTTGCGGTCGGCATCCAGCCGCACAAAGGCCAGCACGCCCAGGCCGATCTTTTGCCGATCTATGTCGGCGTGGTAACCGCGGATGTAGCCGGCCTCTTCTAGCGCACGCACACGCCGCCAACAGGGCGCGGCGCTCAGGCCCACACGCTGGGCGAGTTCGGCGTTGGTGAGCCGGCCGTCACGTTGCAGTTCATCCAGTATGGTGAGGTCGAATTTATCTAACATTTCTTGATGGTATCCATTTACGCAAGATTCTTTCTTGATAACGTCCTAAATGGGCATCGAAAGCAAAGACATATCTGTGCGTGCGGCATACACTTTGCAAAGGTTTGGCGTTCGCGCTTGATCCAAGCGTAGACAAAAAACGCACCCGCTCACGAGGCGGTTCATAAAGAGACATGGAGACCCACAAGAATGAATGCCCCACTGCCGGAGCACGTGCGCAAAGCACTCGAAACCGTCACCTTAGATGACAAGTACTCGCTCGATTACGGTCGAGCCTTCATGAGCGGCGTGCAAGCCCTCGTCAAGCTGCCCATGCTGCAACGCCTGCGCGACCAACAAGTTGGCAAGAACACCGCCGGTTTCATCAGCGGCTACCGTGGCTCGCCGCTGGGCGGCTACGACCAGGCCTTGTGGAAGGCCAGCAAGTTCCTGAAGGCGCAGAACATCGTGTTCCAGCCGGGTGTGAACGAAGAGCTGGCCGCCACCGCGCTGTGGGGCACGCAGCAGCTTGGTTTTTCGCCACCGGGCACGAACAGATTCGATGGTGTGTTTGGCATTTGGTACGGCAAGGGCCCGGGTGTGGACCGCTGCTCCGACGTCTTCAAACACGCCAATATGGCCGGCACCACGCCCTGGGGCGGCGTGATTGCGGTGGCCGGTGACGACCACATCTCCAAGAGCAGCACGGCGGCGCACCAGAGCGACCACATCTTCAAGGCCTGTGGCACGCCGGTATTCTTCCCGACCAATGTGCAGGAGATTCTGGACCTGGGCATACACGCCTTTGCGATGAGCCGCTTTGCGGGCATCTGGTCGGGCATGAAGACGATCCAGGAAATTGTCGAGTCCAGCGCCACGGCCATGATAGACCCGGACCGGGTCGAGATCGTCATGCCGACCGACTTCCAGATGCCGCCCGGCGGCCTGCACATCCGCTGGCCAGACCACGCGCTGGAACAAGAGGCGCGGTTGATGCACTACAAGTGGTACGCCGCGCTGGCCTACATACGCGCCAACCGGCTGAACCACAACGTGATCGAAGGGCCGAACGACCGCTTCGGCATCATGGCCAGCGGCAAGGCCTTCAACGACACGCGTCAGGCGCTGCTGGATTTGGGCTTGGACGATGCGGCCTGCCGCCAGCTCGGCATTCGCCTGCACAAGGTCGCCGTGGTGTGGCCGCTGGAGGCGCAGCTCACGCGCGAATTTGCCACCGGCCTGCAAGAAATCCTGGTGGTTGAAGAAAAGCGCCAGGTCATCGAGTACCAACTGAAAGAAGAGCTGTACAACTGGCGCGCCGATGTGCGCCCGAATGTGCTGGGCAAGTTCCAGGAGCTGGATGGCGACTTCTCTGGTGGCGAATGGGCCATGCCCAATCCCACGGCCAACACCTTGCTGCGTGCCAATGCCGATTTGAATCCGGCACTGATCGCCAAGGCCATCGTGCAGCGCCTGCGCAAACTCGGCCTGCTGCAAGCCGCTGGCGCCGACATGGTGGCACGCATAGACGCGCAAATGGCGATTCTGGAAGCCAAGGAAAAGTCCATGCAAGTGCTGCAAACCAGCGGCGGCATTGGCGATGCACGTCTGCCCTGGTTCTGCTCCGGTTGCCCGCACAACACCAGCACCGTGGTGCCCGAAGGCTCACGCGCCATGGGCGGTATTGGCTGCCACTTCATGGCCACATGGATGGACCGCTCCACCATAGGCTTCACGCAAATGGGTGGCGAAGGTGTGCCCTGGGTTGGCCAGCAGCCGTTTACCACCGACCAGCATATTTTTGCCAACCTGGGCGACGGCACCTACTTCCACAGCGGCCTGCTGGCCATTCGCCAAAGCATTGCCGCGGGTGTGAACATCACCTACAAAATCCTCTACAACGACGCCGTGGCCATGACCGGCGGCCAGCAAGTGGGCGAGCGCCCCGAAGGCCATTCGGTGCTGCAGATTGCCGAGAGCCTGCATGCCGAAGGTGCAAAGAAAGTGGTGGTGGTGACCGACGAACCCGAGAAATACCAGGGCGTCAACATTCCCGGCGACCATGTGCAGGTGCTGCACCGCGACAAGCTCGATGAAGTGCAGCGCGAATTCCGCGAAATGCAGGGCACAACGGCCATCATTTACGACCAGACCTGCGCCACCGAAAAGCGCCGTCGCCGCAAACGCGGCACGGCGCTGGACCCGGCCAAACGCGTGGTGATCAACGAGCTGGTCTGTGAAGGCTGCGGCGACTGCGGCGTGCAGAGCAATTGCCTGAGTGTGGAGCCGCTGGAGACCGAATTCGGCCGCAAGCGCGCCATCAACCAAAGCACCTGCAACAAGGACATGAGCTGCCTGAAAGGCTTCTGCCCCAGCTTTGTAAGTGTCGAAGGCGGCGCGCTGAAGAAAAAGGCGAAGAGCAAGGCGGCCACCCCGGCCGACCTGGGTGCGCTGGCCGAGCCCAGCGTGCCCGTCATTGCGCCGGGCGGTGTCTGGGGCATTGTGGTGGCCGGTGTGGGTGGCACGGGTGTCATCACCATAGGCCAGCTGCTGGGTATGGCGGCGCACATCGAAGGCAAAGGCATCGTCACACAAGACGCGGCGGGCCTGGCGCAAAAGGGCGGCGCCACCTGGAGCCATGTGCTGATTGGCGCCACGCAGCAAGACATTCGCACCACGCGCGTCGGCACCGCGGCGGCGGATCTGGTGCTGGCTTGTGATCCCTTGGTGTCGGTCAACCCCGAGACCATGGCGCGTATGCGTGAAGGCCGCACCCATGTGGCACTGAACACACACGGTGCGCCTACCGCAGCCTTTGTGCGCAACGCCAACTGGCAAAACCCGCAAGATGCCTGTGCCGCACAAATTGCCGAGACCGTGGGTGCACAAGCGCTGGGCGCGTTTGATGCCGACGCCACCGCACAAGCGCTGATGGGTGACACCATTTATGTGAATCCCATGATCCTGGGCTACGCCTGGCAACGCGGCTGGGTGCCGCTGGAGCATGCTTCATTGCTGCGCGCCATGGAACTCAACGCTGTGGCGGTAGAGGCCAACAAAACCGCCTTTGAATGGGGCCGCCAGGCCGCGCTTAGACCAGACGAAGTGCGCCAGCGTTTGCAGCCCGCGCAGGTAGTGCAGTTCACCCCACGTGAAACCACGCGCAGCCTGGTGCAGCGGCGTGTGGAGTTCCTGACCGCCTATCAGGATGCCGCCTACGCCGAGCACTACCGCGCCTTTGTGGCCAAGGTCGAGTTGGCAGAAGCTGCGCTGGGCAAAACCGCGCTGAGTGAAGCCGTGGCGCGTTACCTGTTCAAACTCATGGCCTACAAGGACGAATACGAAGTGGCCCGGTTGCACACCGACACCGCGTTCCTCGACAAGGTCAACAACATGTTTGAAGGCGACTTCAAGCTCCACTACCACCTGGCCCCGCCATTGCTGGCCAAGAAGAATGCCAAGGGCCAGTTGCAGAAGCAGAAGTTTGGCCCCGGCATGCTGACCGCCTTCAAATGGCTGGCGCGCATGAAGGGCTTGCGCGGCACGGCGTTCGATGTTTTTGGCCGCACTGAAGAGCGCCGCACCGAACGTGCGCTGATTGGTGAATACCGCGCCACGATAGAAGGTGTGCTGACGATGTTGACCGCGGCCAACCATGGCACGGCGGTGGAGTTGGCACGGCTGCCCGAACTGATCAAGGGTTACGGCCACGTCAAAGAGGCCAACCTGGCGACCACACGCGCCAAGTGGGCCGCGCTGGAAGCGGCTTTCCATGCGCCGGTGCAAAACCCCGCGGTGGCAAGCCCACGCGTTGCCTGACGAACGGTTGGCGCCTCTGGTAACGGGGGCTGTGCACCGTCAGACGCGAGGTTTATAGTGGGCTCCCCCGGCGAACTGCACATTGCATACGGGCCGGGGGTCAGACTACGGGGCCAGCGTCATGCAATTGCAATTTCCACGCCGAATAAATCCTACGTTTGCCCACGGCGTTGATGGTTTTGCCGATGAACCACCCGCGCCGCGCCGCAGCCGCGTGATGCGGCGGCGGGTGCTGGTGTTTTCTTGTGTGTTCCTGCTTTGTGCGCTGCTCAGCCTGGCCTACACCTATCTGCGTGACCCGGTCTACCTGGCGCAGGCGCGGGTGCAGATCACGCCGGCTTCCGGGGCTTCTGTGGCTCCGGCGCCCTCGGGCAAAGATTCCAAAGACATTCTGCTGCAACCTGGCGGCGCGCAATCGTTTCTGGTGGAGATTCAAGTTTTCACCAGTCGGCCAGTGCTGGAAAAAGCCGTGCAGCGTCTGCGTGCAAACGGCGCAACCTCGTTGGATGATTCGCCCGAAGGTGTAACCGCGCTGCAGAACATGCTGCAAGTGCACCCGGTGAGTGGCACCAATGTCGCCCAGGTGGAGGCGCGCGGGCCAGACCGGTTCCTGGTGGCGGCCCTGGTCAACACCGTGATCGACGTCTACCGCGAAGCGCAGGCCAGCCAAGGGGAGGCATCGTCGCGCGCGCTGCTGGCCGATGCGCGGGAAGAGGCGCGTGTGGTGGATGCCAAGGTGGCCGAGAAGAAAAAGCTGTTGGAGGACTTTCGCTCGCGCTCGAATATCGTCTCTATAGAGCGCGACGAAAACCAGGTGCTGGCGCGCTTGAAGGCCCAGAGCGCGGCACTCAGCCTGGGCACCGACCGTGAAGCCGTTGCCGAAGGCAAGGTGCGCGCGCTGGAGCAAGCGGCGGCGGCCGGTCAGGCGCCGCAGCTCTCCAGAGACAGTCCCAATGTGGCGGCCATGGCGCAGCGTCTGTCGCAGTGGCGCGAGGAGTGGCGCGCGCTGGAGCGCCAGTTCACGCCCGACTACCTGGCGATGGACCCGAACGCACGCGCGCTGAAGAACCGCATCACCAGCCTGGAGCAACAGATTGAGGTCGAGCGCGGCAAGGGCCAGCAGAACGCATTGGCCGAAGCGCGCGACGAACTCGCCAGCGTGCGCGCCGCCAACCGCCGTCTGCAACAACAAATGACGGAAGACAAACAGACGGTGCAGGGCTTCACGCGCAATTTTTCCGAATACAAAACCATGCAGGAAGAGCTGCAGGGTTTGGAGCAGATGCGCCAGTCTTCACGTCAGCGGGTGTTGTCGCTGGAGGCGAGCGAGAACGCCCGCCGACCCCGGGTGCAACTGGTGGAATCGGCCGTGCCGCCGGACACGGCTTGGCGTCCCTTGTATACGCGTGACGCGTTGATCAGCCTCGCAGGCTCGCTGGCGCTGGGCTTTTTGGCGGTGTGGTTTGTCGAGTTCTTCAATCGCGTGGAGCCGCCAGCTCCCGGCCCATCGACGGTGATCATTCCCCAGCCATGGGGCCCGGGCGCGTTTGCCGGGGTGAATGCTGGCTTGGCCGGGCCGGTCAATCCGGTGCACGAACTGCTGCCAGGCCAGGCGAACCAGGCGCCTCTGGCGCAACTGCCGCAGGCGCAGCCGCGCGAGCTGGACCCGGAGGAACGAGAGCAGCTGCTGCATGCCGCAGCCCCCGACCACGCGGCCGTGCTGGTGTGCCTGCTATGTGGCCTGACGGTTGATGAGGTCATCGCTTTGCGCGTGGCCGATGTGGATCCCGAGGCCGGTGTCCTGCATGTGACCGGTGAGTCCGCGCGCGACCTGGCTTTGCCGCCGCAGTGGCTGCAGTCGCTCGGCACCCCTACCAGCGCGCCCGACGCGCCGCTGTTCTCGGATGGCAAGGGCGCGCCGCTGCAAGCGCAAGACGTGCAAGCGATGGTCACCTCCGGGGCCCACGATGCGGCGCTGGCCCAGCCCGAGTCCATTACGCCCCAGGCCTTGCGGCACACCTATATTGTGTTTTTGGTGCGCCAGGGCTGCCGATTCAGCGACCTGGGGCGTCTGGTGGGGCGTTTGTCGGCCGAGGCATTAAACGCCTTGGGCGGGCTGGCCCCGGCAGCCGAGAAAAAGCTGCCTATGCAGTCGATCGCGCGCCAATTGCCCGAGGTCCAGGCGTTCACCAGTCCTGCCGGCGACCCCGGTGCTGCCGGGTAAAAAGCCAGGGTTTTCCCCATTTTTCGGGGGCTCGCCAGAGGGAGTGCTTGTTTGGCGGGCGATCGCCTATATCTCTCAGGGGCTCAGTTTCACCGAGCGCGGTGCCCCGCATACAATCGTCGTCGCCTCACCGGACGGCATGGTGTCGCTTTTGCTTGCGCCCGTGCCTGTCTACCTCTGAATTTCCCGTGGAGTTATCCCTTGTTCATTTCTTCTGCTTTTGCCCAAACCGCTCCTGCCGCCGCTGCAGGTGGTGACATGATGTCCTCCCTGACCAGCATGTTGCCGCTGGTGCTGATGTTTGTGGTGCTGTACTTCGTGATGATCCGCCCACAAATGAAGAAGCAAAAAGAACACCGCGCCATGATTGACGCCTTGGCCAAGGGCGACGAAGTGGCCACGGCCGGCGGCTTGCTGGGCAAAGTGACCCGCTTGGGTGAAGGCACCATTGGTGTCGAAGTTGCCAGCGGCGTGGAAGTGCAACTGCAGCGCAGCGCTGTGGTGCAAGTGCTGCCCAAGGGCACCATCAAGTAATTAGCTGACTCTGAAAATCATCGCGCGATCATGAACCGTTACCCGGTATGGAAGTACGCGATCATCGTGATCGCGCTGTTGGTGGGGGCCATCTATACCCTGCCTAATTTTTTTGGAGAGTCGCCGGCCGTGCAGGTTTCTGCCGGACGGGCGAATGTGAAGATCGATGCGGCTGCCTTGTCCAAGGTGGAAGACGCGCTGAAAGCGGCCGGCTTGCCGACCAGCCAGATCAGCCAGGATGCACAGTCCATCAAGGTGCGCTTCGACTCCACCGACGAGCAACTCAAGGCCAAGGACGCCATCCAGAAAGCGCTGGTGCCGGATGCCAACGATCCGGCCTACGTGGTGGCGCTGAACCTGCTGTCGCGCTCGCCACAGTGGCTCACCAACCTGCGTGCCGGCCCCATGTATCTGGGCCTGGACTTGCGCGGTGGCGTGCACTTCATGCTGCAGGTCGACATGCCTGCCGCACTGACCAAGCGTGTCGAGTCGCTGACCGGCGACCTGCGTACGGCGTTGCGTGAAAAATCGGTGCGTCACAGCGGTATCAGCCGCAATGGCCAAAGCATTGAGGTCCGCCTCGGTGACGCGGCCACGCTGGCGGCCACCAAGGCCGTGCTGCAAGACCAGTTCGCTGATCTGCAAGCGACCGAAACACCGGACGGCACCGGCTTCAAGCTCACCGCCACCATCAAGCCCGAAGCTGCCCGCCGGGTGCAGGACCAGGCGCTGAAGCAAAACATCACCACCTTGCACAACCGGATCAACGAGCTCGGCGTGGCCGAGCCGGTGATCCAGCAGCAGGGTCTGGACCGCATCGTGGTGCAACTGCCAGGTGTGCAGGACACGGCCAAGGCCAAGGACATTCTGGGCCGCACCGCCACGCTGGAAATCCGCATGGTGGATGAAAGCACCGAAGCCCGCTCCGCCGAGACCGGCTCGGGCGCCGTGCCGTTTGGTGCCGAGCGTTACCTGGACCGTAACGGCCAGGCCGTCATCGTCAAGAAACAGGTGATCTTGACCGGCGAAAACCTGACCGATGCGCAGCCTGGTTTTGACAGCCAGAACCATGAGCCCACCGTCAACCTGACGCTGGATGCCAAGGGCGCACGTATCTTCAAGGACGTCACGCGCGAGAACATCAACAAGCGCATGGCCATCATCCTGTTTGAAAAGGGCCGTGGCGAAGTGGTCACGGCACCGGTCATTCGTAGCGAAATCTCGGGTGGTCGCGTACAGATATCGGGCCGCATGACCACCATGGAAGCCGCCGACACCTCGCTGCTGTTGCGCGCCGGTTCGCTGGCTGCGCCCATGGAAATCATCGAAGAACGCACCATTGGCCCAAGCCTCGGCGCGGAGAACATCAGCAAGGGTTTCCACAGCGTGACCTGGGGCTTTGTCGCGGTGGCGGTGTTCATGTGCATTTACTACATGCTGTTCGGCGTGTTCTCCAGCATTGCGCTGGCCGTCAACCTGCTGATGCTGGTGGCTGTGTTGTCCATGCTGCAGGCTACTCTGACGCTGCCGGGCATGGCCGCCATGGCGCTGGTGCTGGGTATGGCGATTGACGCCAACGTGCTGATCAATGAACGTGTGCGCGAAGAGTTGCGTGCCGGTGCATCACCCCAGGCGGCTATCCATGCGGGTTACGACCGCGCTTGGGCCACGATTCTCGATTCCAACGTCACCAGCTTGATCGCCGGTATCGCGTTGCTGGCCTTTGGTTCCGGCCCGGTACGGGGTTTTGCGGTGGTGCACTGCCTGGGCATTGCGACGAGTATGTTCTCGGCAGTGTTTTTCTCGCGTGGCCTGGTGAACCTGTGGTACGGACGGCAGAAGAAACTCAAGACGGTGTCGATCGGCACCGTGTGGCGCCCGGATAGTGGCACCGTTGCCAAGTCAGAATGAATGTATTTGGAATGTGGGGTGGCGTTGTGAGGCCCCCACTGGTGATCAACGGCCTGTGCCACTGCCCGCATTCCTGACCAAAGGATAGTTCGATGGAGTTCTTCAAAATTCGCCGCGACATACCGTTCATGCGGTATGCGCTGATTTTCAACGTGGTGTCGTTTGCCACGTTCTTTCTGGCGGTGTTCTTCCTGTTCTCGCGTGGCTTGCACCTGTCGGTCGAGTTCACGGGGGGCACGCTGATGGAAGTTAGCTATTCGCAACCGGCCGATCTGGACAACGTGCGCAAGCAGGTGTCTGCACTGGGCTATACCGATGTGCAGGTGCAAAACTTCGGCACGGTGCGCGATGTGCTGATCCGTTTGCCCGCGCAGAAGGGTGTGAGTTCGGCGCAACAGAGTGAGCAGGTGCTGACTTCTCTCAAGACGGCAGACGCAGATCTGATTTTGCGACGCACCGAGTTTGTCGGCCCGCAGGTCGGCGACGAGTTGACCACCGATGGGCTCAAGGCCTTGGCGTTTGTGATCGGCGGCATCATCATTTACCTGGCGATTCGTTTCGAATGGAAATACGCCGTCGCGGCGATCATCGCCAACCTGCACGATGTGGTGATCATCCTGGGCTTTTTTGCCTTCTTCCAGTGGGAGTTCTCGCTGCCGGTGCTGGCGGCGGTGTTGGCGGTGCTGGGCTACTCGGTGAACGAATCGGTGGTTATTTTTGACCGTATTCGCGAGAACTTCCGACGCTATCGCAAGATGACGCCGCACGAAATCATCGATAACGC
The DNA here is from genome assembly GCF_049316285.1 of Variovorax sp. HJSM1_2. NCBI lineage: Bacteria > Pseudomonadati > Pseudomonadota > Betaproteobacteria > Burkholderiales > Comamonadaceae > Variovorax > Variovorax sp. HJSM1_2. The sequence continues at coordinate 176,253 of NZ_JBMOXA010000009.1, read as the reverse complement.
GATTACCTCCACCATCAGCCGCACTATCATCACCCACGCATCAACGCAGGCGATGGTTTTGTCCATGTTGCTGTTTGGTGGCCCGACGCTGCACTACTTCGCGCTGGCGCTTACCATTGGTATCTGCTTTGGTATTTATTCGTCGGTATTCGTGGCCGCTGCCATTGCCATGTGGCTGGGCATCAAGCGAGAAGATTTGGTGAAAACTGCAGTGAAGAAAGACGAAGACCCGAACGACCCGAATGCGGGAGCAACAGTCTAACGACCCCACTTATGGCCACGCGTACGCCCCATCCCTCTGACCGCCCACTCGCACGCCGTGCGCGTGAGCGCTTGGTCCATGAGGCCAGCACGGCCATGGGGGAAGTCCGCACGGCCGTGTTGGAGCGTTTTCGCGCCCTGGTTGACGAGGTGAGCAACGCGCGCGAGATGCAGGAGCGGCGCGATGCCTGGATTGCCTTTCAGCAAAAGGGCCAGGCCTGGGAGAGTGCCACCATTGCCGCCTGGCAGGCCGGCCTGCAGGTGGTTGGGCAAGGTGTGCATCCCCGCTACACCGCTTCCACCTTCGAGCTCATGGGTGATGACGTGGTGGAGAACAAAATTCTCAGCTCGCGTCTGGGGCAAGCGGTGCTGGAGCGCACGGCCGAATCCCATGCTGATTTGGTGGCTAGGCTGCAGATGCTTGAAGGTACTGAAGAGCTGATTCCCCAAGATCCCGTGCGTCCCGAAGCCATGATGCTGGCGGTGGTGGAGCAGTGGACGGCGGTGGGCATGGTGCGCACCGCGTTACCGCTGGTGATGCCCGTGCTGCAGCGCGAGTTCATCGTGCATTTGCTCGATGCCTATAACAGCAGCCTGGCATTTTTGTCGGCCAATGGTGTTGAAGCCTCCAGTGATTTGCGTGGCCGGGTGAAGCGTTCCGAGGGTGGCAGCAGCAGCACCAACGCTGCCACCTGGACCGACAGCACCGCGCCGCGTGAACAGTCTTCGCAGGCCTCGGCCTGGGCGCGCTCCGGCGCGGCCACATTGCGCGCGCCCGGGGCTGGCAGCGCCAGCACCGGAATCGCGCCTGCAAGGGGACGCACGTCCGCCGAACGCGCGGCCGAAGAAGAAACCCGCATGATGACCGTTGCCTCGCCGCTGGCGCGTGCGCGGCGGCGTGCGCAAGGGGTGATGGTGCACCTCAAGCGGGTGCTGTCGGACCACATCGGTGATTTTGACCGCACCGTACGGCAATCGGTGTCGCCCGGTTTGGCCCGTGCGATTGCGCGCAAACAAGACGGTGGTGACACCGACCCCCTGTATGGCACCATGCCCGGCCCAGGCTTCGACTACGGCATGGCCGTCACCGAAGTTGCAGGCTTGCTGCGTGAGCGTACCAAAGAGCTGAAGAAGGCCGCCTCGACGGCGGGCGAAAAGGCGACGATCGAAATCGTCGCCTTGATGTTTCAGAACATCTTGGCCGAAGAGCGGATCCCGCCCTCGATACGGGTCTGGTTTGCGCGCCTGCAACTGCCGGTGTTGCGTGTGGCCTTGGCTGAGCCCGAGTTTTTTGGCACGCTAGACCACCCCGCGCGCCAACTGATAGACCGCATGGGCGCCTGTGTGATGGGCTTTGACGCCACCGCCATCAATGGCAGTGCGATGGAGACCGAGATCAAGCGTGTGGTGCAGGTGATCGAGCAGTATCCGGAAACCGGGCGTCGTGTGTTCCAGCTGGTGTACGACGAGTTCCAGCAGTTCCTGTCGCGCCATCTCACGGAAAAGGGCAACACCCAGCGCGTGGTCAGCCTGGCCCAGCAGATGGAACAGAAAGAGACCCTGGCCATTCAATACACCATCGAGCTGCGCAAGATGCTCGAAGAGTTGCCGGTGCGTGAAGACATTCGCGAGTTTCTCTTCAAGGTCTGGGCCGAGGTCCTGGCCATGGCGGCGGTGCGCAGCGGGCCACAGCATGCCGATACCATTTCGTTGAAAAAAGCAGCTTCTGAATTGGTCTGGGCGGCCAGCGCCAAGCCCAACCGCGCCGAGCGCGCGCAGGTGATCGAGAGCCTGCCGGCCCTGCTGCAGCGCCTGCGCCACGGCATGGGCCTGCTGGGCTTGCAAACCTCGGCGCAGGAAGCCCACATCAAGATCATCAGCGACACCCTGGCCGATGCGTTTATGTCGAAGACGGAAGCCATTCCGCACGCGCGCATCGAGACCATGGCCGCGCGCCTGGCCAATCTGGAAGACTTCGTCAGCGACGAAAACATGGGTGATCTGCCGCTAGATGCCGAGAACATCGAACTCATGCTGGGCATTGATGCTTCGTCGCTGGACGTCATTACCGACGGCGGCTCCAAACCCACTGAGGCGATGATGGCTTGGGCGCAGGATTTGACCCTGGGCCAGTGGTTCATGCTGGACCACAACAACCGCGTCAACCAAGTTCAGTTTGCCTGGCGCAGCGAGCGCAAGCAGCTGCACCTTTTTGCAGCGATGGATGGCCGCAGCTACCTGATCCAGATGCGCCGTCTGGCCGCATACCTGCAGGCCGGTCTGCTGGTGCCGCAGGAAGAGGAAGCCCTGACCTTGCGCGCGACGCGTGATGCCCTGGCCAAACTGGACGCCAATCCGGAACGGCTGCTCGGCTAAAACCGCCGCTCAGTGTGCGATGCGCTGCGAGGCGTCGTCGCACAACTCGTGCAGCACCAGGGCGTTGGGCTCGAGGTCCAGGCTCCAGTAGACCAGCAACACAATGATCTTGAGCTGATCAAGCTGCAGCGGGCTGTCGCGCGTGGCCATGGCGCGGTCTAACACCACTTCCCGCAGATGCGCAGGCAACTCGCCCGCGTCCTCCAAGAACTTCAGGAAGCCTAGGCATTCGATGCCCAGATGTGTTTGTTCTTGCACCGAATACACCCGCAGGCCTGTGCTGGTCCAGGGCGGTAGTGCGGTGTCGGAGGAGATGTCGTCAAAAAAATAGTCGCCGATGGGGCTGGATGCGTCATCGGCCAGAGGTGCGGCCGGCGTACCGTGGGTGGCCAGGTCCAGGCCTTCCAGCCATGACAGCGCGGCCGAGATTTCAGCGCTGCCAAAGCCCACGGCTGAAAGCTTGCGCCCAAGCTGTTGCGGCTCTGGGCAGTCGTCGCCACGCCAGTAGTTTTCATAGACGAAAACGAGCACGTCAAACATGGCTTCAATATAGCGCAGAAGCGCTTTGGAGTGCGTCGGTCGCCGCGTTGGGCCCAGGGTTGGCGCTGGTGTCTTGAGGGACTTTTAGGCCAAGCCCTGGCGCTGAAACAATCCGCCGGGCAGGCGGGCGACCTGGTCGTCGAGTTCCAGCTCCAGCAGCTTGGCTTGCAGCGCCGCCGTGGGCAGGCCGGTGCGGGCTTGCAGCGCGTCCAGGCTCACGGGGTCGTAGCCCATTTGCTGCAAGACCAGGTCGTCAGAGTTTGCTTCATCTTTATCGTCAAAAGTGCCACTGACGCTTTCTGTACCTGCGCTGAGTGCTTCATTTTTCGGAGTGAGCAACTTGGCGGCAAGCAAGGGGCGCAGCTCCTCCAAGACGTCTTGTACCGTTTCCACCAGTTTGGCGCCCTGCTTCAGCAGCGCATGGCAGCCGCGCGCTTGCGGAGCGTGTATCGAGCCTGGCACGGCGAACACTTCTTTGCCTTGTTCAGAGGCCAGTCTTGCCGTGATCAAAGAACCGGATTTCAACGCCGCCTCGACCACCAGCGTGCCTTGGCTCAGGCCGGCGATGAGGCGATTGCGTTTAGGGAAATTTCCGGGCAGCGGCGGTGTGCCCAGCGGGTACTCGCTGACCAGCAAGCCCTGGCTGGCGATGCGGTGGGCCAACGCCAGGTTGCGCTTGGGGTAGACCCGGTCCAATCCCGTGCCGACAAACGCCACCGTCGCCAACTGGTCTGTAGACGCTGCGGCCCCGTCGAGCGCGCCTTCGTGCGCCGCGGTGTCTATGCCTAAAGCCAGGCCTGAGACCACGGTCAGCCCTGCGGCAGCGCAGCCGTGGGCCAGGATGCGGGCATTGGTTTCCCCCTGCGGCGTGGGATTGCGGCTGCCCACCATGGCCAGCGCCGAAAAAGTCCCCTGCTGCCAAAGGTCGATACGGCCCAGCAGATACAGCATGAGTGGCGGGTCTTCCATCGCCAACAGGCTGGCCGGGTAGTCGGCATCGCCCAGCGTGACGATGCTGCGCGGCGTGTGGGCGCTGGTGTTGGCATCGGCCGGCCGCAGCCATTGCCAGGTGCTCTCCAGCAGCGCGGGCCACTCGGTGGGAATCTTCAGCAGGGCTTCGGCCAGAGGGCCCGAGACGACTTGCCGCAAGGCGTCAGAGGACTGGTTGAAAACCGCTTGCGGGAGGCCAAATGCCGCCAGCAGGCGGCGCGCAGCGGTGTTGCCAATGCCTGGCGTGAGGCTGAGGCGGAGCCACGCCGCCAGGTCATCGTGTTGCATTCGCTGCAAGCCTCCGGTTCAAGGAATGCGGTCACAACGGCGAATGCCGCTTCACCCGGGCCGGCCGCGCTGCAGGCTAGTGAGGTGTCGCCAGGCGGTCGCCAATCTTCACGCCGCTGTTGATCTGCATGATCAGCCCGTAGGACAGTCTCTCGAACGGGCGAAACACCATCAACAGGCCGTTGCGTTCATCGGGCAGCTTGATCAGGGGCTTGGACGGGTCGGTCTTGTCGACCTGGATGCCGCCGTCCGACAACAAGGTGAGGACATGACCGCGCTCAATGCCATCCTTGGTGCCACGGTTGATCACCACAATCTGGCTTTGTGCAGCGTTGGCCACGGCGCTGCCGTAGATCGACACAATGCGCCCATCAATCTCTTGCGAAGGTGCGCGCGGCACGTAGTTGAGCAACTCGCGCGGCGGCTCGGGCAACAGCCGGTCGCCGACACGCGACTCTTCCTTGGAGCTGGTGAAGTCTATGGTCGCCGGCACGATTTCCAGGGCGCGTTTGCCATCGCTGTCCACGTCAAGCGACTGCTGAAGACTTTCACCCCGCACCAGGCGGGCCTTGCCCACATAAACCGCTTCGTAACCCAGGATTTCCTTGGTGCCCGGGTCCTTCAGAGGCACGGCGTTGCGGAACACGCGGAAGTCGCGCGGCTGGCCCTTGGCATCCGACAGTGGTGTTTCTGCAGAGCCCCGGGCATAGGCACGGTCTCCGCGGCTGATCAGCACGCGGCTATCTTGCGTGGCCACAATGCGCGGCGCCATCGCCAGGGTGGCCTCGTCGATGATCAAAGGTTCGGACAAAAACGCCTCGATCAAATGGCTGGGCAGCGTGGTCAGGGCGTTGTCGACCAATGACTCGTAGCGGGTGCGTGGCGACACACGGATGGTGTCGCCATCACCCAGGCTGGCCGTGCGCAGCGTGGCGCGGCCGTCGCGTTTGTCGAGAAACAGCCGTTGGCCGGGGTAGATCAGGTGCGGGTTGCGAATGTCCTGCAGGTTCATGCCCCACAACTCGGGCCAGCGCCACGGACGGTTCAGAAAGATGCCGGAGATGCCCCATAGCGTGTCGCCGCTTTTCACGGTGTAGCTGTCGGGGGCGTTGGGGGCCAGATCGGCAATCGGCACACCCTGTTGGGCGACTTGGGTGGCCGTGGCTTGCTGCGCGGGGGTGACGGGGTAGCTCTGGGCCTGAGCGGACTGGGTGAATCCGAAAAGCGAAACCAGGCATGCGGCAATCGCCGTTCGTGTACTGGCTCCCGCCATCATGTATTTCATAGATTTTTGCACTAAAAGCGTTGCAAACTTGCTTAAAACTCACCGCAAATGACGCACGATTTTGCGCCCAAGCCCTTGGATGGGCAACGATTATTGGCTAGGCTCAAACGCCAGTCGGCCAAAAGTGGCGAAAATAGCCACACATTTGCCTAGCCTTCATGTCGTTACTACCTATTCTTCAATTCCCCGATCCTCGTTTGAACACCTTAGCACGCCCCGTGCAGAAGGTGGATGAACGCATCCAGACTTTGATCGCCGACATGCTGGAAACCATGTACGATGCCAATGGCATAGGCTTGGCCGCCACGCAGATCAATGTGCATGAACGGCTGATCGTCATCGACACCTCGGAAGAGCGCAATGCGCCCATGGTGCTCATCAACCCGGAAATCGTTTGGGCCAGCCCTGAGCGGGTGATCAACGACGAAGGTTGCCTGTCGGTGCCCGGCATTTACGACGGCGTGGAACGCGCCACCCAGGTGAAGGTGACGGCTCTCGACGGCGAAGGCCAGTCGCGCACCATAGAAGCCGACGGCTTGCTGGCCATCTGCATCCAGCACGAGATGGACCACCTGCTGGGCAAAGTGTTTGTGGAATACCTGTCGCCGCTCAAGCGGAACCGTATCAAAACCAAAATGCTCAAAGTCAAGCGCGATCTCGAAAAAGACAAGCGCAACTGAAGACCTACATCAGGAGACAGCCATGGCTCGCGGTAAACAATTTCTGGCAGTAGCACTGGTGGCCCTTTCACTCGTGGGCTGCGGAAGCTTTCCGGTGGCCGAAGGTTTGTCACGCGAGCAGGTGTTGAGCGAGCACGGCAAACCCACGGCCGAACTCACCCGTGGCACCACCACGCGCATGCAGTACTCTGGTCAGCCGTTCGGGCAGTTTGCCTGGATGGTCGATCTGGAGCCCACCGGCCGTGTCGCCCGGTCATACCAGGCGCTGACACTGAACGAGTTCTCGCGCATCGACATTTCGGGCACGACCACCACGGACGACATTCTGTGGGCCTATGGTCGCCCGGCCAGCGTGGACCACGTGTCGTCCTGGCAAGGCGATGTCTGGACCTATAGGTGGAACAACGGCTGGGACATGTTTTTCTGGATTTACTTCGACCCCGCCGGCATCGTGCGCCGTACACAACAAGGCCAGGACATGCTCAACGTGCCTGAGCGGCGCTGAGCGTTTCACTCACGTGGATGGTGTGCTGGCGCTGCCCCATTCGTGGGCCGCAAGTCGAGTGTTAGAGGCCACGGCCTTTTTGATTTTTAACCGCTACTGAACCGTTTCCATGCGTCTGATCTTCGCGGGTACGCCCGAATTTGCCCGCGTCGCCTTGCAGCAATTACACGCTGCCGGGTTTGACATTGCGCTGGTCTTGACCCAACCCGACCGCCCGGCTGGGCGCGGCATGAAGCTGCAGGCTTCGCCCGTGAAGCAGTTCGCCCAAACGCTAGGGGTGCCGGTGGCCCAGCCGCGCAGCCTGCGACTGGACGGCAAGTTTCCCGACGAAGCCGGCGCCGCACGGCAAGCCATTCTGGACGCCAAGGCGGACGCCATGGTGGTCGCCGCCTACGGCCTGATCCTGCCGCAGTGGGTGCTGGATGTGCCACGCCTGGGCTGCCTCAACATCCACGCCTCGCTGCTGCCACGCTGGCGCGGTGCCGCGCCCATACACCGCGCGATCGAGGCCGGTGACAGCCACACCGGCGTCACCATCATGCAGATGGATGCGGGACTGGACACCGGCGACATGCTGCTGGTCGAAAACATCGCCATCCAGGACGACACCACCGCCACGCTGCACGACAAACTCGCCGGCCTGGGCGGCCGCATGATCGTCGAAGCGCTGGAGCTGGCCGCCTGTGGTGGCCTGCGCCCCGTGCCACAACCGGCCGAGGGTGTGACCTACGCGCACAAGATCGAGAAACACGAGGCCGCCATAGACTGGTCGCTAGCCGCCGAGCAAATCGTGCGCCGTGTGCGTGCGTTCAACCCGTTCCCCGGCGCCGTGGCGCAGCACGGTGATGAAGCGCTGAAGGTCTGGGCGGCCCACGTGGGCGGCGAACCTGCGCCCGCAGGCAAAAAAATTGGAGAAATAGTGGCCGTGACGCCCGAGGTGATTGCGGTGGCAGCTATGGATTCAGTAGTGAACATCACCGAGATCCAACGCGCTGGTGGCAAACGCCTGCCGGTGCGCGACTTCATTCGCGGCTTTGATTTACAACCCGGCCAATGCTTTGTGCAGGCGCCAGCGACCCACGAGGCCGCCTGATGTTTCTACGCCGCAGCCTGCGCGAGCACGCCGAATTCAAAGCTGGCATGGGCGACATGTGGCCGCAAGCGCCCGGCATCTTTGCCTGGGGCTTGATGACCGGCGTGGCCATGGTCAAGTCGGGCATGAGCGTGGTCGAAGCTTTGGCTATGGCGATCCTGGTGTTTGCCGGCAGTTCGCAACTCGCCGCCATTCCGCTGATCATCGCCGGCGCGCCGATGTGGATCATCCTGGCCACGGGCTTTTGTGTGAACCTGCGTTTTGTGGTGTTCAGCCTGCATCTGCGGCCCTACCTCATGCACCTGCCGCGCTGGGAGCGGCTGACACACGGTTATCTGACGGCCGACATGACCTATGTGTTGTTTACCCGGCGCTACCCCAAAGTGGGCGAAACGCTGGCCGAACACCAGGCGCAAGAAGCTTACTTGGCGGGCAACTGTTTCCTCAACTGGTTCACCTGGGTCAGCGCCAGCGTGTTGGGTGTGTTGTTGGCCAACTTCATTCCCACCGCCTGGGGCCTGGGTTACGCCGGCATCCTGTGCCTGGTGGGCATTTTGTGTTCACTGGCCAGCACGCGCCTGCGTGTGCTGGCCGCAGCCACGGCGGGTGTTGCCGGGGTGGTGGCTTATGCGTTGCCGCTCAAGCTCAACATCGTGGTGGCGATTGCGGCGGCGGTGTTGCTGTGTATGAGCATGGAAAAATTCACCCCAGCCAACAACGACCGGGCCAAAGGTAAGACGGCATGAGCTTCAGCAACTTCGGCCCCACCATGGGTGAAACCGACGCCTGGACGCTGCTGGTCATCGTCGGCTTGGCCTGCATCACCGTCATTGCCCGCAGCTTCTTCTTCATCTCCAGCAAATCCTGGAGCCTGCCGCAGTGGGCGCACCGTGGCCTGCAATATGCGCCCATCGCCGCACTGGCCGCCGTCGTGGTGCCCGAGGTCGTGGTCACCAACGGCCACCTCGCCACGCTGTGGCTTGACGCACGGGTTTACGCCGCCATCGTCGGGGCGCTGGCGTTCTATTGGCGGCGCGATGTGTTGATCACCATCGTGGTTGGCATGGCGGTCTACCTGCCGTTACACCTGGGCCTGGGCTGGTAGCGCCCCGACCTGCACCACAGCGGCGCTGGCGCTTCTAGAATCGGCGCCAAGTTCCGCGCTCGGAACACCTCTTTCTTCATCTTCAGCGAGTAGTTGCCATGAACGTTTTGCGCTTTTCCGATTTGTGTGCCCAGGGCAAGGTCTCGGGTCAACGGGTGTTCATCCGTGCCGACCTGAACGTGCCCCAGGACGATGCCGGCCAAATCACCGAAGACACCCGCATCCGCGCCTCGGTGCCCTGCATACAGCAGGCGCTGGACGCCGGCGCCGCGGTGATGGTGACCTCGCACCTGGGTCGCCCCACGGAGGGCGAGTTCAAGCCCGAAGACTCGCTCGCACCCGTGGCCAAGCGCCTGGGTGAACTGCTGGGTCGCGAAGTGCCGCTGGTGGCCAACTGGGTCGACGGCGTGAGCGTCGCTCCTGGCCAGGTGGTGCTGTTGGAAAACTGCCGCGTCAACGTTGGTGAAAAGAAGAACAAGCCCGAGTTGGCGCAAAAGATGGCCGCGCTGTGCGACATCTTCGTGAACGACGCCTTTGGCACCGCCCACCGCGCCGAAGGCACGACCTACGGCATCGCCGAATATGCCAAGGTGGCCTGTGCCGGCCCATTGCTGGCGGCCGAGATCGACGCCATCACCAAGGCCCTGGCCCAACCCCAGCGCCCGCTGGTGGCGATTGTGGCGGGCTCCAAGGTGTCGACCAAGCTGACCATTTTGAAGAGCCTGGCCGAAAAGGTGGACCAGCTCATCGTCGGTGGCGGCATTGCCAACACCTTCATGCTGGCCGCCGGCCTGAAGATAGGCAAGAGCCTGGCCGAAGCCGATCTGGTGAGCGAAGCCAAAGCCGTGATCGACGCCATGCAGGCACGCGGTGCTGCCGTGCCAATCCCGACCGACGTGGTCACTGCCAAGACCTTCGCGGCCGACGCCGTGGCCACCGTCAAAGCCGCTACGGACGTGGCCGATGACGACCTGATCCTGGACATAGGCCCGCAAACCGCTGCCGCCCTGGCCACGCAATTGAAGAAGGCCGGCACCATTGTCTGGAACGGCCCCGTGGGTGTGTTCGAGTTCGACGCGTTTGCCCACGGCACGGAAACCATTGCCCGTGCAATCGCCGAAAGTGCTGCGTTTTCGATAGCGGGCGGCGGTGACACACTGGCCGCCATCGCCAAATACGGCATTGAAAAAGAGGTGGGCTACATCTCCACCGGTGGTGGCGCTTTCCTGGAAATCCTGGAAGGCAAGACCCTGCCAGCGTTCGAGATTCTGCAAAAACGCGCGGCGGCTTGACCTTCAATCGGTCGAAGTTGTGACTTCGGCTGATTGATTCATACCGTCTTTACAAAACGGTGTTCCACTCCCGGCCTGACAACATGTGACTGGCCGTGACGGGAGGGTGAACGATGGACAAATGGCGCAAGCTGCCCGGCGGCGGCCTTTTGGCGACCACGCCCAACCGTTGGGACTTCGCCCTCTTGCCCCTGGTGCTGGCGATTCTGCTGGCACTGGCGTTTGGCGCGGCGCAGATGGCCAAGCCGTTTGCCATGGGCGAGTCGCTGGAGATCTCGCTCTCGCCCGAGGTCCTGCCCTACTACCTGCTGCGCACCACGCTGCGCATGTTCATTGCGCTGGGCTTTTCGCTGCTGTTCGCGTTCGTTTTCGCGGCCCTTGCCGCCAAGTACCGCGCCGCCGAAAAGGCCATGATTCCGCTGCTGGACATCTTGCAGTCGGTGCCGATTCTGGGCTTTCAGGCGATTGCCATTGCGCCCTTCATTGCGCTGTTTCCCGGCAGCTTGCTGGGCGTGGAGTGTGCGGCCATCTTCGCCATCTTCACCTCGCAGGCCTGGAACATGGCGTTCAGCCTGTACACCTCGATCCGCAACGTGCCCGACGAGCTGAACGAGGCCTCGCGCATGTTCCGCCTCTCGGCCTGGCAACGCTTCTGGCGGCTGGAGCTGCCGTTTGCCATGCCCGGGCTGTTGTGGAACATGATGATGTCGATGTCCGGCGGCTGGTTCTTCCTGGTCGCGGCCGAGGCCATTTCGGTGGCCAACCAGGACATCAAGCTGCCCGGCATAGGCTCGTACATCGCGGTCGCCATCGAAGACAAAAACGGCATGGCAATTGCCTACGCCATTGGCGCCATGCTGGTGGGCATACTGGTGTACGACCAGTTGTTCTTCCGCCCGCTGCTGGCCTGGGCCAACAAGTTCCGGTTTGAGGATTCCCAGGGCGACACCGCGCAGCAGTCCTGGCTGCTCGACTGGATGGGCCGCAGCCACTGGATGCGTGCGCTGACCCAGCGTTTCTGGCGCGCCATGCGCGGTGCGCTGGGCTGGTTCAGCAGCGCGCGCAGCGATACAGCGCCCACCACGCCTTCTAGCTTTGCCAACCCCATCTGGGCGCGGGTCTGGGACGTGGTTCTGGTGCTGGGCACACTGGCCGCGTTTGGCTGCTTGCTGCTGTTTGTGCACACCGTGGTGGGCTGGGGCGAGGCGGCGCATGTGGTGATGCTCGGCTGCATCACGCTGCTGCGGGTGCTGCTGCTGATTGGGCTGGCTTCGCTGGTGTGGGTGCCGGTGGCGGTGTGGATAGGCCTGCGGCCGGCGTATTCGCAGCGTGTGCAGGCGGTGGCGCAGTTCCTGGCGGCGTTTCCGGTCAACCTGATGTTTCCGCTGGTGGTCTACCTGCTGGTGACCTGGAAGCTCAATCCGAATATCTGGCTCAGCCCGCTGATGGTGTTCGGCACGCAGTGGTACATCCTGTTCAACGTGGTGGCCGGGGCTGCGGCGATTCCCAACGAGCTGCGCCTGGCAGCCGACAACCTGGGTGTGCGCGGCTGGCTGAAGTGGAAACGTGTTTATTTGCCGGCCGTGTTTCCGGCCTATGTGACCGGGGCCATCACCGCCAGCGGCGGCTCGTGGAACGCCAGCATCGTCGCCGAATACGTGACCTGGGGCGACACCACCCTGGTGGCCAACGGCCTGGGCAGCTACATCAAACACATGACCGATGTGGGCGACTTCCACCGCATCGCGCTGGGCATAGGCGTGATGTGTATTTTTGTGATGCTGTTGAACCGGTTTTTCTGGCGCAAGCTGTATCTGCTGGCGGAGAGTCAACGATGAATCTGATTGAACTGCAAGGGGTGGCCAAGTCGTTCTCGGCCGCCGATGGCTCCGCCCGCACGGTGCTGAGCTCGGTCGACTTTGAACTCGCCGATGGTGAAATCGTGGCGCTGCTGGGCAAGTCAGGCTCGGGCAAATCCACACTGCTGCGCATCATTGCGGGCCTGATTCCGGCCGACCATGGCCGGGCGGCCTACCGCCAGCAAGCCATCCACCGGCCGGTGGCGGGTATTGCCATGGTGTTCCAGTCGTTTGCCTTGTTTCCGTGGCTCACGGTGCAGCAAAACGTCGAGCTGGGCCTGGAGGCCCAAGGTGTGCCGGCCGCAGAACGCGAGAAGCGCGCCGATGCCGTGCTCGAGCTGATAGGCCTGGCTGGTTTTGGCGGCGCGCTGCCGCGTGAGCTGTCGGGCGGCATGAAGCAGCGTGTGGGCATTGCGCGTGCGCTGGTCACCAACCCCGACATCCTGCTGATGGACGAAGCCTTTTCGGCACTGGACGTGTTGACCGGCGAAACCCTGCGCAACGACATGCTGGCGCTGTGGGACGGCGACAAGATCCCGACCAAGGGCATTCTGATCGTGTCGCACAACATCGAAGAGGCGGTGATGATGGCCGACCGCATCATCATCCTGGCCAGCGACCCGGGCCGTATACGCGACGAGGTGCACATCCGCCTGCCACGTCCGCGCAATGCCGATTCGGTGGAAGTGCGCGCGTTGATCGACGAGGTCTACGGCCTGATGACGCAGCACCCCGTGCAAGCCGCTGCGGCCGGGGCGCCAGAGTCGGCACACGCCGGTTACCGCCTGCCCGCCACCGATGTCAGCCGCATAGAAGGTGTGCTCGACATGTTGGCTGGTGCGCCTTTCAACGGCCACGCCGATTTGCCGCGCCTGGCCGAAGAGGCCGAACTGCCCGATGAAGAATTGTTTCCCACCTACGAGGCTCTGGCTTTGCTTGGGCTGGCCCATGTAGACCACGGCGACATCCACCTCACGCCGCTGGGCCAGCACTATGTCGATGCCGACCAGGTGCGCAAGCAGGAAATGTTTGGCCAGCAACTGCTGACGCATGTGCCGCTGGCCGCGCACATCCGGCGCGACCTGGAGTCCGAGCCTAGCGGCACCTTGCCCGACAAGCGTTATCTGGAGTTGCTGGAGGAGTTTTTCGAAGCCGAAGAAGCCCAGCGCGTGCTGGAAGTGGCGATTGAGTGGGGCCGCTACGGCGAGGTCTATGGCTACGACTTCCACACATCCAGACTGACCCTGCCAGAAAGCGAAACGGCTTAGCAGGCAGGTCGCCGGCTAAGCCGTGGGATGGGGCCGAGGCCGTTAAGCCGGCATCGCCGCCCGTGGTGGGCTGGTCATGCGGCCCTGGAAGTCGGTCCAGCAGTTGCGCGAGAAGTCATACAGCTTGCAGGCACGCGCGGTGTCGAAGTACCAGCGCCATGAGAACGGCTGCACCACGATGCGTTGGGGCAGCAGTTCTTCAAGCTTGGCCTGTGCGGCCTTCAGCTTGTACAGCGGAATGCTCATGTCCACGTGGTGTGCGGTGTGCTCCATGATGTGGTGCAGCATGGCGCCAATCTGCACCGGGAAGGTCAGGTGCACGGTGGTCGACACAAACGGCTGGGCACGCTGCCAGGTGGCGCGGTCGTTGTGCCAGGACACCTTGACGTGGGTGTGGTGGCCGTAGATCACAAAGCCCATCATGTTGAACCAGAAGAACATGGGCACCACAAAACCCAGCAGCAACAGCAGCCAGATGGACTGGTCGGTGTACAACGCGGCGCCCACCAGGGCGGCGATCCAGATCACGGCAAAGCCGGTGACCAATAGGCAGTCCCAGGTGAAGATGGCGCGGTTGGTGTTGCCCATTTGCGATTTGCTGGGGAACATCATCTTCTTCCACCAGATTTCTATCATGTAGTACAGGCCTGGGCCCCAGCCGCTGCGGTAGATGCGCTGCAGCAGCTTGCCCGCGGGTGATAGCGCGGCGTATTCCTCCTGCGTGAGTGGCGCCCACACAAAGTCCACACCCTTGAGGTTGGTGAAACCATGGTGCACCACGTTGTGGCCCACGTCCCATAGGCTGTAGGCGGTCATGGAGGGCAAAAAGGCGATGCGGCCCAGCCACTTGTTCAGGCGGCGGTGTTCGGTCAGGCTTTGGTGGCAACCATCGTGGCCCACCACAAACAGGCGGCCGATCACAAAGCCGGCGGCCAGGCCACACAGCAGCATCAGCCAGACGGATTCAAACAAAACCACACCGGCCAGCAGGGCCAGCAACACGACATAGTCGAGAATCAGCAGGCTGAAGGCTTTCCAGGTGTTGCGCTGGGCCAACGGAAGCAGCCAGGAACGTATCACTTTGCGATGCGGCAGCGGCGCATCGAATGCCAGGGGTTGCGGCGGAGCTTCCGGCGCGGTCGTGTCGGACTGTGACGTCATGTCAAAAATTTCAATTCAAAGATGTCGGCGCCTTGTGCGCCGCAAAGACCCAGGAAAACCAGTGTGCAGCCGATCTTAAGCGTAACCCTTGGGACACAGGCTGACCCGGATCAATGATAGGAGGCGTGGCTGGACTGTTTGGTTTTACCACGTTTGCCTGACACCCCTATGGCGTCAGGGGTTGCCGCGCTAAAACCCGGGTGTTGTGCGCGCCAAATGAGCTTATTTTGTAACCTGAATGTTCTTGGTTTCATGTGAAAATGGAAACTAAATTACATGGGGACAGTTCACATGGAGACCGTTGATATGAAGCCGCGTCGTGCTACCAAGATTGTTGCTACTTTGGGCCCTGCTTCCAGCGATCCGCAGCTGCTGGAACAGATGATCCGTGATGGGGTCAACGTTGTACGGCTGAACTTCAGCCACGGCAAGGCGCAAGACCATATCGACCGTGCTTCCATGGTGCGCGATGCCGCGCGCCGCGCCGGCCGTGAAGTCGCCATCATGGCCGACCTGCAAGGCCCGAAGATCCGCGTTGGCAAGTTTGCCGAAGGCAAGGTCATGCTCGAGCCCGGCCAGAAATTTGTGCTCGACGCCTCGCGCACGGAACTGGGCGACATCGATGGCGTGGGTCTGGACTACAAGCAACTGCCGCGCGACGTCAAGGCCGGTGATGTTTTGCTGCTGAACGACGGCCTGATCGTCATGACGGTGGACGCCGTGCGCGGTGAAGCCGTGCACACCACGGTGAATCTGGGCGGCGAGTTGTCGAATAACAAAGGCATCAACAAAAAGGGCGGCGGCTTGACCGCACCTGCGTTGACCGCCAAAGACATGGACGACATCAAAACCGCCATGGCTTTCCAGGCCGATTACGTGGCCGTGAGCTTTCCGAAAAACGCCACCGACATGGAAATGGCGCGCCAGTTGTGCAACGTGGCGGCGGCCGAGTTCAACCACAAGCCCGGCCTGGTTGCGAAGATCGAACGCGCCGAAGCCATTCCCCACCTGCAAAGCATTCTGGACGCCAGCGACGGCATCATGGTGGCGCGTGGCGACCTGGCGGTTGAAGTCGGCAATGCGGCCGTGCCAGCGCTGCAAAAACGCATGATCCGCATGGCGCGTGAAAGCGACAAGTTCGTCATCACCGCCACCCAGATGATGGAAAGCATGATCACCAACCCGGTACCGACACGTGCCGAAGTGAGCGACGTGGCCAATGCCGTGCTCGACGGCACCGACGCCGTGATGCTGAGCGCCGAAACCGCCGCCGGCAAGTTTCCGCTGGAGACCGTGCGTGAGATGGCCAACATCTGTGTTGAAGCCGAGAAGGCCGACTACGGTCAGCTGGACGCCGACTTCACCGGCAAGGTCTTCAAGCGCATAGACCAGTCCATCGCCATGGGCGCGTTGTTCACCGCCACCCACCTGGGGGCGAAGGCGATTGTGGCGCTGACTGACAGCGGCTCCACCGCCTTGTGGATGAGCCGTCACAGCATCCATGTGCCGATCTACGCACTCACGCCGCGCCTGTCGACGCAACGCAAGATGGCGATGTACCGCAATGTGCGCCCCTTGTTGATGGATGCCAGCGCCGACCGCGACACCGCACTCGTCGAAGCCGAACGCCACCTCACAAAGCGCGCAATTGTGCAAAGCGGTGACATCTATGCCATTACCTGCGGCGAGCCCATGGGCGCACCGGGCGGCACGAATATGCTGAAGATCTGCCAGGTCGGTTAAACGCCAAGACCGGCGCGTTCTGCGCCAAAAGTCATCCCCAAAGCCATGCCGCGCCAGCCGCCCGGCATGGCTTTTTTGCGTCTTGCGCTGACATCTGGTGACGTTGCGGCCCGACATTTTCCAAACCTTGGTCAACGGCGACGGGCTAAAATCGCGTGAGTTACCAAGCGGTTACCAAGTTGTCAAAAACTGGCCCACCCCGCTTGACCCCACTTTTTAACTCTCAGGACTTAGCACCATGGCACTCGTCTCGATGCGTGAACTGCTGGACCACGCCGCTGAACACGGCTACGGCATCCCGGCTTTTAATGTGAACAACCTGGAACAAGTCCAGGCCGTGATGATGGCCGCCGATGAAGTCGGCGCCCCGGTCATCCTGCAAGCCAGTGCTGGCGCACGCAAATACGCCGGTGAGCCCTTCATCAAGCACCTGATCGAAGCCGCCTGCGAGGCCTACCCACACATTCCGCTGGTGATGCACCAGGACCACGGCACCACGCCCAAGGTCTGCGAAGGCGCCATCGGCCTGGGCTTTGGCTCGGTGATGATGGACGGCTCGCTGCGTGAAGACGGCAAGACCCCAGCCGATTTCGCCTACAACGTCGACGTGACACGCAAGGTGGTGGACATGGCGCACAAGGTGGGTGTCACCGTGGAAGGTGAACTCGGCTGCCTGGGCAACCTGGAAACCGGCGAAGCTGGCGAAGAAGACGGCATTGGCGCCGAAGGCAAGCTGGACCACAGCCAGATGCTGACCGATCCCGAAGAAGCCGCCCAGTTCGTCAAGGCCACCCAGTTGGACGCGCTGGCCATTGCCATCGGCACCAGCCATGGCGCCTACAAGTTCAGCCGCCCACCCACGGGCGACATCCTGGCCATCAGCCGCGTGAAAGAAATCCACAAACGCATCCCCAACACCCACCTGGTGATGCACGGTTCTTCTTCCGTGCCACAAGAACTGCTGGCGATCATCAACCAGTACGGCGGCAAGATGAAGGAAACCTATGGCGTGCCCGTGGCTGAAATCCAGGAAGCCATCAAGTACGGCGTGCGCAAGATCAACATCGACACCGACATTCGCCTGGCCATGACCGGCGCGGTGCGCAAGTTCCTGGCCGAGAACCCCGACAAGTTCGACGCCCGCGAATGGCTCAAGCCCGCGCGTGAAGCCGCCAAGGCGGTGTGCAAGGCGCGTTACCTGGAATTCGGCTGCGAAGGCCAAGGCGCCAAGATCAAGGGCGACAGCCTGCAGGTTGTGGCCGCCAAATACGCCAAGGGTGAACTCGCGCAGCTGGTGAACTAAGCATTCGCTGTTTCGCCCTAAAAAGCCACCCGCCAGGGTGGCTTTTTGCTTGGCTGCGCATTGAGGGACAATAGCCCCTTGGCCTTGAATTTGAACCCGGACCCCACTGACATGACCACTGCCGCTCCGTCCCTCCATACCTCTTCCCTGAAGTCCTTGCCCCTGCTGGCGCGCGGCAAGGTGCGCGACAACTACGCCGTGGGCACCGACCGCATCCTGATGGTGGCCAGCGACCGCCTGAGCGCCTTCGACGTCATCATGGGCGAGCCCATCCCCGGCAAAGGCGAATTGCTGACGCAAATGGCGCTGTTCTGGTTTGGCCAACTCGGCCACCTGTGCCCGAATCACCTGACCGGTGAAGACCCCGAAAGTGTGGTCACCCCTGATGAAGTGGCGCAAGTGCGTGGCCGCTCCATGCTGGTCAAGCGCCTGAAGCCGATTCCCGTGGAAGCCGTGGTGCGTGGTTACCTGGCCGGTAGTGGCTGGGCCGAGTACCAGCAAAACCAGGCCGTCTGCGGCGTGCCGCTGCCACCTGGCCTGCGCAACGCCAGCCGCCTGCCCGAACCCATCTTCACCCCTGCGGCCAAGGCCGAAATGGGTGAACACGACGAAAACATCACCTACGAGAAGGTGGTCGATATCGTCGGCCCCGAATTGGCCGAACAAATCCGCAGCATCAGCATCGCCATCTACCAAGAGGCCTCGAAAATCGCACTGGCCAAGGGCATCATCATTGCCGACACCAAGTTCGAATTCGGCCTGGACAACGAGGGCAAGCTGCACCTGATGGACGAAGTGCTGACACCCGATTCGTCGCGCTTCTGGCCGTTGGAAAGTTACCAGGAAGGCATCAACCCGCCGAGCTACGACAAGCAGTTTGTGCGCGACTGGCTGGAGCAAGCCACGGTGGACGGCAAACCCTGGAGCAAGACCCCGCCCGCACCGCGCCTGCCGCGTGAAGTGGTGGAAAAAACCGCTGCCAAGTACCGCGAAGCCATGGAGCGCCTGACGGCCTGACAGGCTGCTGAAAAGCCGGTTGCTGCCACGCCATGTAGTAACCGGCTAACACCCGCTGCGGCCAGCCCGGCGGAACAATGTTTTCTCCTTCATTCCCCCAGGAGACAAACATGGCTGGCAAAAAAATCTTGATGATTTGCGGTGACTACTGCGAAGACTACGAAACCATGGTGCCGTTCCAGGCGCTGCTGGCGGTGGGCCACACCGTCCACGCCGTGTGCCCCGACAAGGTCGCCGGTGACCACATCAAAACCGCCATCCACGACTTTGAAGGTGCACAAACCTATAGCGAAAAGCCCGGCCACAACTTCACGCTGAACGCCACCTTCGCCAGCATCAAGCCGCACGACTACGACGCACTCGTCATCCCCGGCGGCCGTGGCCCCGAATACCTGCGCACCTATCCGGCCGTGATCTCGGCCGTGAAGCATTTTTTTGAAGCCAACAAACCCGTGGCCGCCGTATGCCACGGTGCGCAGCTGCTGGCCGGTGCGGGCGTGCTCAAGGGCCGCACCTGCTCGGCCTACCCGGCCTGCCGCGTGGAAGTGGAAATTGCCGGTGGCAGCTACGCCGAGATCGCCATTGATGCGGCCGTGACCGATGGCAACCTGGTGACGGCGCCGGCCTGGCCTGCGCACCCCGCCTGGATTGCGCAGTTCCTGACCCTGCTGGGCACGCGTATCTCCCACTAAGGTCATTAACCCCATTGACGTGGTTGTGGTCGGCCTCCGATGATGGCGGCTGAACCACCGGGAACCCGCCATGTGCCAAGTCTTCATCAGCGCCGACCCCACGCTCTACGCCAGCCGCGCGCGCTCCGTGCGCCTGCACGGCGTGGCCACCAGCATCAAGCTGGAAAACCTGTTCTGGCAGGTGCTGGAAGAGATTGCCGCGCGTGACGGCATGAGTGTGCCGCAGCTGTGCACCAAGCTCTATGACGAGTTATCGCACGAGCGCGGCACGGTGGAGAACTTCGCCTCGTTTCTACGTGTGTGCTGCGGGCGTTACCTCGACCTGCAATTGGCCGGCGGCATTCCGCAAGACACGTCGATACCCATCCGCAGCTTGAATGCGCAGCGCGTGCTGGCGAGCGAACGGCCTGCCCAACGCATGGTGCAGGCGGGCCGTCACGCAGCCTGATCCGGGTTTCAGTTCAGCGCCATGCTGAGGCGGCGCCGGTAGCGCGAGATCAGCTCCAACTGCGGGTCTTGTGCCTTGGCTGAGTGGCCGGCGAGTTCAATGCCGCCCGCGGTTTTGCCGGAGGCATCGGCATCGGGTTTTGGCGCCGGCGGGGTCAGCAGTTCCAGGATGGCGACAAAGGTCTTGCGCGGCGCTTCGTCTTCCCACTTGCGGTCGCGCATGATGATTTCCAGCAGCTCGTCCATGGCGGCGGTGAATTCGCCGCGCGCCATCAGCACACGGCTCTTGGCGAAGCGGGTTTCAAAGTCGCGCTTATTGGTTTCAATTTTTTCATCGAATTGGGCTGCCGACCATTCACGGCGAGCGTCGCCAGCTACAAAATGCAGAGCGTTGGCCCATTGGTGCAAGGCTTCAAAACGCAGCTGCACCGGGATTTGCACCAGCGCGGGCTGCAGTGCCGCACCGGCTTCTTCTAGATAGCCGTTGCCGATCAGCAGCTTGACGTAGTCGTAGCGCGCGTCGTCGTTGGCCGGGTTCACGGCCAGCGCTTCCTGCAGCTTGACCAGGGCGGCGTCGGTGTCGCCCGATTCGAGCAGGGCCTGGGCTTCGTCGGTGTCGGACGGCTCGGCCTCCAGGCCGTCACCGGCGGGCACGTGTTTGTCGAGGAAGGCACGCACCTGGCCTTCGGGCATGGCACCGGCAAAGCCATCGACCGGCTGGCCATTCATCACCAGAATGCAGGTGGGAATGCTGCGTATGCCGAAGGCACCGGCGAGTTGCTGCTCCTGGTCGGAGTCGATCTTCACCAGCTTGAAGCGGCCGGCGTAGTCGGCTTCGAGTTTCTCCAGAATCGGCCCTATGACCTTGCACGGGCCGCACCACGGCGCCCAGAAGTCCACCAGCACAGGCACTTGCATGGAGGCGGCAACCACCTCGGTTTCAAAGTTTTCTATCGTGACGTCGATCATGGCAAGGGGCTGCGCTACCGGGGCAACGCTTGGTTGGTTAGGGGAATAGCCGCCGA
This sequence comes from Variovorax sp. HJSM1_2, assembly GCF_049316285.1. Lineage (NCBI taxonomy): Bacteria > Pseudomonadati > Pseudomonadota > Betaproteobacteria > Burkholderiales > Comamonadaceae > Variovorax > Variovorax sp. HJSM1_2. Next base: position 155,323 of record NZ_JBMOXA010000009.1, on the reverse strand, counting down.
TGTTAGCGGCTGTGTCAATGAATTTTGTCGGTGTTGGGGGCGTTGTGATGCCAGTTTGGGGGCGTAACCGTAAAATTCAACGTTTATAGGAAAACGCATGGCCATCCAAATTGGCGTCGTCATGGGCTCCAGCAGCGACTGGGACACCATGCAGCACGCAGTACAAATTCTCCAGCAGTTCGGTATTGAGCACGAAGCGCGTGTGGTCTCTGCGCACCGCATGCCGGATGACATGTTCAGCTACGCCGAAGCGGCCGCCGGCCGTGGCCTGCAAGCCATCATCGCGGGCGCGGGCGGCGCGGCGCATTTGCCGGGCATGCTGGCGGCCAAGACCCCGGTGCCGGTGCTCGGCGTGCCTGTGGCCAGCCGCCACCTGCAAGGTGTGGATTCGCTGCATAGCATTGTGCAAATGCCCAAGGGTATTCCGGTGGCCACGTTTGCCATCGGCAGCGCCGGTGCGGCCAATGCGGCGTTGTTTGCCGTGGCGCTGCTGGCCAACCAGAACCCGGCGCTGCGTGCCCAGCTTGAAGCATTCCGCGCCGCGCAGACCGAAGTGGCGCGCAACATGACACTGCCGCCGGTGGAGAGCAAAGCGTGAGCGACACCAGCCAAAAGAACCAGCCCATATTGCCCGGCGCCACGCTGGGTGTGATGGGCGGCGGCCAGCTCGGGCGCATGTTTGTGCACGCCGCACAACGCATGGGCTACTTCACCGCCGTGCTTGACCCCGATGTCTCCAGCCCGGCCGGCCGGGTCAGCCACCACCATGTGTTGGCCGACTACCTCGACGCCAAGGGCCTGGCCCAGCTCGGCGCCGTGGCCGATGCCATCACCACCGAATTTGAAAACGTGCCGGCCCCCGCGCTCGTAGCCCTGGCTCGCCAGCGCCCGGTGGCGCCCGCCGCCTCGGCCGTGGCGATTGCCCAAGACCGCAGCCAAGAGAAGGCCCACTTTGTGCGCTGCGGCGTGGCCTGTGCGCCTTACGCCGTGATCGACAGCGCCGAGGCCTTGGCCGCGGTGGACACCAATCTGCTGCCCGGCATACTGAAGACCAGCCGCATGGGTTACGACGGCAAGGGCCAGGTGCGTGTGGCCGACCGTGCCGCGCTAGCCGCCGCCTGGGCGCAACTGCGCAACGTGCCGTGTGTGCTCGAAAAAATGCTGCCGCTGGCGGCCGAGTGCTCGGTCATCGTGGCGCGCGGCCGTGACGGCCAGATCGTCAACTTTCCCGTGCAGCGCAACCTGCACCGCGAAGGCATTCTGGCGGTGACCGAGGTTTATGAGGGAAATCTGCCTTCAGCGCAATCTGCTACAGCGGTGGAAGCTGCGAAATCCATAGCAAATGGCTTGGACTACGTGGGTGTGTTGTGTGTCGAGTTCTTCCTGCTGGCCGATGGCGCGCTGGTGGTCAACGAGATTGCGCCGCGCCCGCACAACAGCGGCCACTACACCATGGACGCCTGCGACCTGTCGCAGTTCGACCTGCAGGTACACACACTCGCCGGTTTGCCGCTGACCACGCCACGCCAACACAGCCCGTCCATCATGCTGAACCTGCTGGGCGACCTGTGGTTCGACGCCAATGGTGTGCGTGCCCAGGCGGTCACGGCCGCCACACCACCGCCATGGGCCGAAGTGCTGGCGCTGCCGGGTGTGCACCTGCACCTCTACGGCAAGCTGGAGGCCAAGCCCGGCCGCAAGATGGGCCACATCAACGTTACCGGCGCCAGCATCGAAGCCGTGCGCGCCACCGCCTTGCAAGCTTGTGCCTTGCTTGGCCTGGCGCCTTTTTAAAGCTCAGCATGATCCTGGACGGTCACAACCCCGCCGCCGTGGCGCAAGCCGCGCAGACCCTCGCCGCTGGCGACTTGCTCGGCCTGCCCACGGAAACTGTTTACGGCCTGGCGGCCGATGCGGCCAGCGACGCTGCCGTGGCGAAAATCTTCGCCGCCAAGGGCCGTCCCAGCGACCATCCGTTGATCGTGCACGTGGCCCCTGCGTCCACGCCCGATGCGCCGCCGGCTGGTGTCTCCCACTTCGCCGCCAGCGTGCCCGACTTCGCCGCCCGGCTGATGCGCGCCTGCTGGCCCGGCCCGCTGACGCTGATCTTGCCGCGCCGCCCCGAAGTGGGTGCCGCCACTGCCGGTGGACAGGACTCGATTGGTGTGCGTTGCCCTTCGCACCCCGTGGCCCAGGCGGTATTGCGCGCTTGCGCCGAGCTGGGTGTGATGGGGGTCGCCGCGCCCAGCGCCAACCAGTTTGGCCGCGTCAGCCCGACCACGGCCGAACACGTGCAGGGCGAGTTTCCCGAAGGCTTGCTGGTGCTGGACGGCGGGCCCTGCGCCGTCGGCATTGAATCCACCATCGTCGACTGCACGCGTGGTGCACCGGTGCTGCTGCGCCCCGGTGCCATCACACGCGCCGAGATTGAAGCCGCCTGCGGCCAGGCACTGCGCGACAAGGATGCCGTGGCCGCGCCCGACCCACGCGCCTCCGGCACCCTGGTGGCGCACTACGCCCCGAGTGCCAAGCTGCGGCTGATGTCGACTGGTGAGCTGCAGCAGGCGCTAGACCTGCTGGGTGATGAGGCTGGCCCCGAGCCCGCTGTCAGCATCGCCATCTACACGCGCACCAAGCTGCGCAGCCGCTCACCCAAAGTGCTGCTGCAGTACATGCCCGACGACGCCGAAGCCGCCGCCCGCCGCCTGTTCGCCGACCTGCGTGCGCTAGATGCACAGAAGGTGCGCTTGATCTGGGTGGAGACACCGCCCGAGGATGCGCGCTGGGAAGGTGTGCTGGATCGGTTGAGTCGGGCTGCTGCGGCCTGAGTAAACCGAACGGACCACACGTGGGTACTTCGCGCCATGTAATTCAGCCATGGAGCGAAACATTTTGAGCGTGATGAAGCCCAGCCCTCGCAAGGTCGTTTGGAACGACTGGCCTGCACTTGCCGCGTCTATTGCGATACCGATTGTTTGGCTTATCCATTTTGGCTTTCCGTACCTGCATCGTGGTGCGGCGCCTTTGCCCATTTGGTTTGCAGGTATCGCCAGTGTGGTGTTTACGGCTTTGCTTCTTTGGCGCTACAGAAGAATCGCCTGGCTTTTTGCCCATGGCCAAAGTGCATGGGGCCAAGTGACCGGGTTGCGAATGGTCAAGGATAGAGGACGGCTTGAATTTGAATTTATGCACCAGGATGCATTGGTCGCCTCATGGATGCCCGTCCATAAAACGAAGGATGTGCTGTTGTTGTCCCGCGGCGACAGGGTCGAAGTACTGTTTGACCTGCACATGCCAACACGTGCAATTGTTCGGCGCCTTTACAGCATATGAATCGTTGCACGGTTGCCCGGTGAGCTGAACGCGGGATTTCTAGATTCTGACTTGCGTATGCATTTTCGATTCGTCTTATACGTTTGGGTGGCGCCAAACACCTTGCTCGGATTGTTGTTCGGGCTTGTCATGCTCGGCTTGGGAGCCAAGGCGCGCATAGAGGCCGGTGCCGTGGAGTTTCACGGCGGCTGGCTAGGCCAGCGCTTGGCCGCGTTGCCACACCCCTACTGTTTCGGCGCCATGACCTTGGGCCATGTGATCCTGGCCACAAACCACCACGAGTTGACTGCACTGCGCACCCACGAGCAGGTACACATGCGGCAGTACGAGCGTTGGGGCATCTTCTTTTTGCCAGCCTATGCGTTGTCGAGTTTGTGGGCAGTCGCCCATGGCCGTGATGGCTACATGGGCAACTTCTTCGAACGGCAAGCCTATGCGGCGGCGCGCCGCGAAGACCCGGCCTGCTGATGCTCAAGCTTCACCACGGCATGGTGAACGTCTTGCCGTTGCAGAACGATTTCATTGCCTCCTGCACACCTTCCTTGTAGCCCAGGCCCGAGTCCTTGATGCCGCCGAAGGGTGTGAGTTCGATGCGGTAGCCCGGCACCTCCCAGACGTTCACCGTGCCCACGTTCAGCTCCTTGGCAAAACGCGTCAGGTGGTCCATGCGGTCGCTGCAGATGCCGGACGACAAACCGTAGGCCGTGCCGTTGGAGATGTGAATGGCTTCGTCTATGTCTTTGAAGCTCAGGATGGGTGACACCGGGCCAAAGGTTTCTTCGCGCACCAGGGTCATCTCGGGGCGCACCCGGTCGAGCACCGTGGGCGCAAACAAGGCGCCTTCGCGGTGGTGGCCCGTCAGCACGCGCGCACCTTGCGCCACGGCTTCGTCCACCAGTGCTTCGAACTGGCGTGCGGCGGCCTCGTCGATCACGGTGCCCATGTCCATGGCCTCGTCAGCCGGGTCGCCGTGTTTCCAGCGTTGTGTCTTCTCGACGACGAGTTCGGTGAAACGTGCCGCCACCGACTGTTGCACCAGCATGCGTTTCACTGCGGTGCAGCGTTGCCCGGAGTTCTTGTACGAGCCCTGCACCGCGAGGTCGGAGGCACGTTCCAGATCGGCGTCCTCCATCACGATCAGCGGGTCGTTGCCGCCCAGCTCCAGCACGATGCGGCGGTAGCCGGCTTTCTGGGCGATGTACTTGCCAATCGGCACACCGCCGGTGAAGGTGATCAGGTCGACATGCGGGTTGGTCAGCATCTCGTCGGCGATCTCGCGCGGGTCGCCGGTGAGCACCTGGAACATCTCGGGTGGCAGGCCGGCCTCGTACAACACGTCGGCCAGAAAGTAGGCTGACAGTGGCACCTTCTCCGATGGCTTCAACACCATGCGGTTGTTGGTGGCGATGCTCGGGACCACCTTGTGCGCCACCTGGTTCATCGGGTGGTTGAACGGCGTGATGGCGGTGATCACGCCCTGCAGCGGCTCGCGCATGGTGATGACCTTGCGCTTTTTGCCGTGCGGCGTGAGATCACACGAAAACACCTGGCCGTCGTCGCGCAGCGCTTCGTTGGCGCCGAACACCAGCACGTCGGCAACGCGGCCAATCTCATACATCGAGTCCTTGCGGCACAGGCCCGATTCCATGGTGATGATCTTCGACGCCTCGACCGTGCGCTCACGCAGGATGGTCGATGCGCGCTGCAGGATATTCGAGCGTTCGTAGCGCGACAACTGCGGGCGATACGCCTGGGCCAGGCGGTAGGCATGGCGCACGTCCTCCAGCGTCGCCAGCGGCACGGTGCCCACACGCTCCTGGGTGTAGGGATTGAGCACGTTCAACGTGCGTTCGCGTGCCACGCGTTCACCACCGATGCGCAGGGTTTCGGCGCGGAAGTCGTGGCTGTCTTTGATGAGAATGCGTGCGTTCATATTCTGCTCTCCAGCAAAACCTTGTGGCCTATGAAGTTCTTGCCGCGTGCGCCGCCTTGCGCATGCAAAACCATTTCTTTTGCTTCCTGGTCCGAGACGCCGTAGTCGCCAAAATTGGTTTTCACACCCAGGCCCTCGATAAAGGCGGCGAGGCGCTCGGGGGCTTCGGCCAGGGGCGCGCCCAGCGCGCGGGTGAGCACCGCGTCGCGGTCCGGGCGCTGGCCCAGGGCGCTGCGCAGCACCATGGGCAGCGAGAACGAACACGCAATGCCGTGTGCCAGGCCATAACGCAAAGTCATCTCGTAGGAGATCGAATGCGCCAGGGCGGTCTTGGTGTTGGAGAAGGCCAGTCCGGCCTGCATCGCGGCCAGCGCCATGCGGCCACGCAAAGCCACATCGTCGAGTTGTTGCATCAGCTTGGGCAGCACCTCCAGGATCTCGTGGATGGCGGTCACGGCCAGCGCGTCCGAAACCGGGTTGGCGTTGACATTCCAGATGCATTCCAATGCGTGCGACAACGCATCCAGGCCGCTTTGCAGCGTGACCGAGGCGGGCAGTGACAACATCAGCTGCGGGTCTATCAACGCACACTCGGGCCAGGTTTGCGGCAGGTGCAGCGAATGTTTCTTCTGCCGTGCACGGTCCCATATCGTGGCCCAGGGTGTGACCTCGCTGCCCGTGCCGGCGGTGGTGGGCACGGCGATCAGCGCTTTGAAGCGCGTGGGCGTAAAAGGCTGTTCGTCGGCGAGGCCAGCCACCAGTTGCGCGAAGCGACCACTTTCGTTGGCCACCATCAAGGCCTTGGCGGTGTCGATGGCGCTGCCACCACCCACGGCGATGATGGCTTCCACCTCGGCATGGTCGCGCCAGAAAGTGTCATAGGTTTCAGACAGTTCCTGCACGTCAGGGTTGGGATGGATGCGGTCTATCACACAGGCCAGTTGCGCGCCCAGAATGTCTTCCAGCCTGCTCACCAGGCCCAGCATGCGGGCCTCGGGAAAGGTGACCACAGCGGCGCGGCGGCCACGCAGCAGCTTTGGCAGGGAAGACAGAGCCCCTGCCCCGTACACCGTGTGTACGGGGTTGTAGTAGTTGGCGGTCATGGTGGCTCCTAGGCGCTAGGCACTCACTGGCGCTGCGACGCGCACGGTGTGGTTCAGCGCAAGGTCAAAGATGTCGAAGTTGCGCAGGCGGCGTGTAGCGTCCAGCTGCTGCAGCTTGCGGTTGAAGAGCAGCGGCACCTTTTGCTCCGAGACTCCACCGTGGGAGCGCAGCGGCACGGTGAGGCCGGTGAGGTCGTGCTCCTTGGCGCGGGTGCCGAGTACCGTCAGGTGGTCGGACACCACGATCAGGTCGCCAATGCGGTCGGGCGGCAGTTCAAACTTCTCGGCGGCCTGGGCGCGCGTGAGCACCTGCTCTATGCCGACCACACGCTGCAAGGTGGCGGCGGTCTCGGCCACGTCGACACCGGGCGCCAGGTACACCGTGGCGAATGAGCCCAGCGCACCGTGGTGCACCACGTAGGGGTCGGTGATGGGCAGGATCACGCGGTTGGCCGTGCCGCCGTCGAGGGCGTCGAGCACTTCCTGCAGAAACACCACCTGGGGTCTGCCGAGGGCGTCGGTTTTCGGGCTCATGCCGTGGTCGGCGGTGATGGCGATGACGGCGCCCAGCGCGTCGAGTTGCGCAAGATAGCCGTCCATCATGGCGTAGAAAGCATTTGCACCTTCGGTGCCCGGCGCACATTTGTGCTGCACGTAGTCGGTGGTCGACAAATACATCAGATCGGGGCGGCGCGTTTCCATCAAGCGCACACCGGCGGCGAAGACAAACTCGCTCAGGTCGGCGCTGTAGACCGAGGGCACTGGTTTGCCCACCAGTTCCAACACCTTGTCGATGCCGCCATTGGCCTCGGTGGCGAGATCGGCCTTCTCGGCCGAGAAACAGATGCCGTGCATTTCATGGCCTAGCAAAGTGCGCAGCTTGTCTTTGGCGGTGACCACGGCCACGCTGGCACCGGCCCTGGAGAAGGCCGCGAGTATGGTTCCGGCCCGCAGATAGGCCGGGTCGTTCATCATCACTTCCTTGCCGGCTGCGGTGTCCAGAAAGAAGTTGCCGCAGATGCCGTGCACCGAGGGTGGTGCGCCGGTCACGATGGACAGGTTGTTGGGGTTGGTGAAGCTGGGCACCACGCAGTCGCCGAGCAGTGAAGTGCCTTGTGCCAGCAGCTTCTTCATGAAGGGCGCCACACCGGCCTGGATGGCCTGGGTGATGTAGTCCGGCTCGCAGCCGTCGACACACACCACCACCACCGGTTGCGCCGGCTTGTGGTATTCGCGGCCGTTGACCGAAAGAGTGAAGTTGTCCGATTTCATTAACGTGCTCCCTGTTGAATCCATGCGCGCAGCTTGCTGGAGATGTAGTCGGCGGCCATCACCATGGCGACGATCACCAGAATGCAGGTGGCGGTGTCCTGGTACTGGAACAGCTTCATGCTGCCCACCAATTCGAAGCCTATGCCGCCCGCGCCCACCATGCCGAGCACCGTGGCCTGCCGGAGATTGGTTTCAAAGCGGTACAGCAGCACGGCAATCCAGGAGGTGACCACCTGCGGCAACACGCCGAAGATGATGATCTGTATGGGGCCGGCTCCGGTGGAGCGCAAGGCTTCTATCGGGCCCTGGTCTATGTCTTCGATCGACTCGGCAAAAAACTTGCCGAGCATGCCCGCACCGTGCAGGCCCAGGGCCAGCACACCCGGGAAGGGCCCCAGCCCCACCGCGGCGACGAAGATCAACGCCAGGATGATTTCGTTGATGCCGCGGGCGATGTTGAGCACCTGCCGCATGAAGTGAAACACCACCAGGTTGGGCGAGATGTTGCGTGCCGCCAGAAAACACACCGGCACCGCCAGGATGAAGGCAAGCAAGGTGCCCCACAGCGCAATTTGCACGGTCTCTATGGCCGGCTTCACCAACTGCTGCATGAACTCCCAGTGTGGCGGCAACATGCGGCCCAGGAAGTCGGCGATCCAGGGAAGGCCCTTCATCAGCTCCGTCACACTGATCTGGCTGCCAATGCCGGCCCAGTAGAAGACGGCCACGCCGGCCACAAAAGCGGCTGCGTACTTCCACCATCCGTCGTTGCCGCTGCTCTTGGCCACGAGCAGGTTGTAGCGTCCTATGCTGATCATGTTTGCTCCAGGGCGAGGTGGTGGGCTGCCGTGGGCAGCGGAACGGCGGGCGCGCTGGCGGCGGCGGGAGGGGACGCCACCGAAACCGGCACGGGGGTGGCGTCTTCCAGACCACCGGGGTAGATGCGTTGCAGCACTTCTTCGGTGAGCTCGTCCGGGCCGCCTTCGAAGACGATGCGGCCACCGGCCACACCAATCACACGCTGGCCGAACTCACGCGCGTAGTCCACCTGGTGCAGGTTGCAGATCACGGTGATGCCCGACTCCAGGCTGGCCTGCTGCAGATAACGCAGTACCTTGCGCGAGGTCTTGGGGTCAAGGCTGGCGACCGGCTCGTCCGCCAGGATCACCTTGGGCCGCTGGGCCAGGGCGCGGGCAATGCCCACGCGCTGCTTCTGCCCGCCGGAGAGGGTGTCGGTGCGCACGTCGGCCTTGTGTTCCATCTCCACACGGCGCAGGCATTCACGCGCCACGGCGATGTCTTCGCGCGGAAACCACTGGAACCACGACAACACGGCGGGCATGGAACCCAGGCGGCCGGTGAGCACGTTCTTCAGCACCGACAGGCGCGGCACCACGTTGTAGTGCTGGAAGATCATGGCCACATCGCGGCGCACCTTGCGCAGGCCGGCGCGGTCGCCGCGCGACAGTTCGCCGTTGACGCGGATCTCGCCGCCCGATGGTTCGGCGAGGTGGTTGATACAACGCAGCAAGGTCGATTTGCCCGCGCCTGAGGCGCCGAGGATGACGACAAACTCGCCGGGTTTGGCGGTCAGGCTGACATCGTTCAGGGCGACAAAGTCGCCGTAACGCTTGGTGAGGTTGCGGATCTCGATCATTTCATTTGCTTCAGATCGAGGTTGAGGATCTTCGCGGTCTCGCGAATGATGTTGTAGGCCGCATCATTCGTCGGGTGGAAGCCGTTGAGCAAACCCTGGTCCGACCACGGAATGTCTTTCACCTGCAGGAAGGCGGCCTGGATGCGTGTCTTCAAGTCGGCCGGCAGGTCTCGGCGCCACACCGTTGGTGATTCCGGAATCGGATCGGAGCGCCAGACCTGCACCAGGTCCTCGCGTTTGGCCAAACCCTTGGCGATGGCCGCATCCAGAATGCGGTCGGCAATGGCGGCCGCATCGACCTTTTTGTTTTGCACCGCAATGGCGCTGGAGTCGTGTGAGCCGGAGAAGATCACGCGGCCAAAATCTTTGTCCGGGTTGAAACCGGCCTTGATCAAGCCGGCTTTGGGGAACAAATGGCCAGAGGTGGAGGTGGGGTCGACAAACGCAAAGGTCTTGCCCTTGAGGTCGGCGACGGTTTTGATGCCGCTGTCTTTGTGCGCCATGATCTGGCTGTAGTAGAAGGAGCGACCGGCCTTTTTGGTCTCAGCCACCGCAAAGGCTTCGATGTCGGCAATCGACGCACCAAGCACATAGGAAAACGGCCCGAGATAGGCCACGTCCAGGCGTTTGGAGCGTAGCGCCTCGATGGCACCGTTGTAGTCGGCCGCAACAAAGGGTTTGACCGACATGCCCAGTGCGCTGGACAACATGTCCATCATCTTTTGGCTGTTGGCGATCATGGCGCGCGAGTCTTCAGAGGGGATCAGACCAACGGTCAAAACTTGCTGTGAACGTGCGGGCAGGGTAAACCCCGCGACAGCGGCGGCTGCGGTGCCGACGATCACATTCCTGCGATTCATCATGGTTTTGTCTCCAGTTTGTTGTGAATGCCTAACGGTGCCCTTTAGTCGGCGCAAGCCTGCAAAAGGTCGAAGCGCTTTGCCATTCTGCTGACGGCTGAAGTGCTCTGAGGGCAGTACACCACCTTATCAAACTAACGACAAATTCAAAGATTTCGCTTGTTCTATAGAATTTATGAATACATCTTTGGGCAGGCTTGAACATGCGTTTGACTCAATTGCGTTCGTTTTATGCGGTGGCCAAAACCGGCAGCTTCACCAAGGCCGCCACACACCTGCACGTGAGCCAGCCCACGGTCACCACGCAGGTGCGCTTTCTCGAAGAGAGTTATCGGGTGGAGCTGTTTCACCGGCGCGGAAAACGTGTGCAGCTGACGCCGTTTGGCGAGCAGTTGATGCAGCTGGCGCAGCAGATCTTTGCGCTTGAAGCCGATGCGGTGAGCCTGCTGAAGGACTCAGGCGAACTGCGTTCCGGGCAGTTGCGTGTGGCGGCGGTGGGCCCTTACCACGTGACCAAGATGCTGGCCGATTTCAACGAGCACTATCCCGACATCAAGGTGAGTGTCAGCACCGGCAACTCACGCGATGTGCTGGACCGCCTGCTCGACTACCGTGCCGACGTCGGTGTGCTGGCGCAACTGGTGCACGACGAGCGGTTTCTTTCCGTGCCGTTCAGCAAACAACCGGTGGCGATTTTTGTCTCCAGCCAGCACCGCTTTGCGGGACGGCGCAGCATCAAGCTGCGCGATCTGCAGGACGAACGCATGATCGTGCGTGAACAAGGCTCGACCACCCGCAAGGCGCTGGAGCTGGCCTTGCAATCGGCGGGTGTGACACCCGTGGCGGTGATGGAAATAGGCAGCCGCGAGGTGATACGCGAGGCGGTGTTGCAGGGAATTGGGATTGCCGCTGTCTCTACCGTGGAGTACATCGCCGATCCGGGCTTGCACCTGGTCAGCATCAGCGATGCGAAGATTTATACGTATGCACATTTGTTGTGCCTCGCGGAGCGGCGCAGCACACGCATGGTCAGCGCGTTCTTCGACTCGGTGGTTTAACGCGTGCTCAAAGCGTTTCTGGCGGCGTTGCCGCACCTGGCCAGAACCGTTGCTTTACGTTTTGGTTGGCAGCGCCTGGCCGATCCGGTCAATCCCGCTTCAGCGTTTTGCTGAGTTCGGCGCAGTAGTCTTTTTCTGGCGCTGCTGCCGTGGCCCAGGCGACATCAAACACCGCGCCGCGCGCAGCAGCAGGAGCGGCACCGGCAGGCGCAAACTCCACGGCCTTCACGCTGAGTGTGGCGGGCAGGTAGTGCGGCACACCCAGAGCGCGGTCAACGTGGCCGCCACCGGCTAACAGCAGCACGGTTTTGCCCGGCACCACCGCCGCCGCAACGGTTTGTGCCATGGTCTGGTCGCGGGCGATCTGGATGCGGGTCATGGGCGCGATCTGGCTCTCGGGCAACTGGTTGCAGTGGCCGGCGCGGATGGCGTTTTGCTGGGCCTGCAGTTGGGCGGGGGGCAACAGCGGGTCTAGCCCGTTGTTGCCCATGGCCTGGCGCATCTGGCTGCGCGGCAGGTTGGCGCCGAGCACCGGCACACCGGCGGCCACCGCCGTCATCACGGCCGGGCCATAGGCCTTCCACGGCCAGCCGGCGTCGTTCCAGCGCAGGGCTTTTTGTACCTCGGCATCGGAGGCGTTGCGCGGCAGGCCGGCGGTGCTGCCGCCAAGGTCGGCCATCTCTAGCGTCAGCGCGGCCAACTGGCCACGTGCGGCGAGCGCGGCGGTCACTTGCTGGTGCAGTTGTTGGTGTTCGGCAATGTCGTGTTTTTCGCCCAGCAGAATCGCGTCGGCTGGCAGCAGGCTGCTGACGCGTTGAGCCACGTCGGCCGTGGTGGTTGGCGTGGTGATGGTGCCGCAGGCGGCCAAGGCCAAAGTGGCGATCAGTGTCAGGGATTTGGTCAAGCGGTGTGGCATAGCTGTGAAAGGTATGGCACTGGCTGGCATGATCGGACTCTTGCTGGCTGGGTGCTGAGCGCGCTTTTAGACGCGCTTGAAGGAAAAAATGTTGTTGCTACGGGTGCTGGGTACTATAACTTTGGCGTGGGTCGCCGCGCAGTTGTGCATTGTTTTGCACACACCATTGCCGTGGATGTTGGGCCCCTTGCTGGCCACGGCCGTAGCGTCTGTAATGGGTTTGCCCACGTTGAGCTGGGGCCCGTTGCGCAATGGCGGGCAGTGGCTCATAGGCACGGCATTGGGCCTTTACTTCACGCCACAGACCACCGCCCTGGTCGTCAGTTTGTGGTGGGCCATCGCCTTGGGCATTCTCTGGGCGCTGGGCCTGGGCGCCTTGTTTGGTTTGTGGCTGCAGCGGGTGCGTGCGGCGGGGTTGCAGGTGCCTGCCAGTCCTCAATCGCGCGCCACTAATTACTTCGCGGCCGCGATCGGCGCCGCTTCCGAGATGACGCTGCTGGCCGAGCGTGCGGGTGCCCGTACCGATTTGGTGGCCTCGGCCCATACGCTGCGCATTTTGTTGGTGACCTTGCTGATTCCGCTGGCGCTGCAGTTCAGCGGCTTGCACGGCATTGCGCTGACACCCGCCGGCCCGCGCGATGTCTCGTGGAGCGGCTTTGCTTGGCTGGCGCTGGGCACGGGCGCGGGCGCCTGGCTGATGCAACGCCTGGGGCGTGCCAACCCATGGTTTCTCGGGCCATTGCTGGTGTGTATGGGCCTGACGATGTTTGAGATAGAGCTCACCGCCATTCCCAGCTGGATGCTGAATGCGGCGCAATTGCTCATAGGCATCAGCCTGGGTGTGCGTTTCACGGCGGGTTTTGTGCATACCGCCCCGCGTTGGCTGGGGGCCGTGGCCTTGGGTACCTTGGCGATGATGCTGGTATGCGCCCTCATGGGCTGGGCCATGGCCTGGGCCACTGGCCTGCACCCGGCAACCATGCTGCTGGCCACGTCACCCGGCGGCATTGCCGAGATGTCGATCACCGCCAAGGTGCTGCAACTGGGGGCGCCCGTGGTGACGGCGTTTCAGGTTTGCCGCTTGATAGCGGTGCTGATTCTGGTGGAACCGCTGTACCGCTGGGCGGTGGCGCGGCAGGCGTAAAAAAGGCGGGCGCCCTTGGAAGGGCTGCCCGCCGTCTGGCGCTGTGACTTTTGTGGCTTAGTGCACGACTACAGGGTTTTGCGCCAGTTCGGCATAACGTTCCAGCGTGTCTTCGACTTCTTCCTGCGAAGGGGTGTTCAACTGCCAGGCCGAAATATGCTGCTGGAACAGCTCGGCCCAGGAACCATCAAGGTAAACCTCTTTGCCCGAGCGTTTGTCGACAATCTCAAAACCATGGCGCTCCATGTACGGAGCCGTGGCGCGCCCGGGGGCGATGGGGCGGCCGGTGCTCATGTGTTGGATGTCGGCCGCTTCGCCGTCAACGGCGTTGGGCTGCATGTGCACAACTGCAAAAGATTCCGAGTCGTAGAGGGTGTTCATGGCGGCTCCTTTCAGATGTGGTGAAGGCCTGTCCAAGATACTCCCGCCAAGGCGTGAATGTATTGAACTGTGGCCAAAAAGCTGCGTTTATTCGCAATTTGTGCGACTTTTATGACGCTACAGGCGGTTCATGTCCGCGATGTACCTCACTTTGGTGCTGCCGGCCGAATTTCAAGGCGGTTCTGCGCCGAACTTCGGGCTGGATTTCAGTTGGCTTCTATCTCCAGCATGCGCTGGTCGACATAGTCGCCATTCGCCTGGGTGATCTTCAGCCGTACCGGCAGGTACTGCTGCGAGGGTGAGAACCACACCTCCACCGTCTGGTCAAACTCTTTGCGTGGGTTGCGGCTGACCTTGAGGGTGTCGATCTGGCCGTTGGGCAGCGACAGGGTTTCGGGGCCGTTCACCGTGAACAGCCAGACCTCGGCGTCGCGCGGCCCAATGATTTGCATGGAGATGGTGGTGGCCGGCGGGTAGTTGGCCGATGCGCCGGCAAACATCGCAGACAACTGCATCAACAGGCTCATGCGGTCTTGTGCGCCGCTGAGCAATGGCGCCTCGGGTGTGTTGGCGCTGAAGATCACGCGGCCCTTGTCGCGCTCGAAATGTGCCGCCAGCTCTTTGCGCCAGTTGTCCGAGAAACGTCTGGGCGCCAGGCCTTCGGGTGTGATGTCGCCCTCGCTGCTCCAGGTGCGTGAGCCGATGAGGAAGGCGCTGACGGTGTTTTTGAGTGTGTAGTGGCTGCCATCGTGTTGCCAGAGCACCTCGGAGCGCGCGCGGTAGGTGAGTTTCTTGGCTTCGCCGAACACGTCATATTTGATGCGCAAGGAGCCGGGGATGTTGACCGGCCCGAGCGCCGTGTTGCGGTTTTTCGGTGGATGCTGCGGCGGCGCTTCCAATGCAGCGGTTTGGGCGGCTTCTGCAGCCGAGGCCGCCGCCTGTGCCGCAGACGCGGCGGATTCGGCTGCGCTGGCGAGCGCAAGCGGGCCGGCGGCGCTGGGGTCGGTGGCCTCTGCGACGGCCGTGGCCGCCGTGGCGCTGTCACTTTCTGCGGCGGGTGTTGGGCTTGGGTCTTCCATCACCGGTGCCGGCTTTAGCGGTGCCGGGCGTGGTTTGGGTTTTGGCTTGGGCTTGGGTATCGGGGCAACGGCAACCGGCGCGGGCGCGGCGACGGGTGGCGGGGGTGTCAGCGTGCGTGTGCTGAAGGCGCGTGTCGCATTCGGCGCCAATGCCAGCGACGGCATGGGCAGGACACGCAGAATGAAAAAATGCACCAACAGCACCAGGACCAGCAGTAATAGCAATGGCCGCATCGGCAGGCCGATCCAGCCGTAACGCGAACCTTGGGCGGCGGCGGCTTCTTTTTTCAAGCCTTGTAACCCAGATCGTGTGAGAGTTGGGTTGCGGCTGCACACAGTGGGGCGTGGATGGCGCCGCCCCAGGCTACGTCAAAGTCGCTCAACGCACCGAGTGCGACCAGCCCCAATGCGAGGTGGCCGTTGGCATCGAAGATAGGCGCGCAAAAGCCGCCAATGCCGGGTAGCAAATCACCCACCACCCGTCCCGCGCCATGTGTGCGTACTTCGGCCAGCAGGGTTTGCAGGTCGGCCTGGTTGGTGGGCAAGGGGGTGTTGCGGCCCATTTTCTGGGCGCGCGCCAATTCGTGCGCCAGCAGCGGCGCCACCGCTTCTTGCGAAACATAGGCCGCGAAACAGCGGCCGGTGGCCGACGACAGCAGCGGCATCACATCACCCAGCCGCAGATTCACCGTGACCGATTCCGGCGACTCCTGCCAATGCACGATGGTGGGCCCATGGTTGCCCCAGACCGCCAGCGCCAGCGTATGGCCGATCTCTGCCGTCAGTTGGACTATGCGCTCGCGTGCCAGTTGCACCGCGTCCAGCCTTGAGAGCGCCGCCAAACCCAGCCGCAGGCTGGCGGGGCCCAGGTCGTAGCGGTTGTCCCGGGCGTCTTGGATGACCAAGCCCATGCGCTGGAAACTCACCAGGTAGCGGTGTGCTTTGGCCGCACTCATCTGGGCGCTGCTGGCCAGATCGCGCAGCATCAGCGGGCCACGCGCCTGGGCCATCACCTCCAGCAGCGTAAAACCTACCTCTACCGATTGAATGCCCGCACGGGCCTTCTCGGAGCCGTCGCCCTCGTCAATTTCCACTTGCACTAGAATTCCTGTAATTTCGTTTAGTAGAATAAATTTAACTATTCGTAATTTATCTGACATGCGGCGAAGCGACACAGCGCCACAATGGCAACATCATCTGACCTTAGACAGCGACTGATCGGAGACTGATTCCCATGAAACTTGCAACCTACAAAGACGGCTCGCGTGATGGCCAACTCGTGGTGGTTTCGCGTGACCTGAGCACGGCCCATTATGCGACTGGCATCGCCCACCGGATGCAGCAAGTGCTGGACGACTGGGGCTTCATCAGTCCGCAGTTGCAGGACCTGTACGACGCGCTGAACCAGGGCAAAGCACGCCACGCCTTCCCGTTCGACCCCAAGCAATGTATGGCCCCGCTGCCGCGCGCCTACCAGTGGGCCGATGGCTCGGCCTACATCAACCATGTGGAACTGGTGCGCCAGGCGCGCAACGCCGAAGTGCCCGCCACGTTCTACACCGATCCGTTGATGTACCAGGGCGGCAGCGACGATTTCATCGGCCCCATGGACCCGGTGGTGGTGCCGAATGAAGCCATGGGCATAGACTTTGAAGCCGAGATCGCCGTGGTGACCGGCGACGTGGCCATGGGTTCCACACCTGAGCAGGCGCTCGACGCCATCCGCCTGGTGATGCTGGTCAACGATGTGAGCCTGCGCAACCTGATTCCGGCCGAGTTGGCCAAGGGTTTTGGCTTCTTCCAAAGCAAGCCCGCCACGGCCTTCAGCCCGGTGGCTGTGACCTTGGATGAACTCGGCGATGCCTGGCAACAAGGCCGCCTGCACCTGCCCTTGCAAAGCACCTGGAATGGCCGCAAGGTCGGCAACTGCGATGCGGGCCCCGAGATGACCTTCCACTTCGGTCAGTTGGTGGCGCACATCTGCAAGACACGCAACGTGCGTGCGGGCAGCATCGTTGGTTCGGGCACGGTCAGCAACAAGGGGGTGGAAGTCAAAGGCAAGATGCAATGGCCCAAGGGTTATAGCTGCATCGCCGAAAAGCGCTGCATTGAAACCATTCAAGATGGCCAGCCCAGCACCGAGTTCATGAAGTTTGGTGACAGCATCAAGATCGAAATGAAGACCGCCGATGGTCAAAGCCTGTTTGGTGCCATAGACCAGGAAATCACCGCCCCCGTGTGATCCGCCGCCGCTGCGGTGGGCTTAAAAACATAACCAGGAGACAACACATGCAACGTCGCACCCTTTTGACCACCTTTGCGGCCTCGGCCGCCGGTATGGCCGCACCTTGGGCACGCGCCCAAAACGAATACCCGAGCCAGGCCATTCGCTGGATCGTGCCCTACCCCGCAGGTGGCGGCACGGATGTGTTGGCGCGCGCGGTGGCCGAAGCCATGCGCGCCTCCGTGGGCCAGCCGTTGCTGGTGGACAACCGTCCCGGCGCCTCGACCAACATAGGCGCGCAAGTGGTGGCCACGGCCAAGCCCGATGGTTACACCGTGATGTCCGCCGACAACGCCTTGCTGGCCTATAACGAACACCTGTTCAACCGCCTGCCGTTCAACCCCGACAGCAGCTTTACCTACATCGGCGGCATCAGCCGGTTTCCGTTGGCGCTGGTGGTGAACCCGGACTTCGATGTCAAAACCGTCAAGGATTTCATCGCCTATGCCAAGGCCAAGCCCGGCGACCTGAACTACGCCTCGCCCGGCAATGGTTCGCCGCACCACCTGGCGATGGAAATGTTCAAGGCGCGCACCGGCACCTTCATCACACACATCCCTTACCGCGGCGCGGCACCCGCCATGCAAGATGTGATGGGTGGCCAGGTGCGTTGTATGTTCCTCGACCTGGCCGCCGGTCTGCCCATCATCAAGAGCGGCAAGGTGCGTGTGTTGGCGATTGGCTCGGCCAAACGTGTGCCGCAGTTGCCAAATGTGCCCACCCTGGCCGAAGCCGGTGTGGCCAACTCCGAAGTTTTTGCCTTCCAGGGCCTGCTTGGCCCGGCCGCCATGCCTGCGCCCCTGGTCGCCAAGCTGAATGGCGAACTCAACAAGGCCTTGGCCAATGCCGAAGTGCAAAAGCGCATGAGCGACTTTGGCATGGAGTCGCTGAGCGGCACACCTGAGCAGTTCCACAGCTTTGCACGCAGCGAAGCCAAGCGCTGGGGCCCGATCATTCAGACCACGGGTGTGAAGCTCGACTGACGCTGCTGACCGCCCAGCAAAAAGCCCCTGCCGGTGTTGCCGTGCAGGGGCTTTTTTTGAGGACTGTCGACGAAGTTCAGTGCGGCATTTCGGCCGCCAGCATCTTCACGCCGCGGATCAGCATTTCCACCGACACGGCCACCAGCACCAGGCCCATCAGCCGCTCGAAGGCGGTGACCACACGTTCTCCCAGCACGCGCTGTATGCGCTCGGCCAACAGCAGCACCACGGCGCATACCGCCATGGTCACGCTGAGTGCGGCCACCCATTCAAGGCGCCGCTCGGGCGCCTGGGCTACCAGCAGCAGCACCGTGGCCAGGGCCGAAGGGCCGGCCAGCATGGGAATGGCCAGCGGCACAATCAGCGGCTCCACGCTGGACTCAGCGTCCGCCTGCTCGGGGTGCGGAAAAATCATGCGCAAGGCAATCAAGAACAACACCACACCGCCGCCAATCTGCAGTGACAGCTGGCTCAGGCCCATGACGCGCAAGAACCTGTCGCCCATGAACATGAAGGCCAGCAGCAGCATGAAGGCGATCAACACCTCGCGCAGGATCACGCGTGCCCGGCGCTCTTGCGGCACGTTGCGCAGGGCGTTGGCAAACACCGGAATATTGCCCAGCGGATCGGTGATCAGCAGCAACAGAATGGTGGCGGAGGCGAAGGTGTAGCCCATGGGCGTTCAGCCGCGAAGAAGCCTACTTGGCGTACAAGGCGTCAAGCGAGCGAAACCCTTTGATCTCCAGCGGGTTGCCGAAGGGATCGCAGAAGAACATGGTCCATTGTTCACCCGGCTCGCCTTCAAAACGCACCTGGGGCTTGAGCACAAACTCGGTGCCGGCGGCCTGCAAGCGCGCGGCCATAGCCTGCCAGTCGGGCAGTGCCAGCACTAGGCCGAAATGCGGCATGGGCACGAGGTGCTCACCCACACGCCCGGTGCGGGTGGTGGCAAACGGTTCGCCCAGGTGCAGCGAAATCTGGTGGCTGAAGAAGTCGAAGTCGACCCAGGTGTCGGTGCTGCGCCCTTCGGTGCAGCCCAGAACGGCGCCGTAGAACTGGCGCGCCACGTCTAGATCGCGGACGTGGAAAGCGAAGTGAAAGAGGCTTTGCATGCGGCGAGCTTAGTGCATTTAACGGCAAGATTCTGCGGCAAGGCTTGCTGGGCTGATCCCCTCTGTGCGTCGGGTGCATGCCCGGCCCGGAGCCAGCCGCTGGGCATAATGCGCGCATGCCACAACACACAGCCGTCCACCAGATCGCTCGCCGCATGGCGCGCTGGGTGTGTTGCTGGTGGCTGCTGGCTCTGGGTGTGGCGATGGCCTCACCCATGGTGCGTCCACAGGCCATGGAGTTGGTGTGCAGCAGCGCCGGTGTGGTCAAACTGGTGCAGAAGGCGGGAGACGCTGAGGACAGTGCAGCTCCGCGGCTGGCCGGCCACACGCTGGACTGCCCGCTGTGTATGGCGTCCGGCGCACCTCCGCCAGTGCTTTCAGGCGAGCCCTTGGCACCGCCGCCGTGGCTGCGCCACGTGTTGCATGGCCAGGCTTCAGCGCCCTGGGTTGCCACGGCGGCTGCGCCATTGCCGGCGCGTGGTCCGCCGCAGGTCTGACGTTACTGATTGCTCTCCCGGCTGGTGTCGCATCTTGTGCTGTGGCCAGGCCGGGCCGACTTGTCTGAACGTCAGACACCACTGCGCCATCGTGGCGCAACGCCATTCCGACCCTATTGACCATGAAAAATTCTTTGAGCACTCTTAAATTTATAGCTATTGCCGCAGCCGCCATGAGCGCAGGCCAAGCTTTTGCGCACGTCAGTCTGGCCGAGCCAGCGGCGCTGGCCAACGGTGGCTACAAAGCTGTCTTCAACGTTGGCCACGGCTGTGACGGTGCCGCCACCACGGCATTGCGTGTGCAGTTGCCGGCTGGCTTCAGCGGCGCACGGCCCATGCCCAAGGCCGGCTGGACGGTTCAGGTACGGCGTGCGCCCCTGGCCCAGCCCGTCACCAGCCACGGCAAAACCGTGACCGACGACGTGGCCGAAATCACCTGGACCGCCGCCTCACCCGCGAATGCCTTGCCCGATGCCTACTTCGACGAGTTTGTGCTGCGCGGCAGTCTTGGCGACAAGGCCGGGCCGATGTGGTTCAAGGTGCTGCAGACCTGTGACAGCGTGGCCGTGGATTGGGCGCAGGTGCCCGCCACCGGCACCTCCACCAAGGGCCTGGCGCGCCCCGCCGTGCTGCTGGACGTCATTCCGTCCGAAGCCGCCGGCGGGCACCAACACTGATACGGCCCAACACTGCAACCACTTCAGACTCACACCATGACCAAAATCTCCCTCAAACTTTTTGCCGCAACCCTGGCCCTGGCCAGCGGCCCGCTGTTTGCGCAAGCCATCCAGGTGCAGGACGCCTGGGTGCGTACCACCGTGCAGGGCCAAAAAGGCACCGGCGGGTTCATGAAGATCACCGCCAAGGAAGGCGCTCGCCTGGTGGGCGTCAGCACTCCCGTGGCCGGTGTGGCCGAAGTGCACGAAATGAAAATGGAGGGTGACGTCATGCGTATGCGCGCAGTGCCGGTGCTGGACCTGCCGGCCGGTGCCACGGTGGAACTCAAGCCCGGTGGTTACCACTTGATGCTGCAGGACCTGAAGACCGCTTTGCCCAAGGACACCACGGTGCCCCTGACCCTGACGTTTGAAGACGCCAAGGGTGTGCGCAGCACCCTGGCCTTGAAGGTGCCGGTGGCCGTGACGGCGCCGGGGGCTGCCCCAGGTGCAACACCCGCTGCAGCACACAAGCACTGAGCAGCGCCTTCCAAGCGGCGCTCATTGGAGTAAGCTGGTATCGCCACGCGCGGCGTTTTGCGCCGCTGGCGCTGGCACCAGCCCGCAACCGATGATGGAGACACCATGAGCAGCACCCCCGGTTTTGATTTCAGCAAATTTGTACCCGGCTTCGACTTCCTGCAAAACCTGGCCGAGCAGGCCACGCAGAAGTCGCCCAAGATGCCCAACCTGGGCCATTGGGTGGCGCCCACCATCAATGTCGAAGAGCTGGAAAAACGCATTGAAGAATTGAAGGCCGTGCAGTTCTGGCTCGACCAGAACGCCGCTGCCCTGAAGGCCACCATCCAGGCGCTGGAGGTGCAGAAAATGACCCTGGCCACGCTGCGTGGCATGAACTTCAGCATGGGTGACCTGGCCGATGCGTTCAAGATCAAGACACCGGTGGCCGAGCCCCCGGCACCTGCGCCCGCCGCAGCGTCAGCCCCGAGTGCCAGCAGCATGGCCAGCGCGTTCGAGCAAATGCAAAAAGCGGCCGCCGCCGCCAGCGCCAAATTTGCCGCGCCGCCAGAGCCTGAGGCAGCGCCCCCTGCAGCCGAACCCGAGTCCTCCGCGGCCGCTGCGCCTGCAGCAGCAGCGGCCAGCGCTGGCAGCAAACCGGCCGGGGTGATTGATCCGCTGCATTGGTGGAACGCCCTGGCCACGCAGTTCCAGCAAATTGCCGCCAGCGCCGTGAGCGAGTCGGCCTTGCAGAAAGCCGTGGACGACAGCAGCCAGATGGCCGCGAGTTTTGCCAAGGAAGCGATGAAGAGCGCCGAGGTCTTGAGCCAAGGTGTCAAAGCCGCCGCCAGGGCAGGCAAGCCAGTAGCCAGGTCAGCCCCAAGGTCGACCGGCAAAGCCGCAGCATCCGGTGTTAAACCTGCTGCAAAATCTGCTGCAGGTGCCGTGCGTCAACCCGCTGCCAAGGCGGCTGGCAAGACGGCCGCCAAACCCGCCAAAAAGGGCGCTGCACCGGCGAGGAAGCGGGCGCGCTGAAGCAGTTGTAGGTTTTGGCCCAAGCTCCGCCCCTTTTGCATCTGCCCGCCCGAGGAGCTCCATATGAAATTGTTTCCCTACGGCCACGCCACCCACCCCGACTGGCGCATGGCCGCCGGCCTGGTGCTGGCGCAATTACGCGCCCACATGGCGTTGCCCGACTACGTCAGCGCGCCCACGCTGGGCCTGCTCTACATCACCGATGCCTACGCCAACGCGGCGCAGGACATACTGGACCACATCAGCGGTGAACTGCCCGAGGTGGTGGACTGGTCGGGCTGTGTGGGTGTAGGTGTGGCGGCGCAAAACGTCGAGTATTTCGACGAGCCCGCCATCAGCGTCATGCTCTGCGGCATACCCTCGAACCAATACCGTGTGTTCTCGGGTGTGGCGCCTTTGGGCATGGCGTTTGAAGCACACACCGCGCTGGTGCATGCCGATGCCAGCACGCCCGATGTGGTGGAACTGATTGCCGAAATGGCGGCGCGCACCGACACCGGTTATGTGTTCGGCGGCCTGGCCTCGGGCCGCGCACGCGCCGTGCAATTTGCCGTGGGCGGCAACGGCAACATCAAAGGCCATGGCGCGGCCGGTGGTGTGTTTGTTGGCGGCCTGAGTGGCGTGGCGTTTGCCGAAGGCGTGAGCCTGATCTCGCGTGTGACCCAGGGGGCGCATCCCGTGGGGCCGGTGCGGGTGGTCACCGAAGTCGATGGCAATGTGCTGGTGGCGCTAGACGGCGAGCCCGCGCTCGACGTGTTGCTGCGCGACCTCAAGGTTTCGCTGGATGAGCCGCAAATCGCCTTGGCTGCCGTGCGCGCCACCCTGGTGGGCCTGAGCGAGGCCGGCACCGACACCGATGCCGTGGGCCGTAGCGGCCACTTTGGCAGCGACGTGCTGGTGCGCCACATCATAGGCCTGGACCCGGGCCGCAAAGGGGTGGCGATTGCCGACCGCGCCAGCGTGGGCATGCGCATGGCCTTTTGCCAACGCAACCGCGCCGCGGCCAAGGCCGACCTGGTGCGCATCTGCGCCGAAATCCGCGAAGAGCTGGAGCCCGAGGAGCAAACCGTGGAGGTGGCTTCCGCGCTGGCGGCGTCCGAGGCCGAATCGGCGCCACACCCGGCGCGGCGCATCGCGGGCGCCATCTACGTCAGTTGCGCCGGCCGTGGCGGCCCGCACTTCGGCGCCCCCAGCGCCGAACTGCAGATCGTGCGCCGCGCACTCGGTGACGTGCCCTTGGTGGGCTTTTTTGCGGGTGGCGAAATCGCCCGTCATCATCTTTACGGCTACACCGGGGTGTTGACGGTTTTCACCGATTAGCTGGGGGAACACCCCCAGTCTGCGCGCACGGCGTGTCGCTGCGCCTTCCCCCTTGCAGGGGGGAGGGCTTGGAACACCCCTAGTCTTCGCGCACTACGTGTCGCTACGCCAACCCCCTTGCAGGGGGCAACACCTGTGGCCTGGCAAAGCCAGTTCCACGGTGTTTGCCTGGGCGGTCCATAGCGTTTATGACGTGGCGGGGCGAATGCTGCGTGTGCGGCGTTCGTCGGCCAAACCGGTGAACGCAAAGTCCACCTCCGGCACCAGGCCGCTGATGATGCGTGCCACGGATTTGCCCGAGCCGCAGGCGTGGGTCCAGCCCAGGGTGCCATGGCCGGTGTTCAGGAACAGATTGGCGACCTTGGTCTTGCCAATCATGGGCACGTTGCTCGGGGTGGCCGGGCGCAAGCCGGTCCAGAACTGGGCTTGGCTGGTGTCGCCCGCGCCGGGAAAGAGTTGCTCCACACGTTTCACAATGGCTTCGCAGCGCACGCTGTTTAGGTCGCGGTTGTAGCCGTTGAATTCGGCCGTGCCTGCGATGCGCATGACATCCCGGTCAGCCGAGGTGTAGCGCGAAAACACGAGTTTGAACTCGTCGTCGGTCAGGCTGACCTCGTGCGCCATGGCAGCGTCTTTGACCGGCATGGTGACCGAGTAACCCTTGGCCGGGTAGATAGGCAAGTGAATGCCCAGCGGAGCGGCGATCAGCGGGCTCAGGCTGCCCATGGCCAGCACCACGCTGTCGCCTTGAATGCGCTCAAACCGGCCCTCCCGGTTGGTCACCTCCACATGGTCGATGCGGCCGCCCACCATGGGCAAAGCGGTGACGGTGTGGCCCATCAGGAACTTCACGCCGTTGCTGGCGCAGCGTTGCGCCAGGGCGCGGGTGAACTGGTTGGCATCGCCCGATTCGTCTTCACGCGTGTAGGTGGCGCCTGCCAGTTGCGGCCGGATGTGGCGCAGCGCGGGCTCCAGGCGCACGGCCTCGTCCGCCGAGACCACTTGCCGGTCGCAGCCCAGGGCGCGCATCTGCTCGGCCGGTGCCAGGGCGGCATCGAACTCTTTGGCCGAGGTGTAGAAATGCAGAATGCCCTGGGTGCGTTCGTCGTAGGCCAGGCCGATGTCGCGGCGCAAGCCTTGCAACACGCTTCGGCTGTAGCTGCCCAGGCGCACGATTTGTTCGATGTTGTGGCGCGTGCGCGCCGGTGTGCATTCGCGCAGGAATTGCAGGCCCCACAGCCATTGCCGCATGTCGGCCCGCAGGCGAAACAGCAGCGGCGCATCTTCGCGGCCCAGCCATTGCAAAAGCTTCAGCGGCGCGCCGGGGTTGGCCCAGGGTTCGGCATGGCTGACCGAGATTTGCCCGCCGTTGGCGAAGCTGGTTTCAGCGCCGGGCGTGGCCTGGCGGTCGAGCACGGTCACGTCGTGGCCGAGTTGGTTGAGGAAATAAGCCGAGCTGACGCCGAGCAAGCCGGCGCCGAGAACAGTCACGCGCATGGTGAGAACCTTTTAGCGGTTGTGCGCTTGAGGGACGAGCGTGAGCGGCTATAAAAAAGTAGCAACCCAGGCCGACGCCTCAAGTTGCCGCTCCCCCTGTCCTTGGTACCTGAGAGATTCACTCCCGGCACGCGCTGGGGGTTTGCTCCTTCGGTGCACCACGGCTTGGGCGGGTTGCCCGCGTGGTGTCTCTTCAGACGGCTTTTTCAATGAATGCAGTACGGGACCTGAGCGTTCATGGGAGTTTGCGCCTTCGGTGGAGGGGCGGCTTGCCCCTCACTCTCCTGCGGGGGCGATTGTAGGCACAGCTGTGTGGCTTTGTGAAGCGGTTTTCCGCCCAGCAGCGGCAGTGCTGGCCTGTAGCGGGCTGTTATCGGCGCAGCGCCGCAAACGCGGCGAACTCCCAACTGCGCATGGCCAGCAGCAGGGTGTAACCCTCGCGTTCACTGGTCGGCAGTTTCTGGTCAGCCAAATGCTGTTGGGCAAAGTCCTGGGCCACGCGCTGCAGGCGCTCCATGAAGGCGGGCGCGAGGCTGCGGCTGACCTCGCCGTGCACCAGCAGCAGGCCTTCGCCCGGACCGTCGAAACCGCCGGCGTAGTAGTCGAGCAGCACCTCGTCGCGAAAAAATTCCATCACCGGGCCATGGGCGCGCCAGCGGAAAGTTTTTGCCAGCTTGAGCCGGTAACGGTTCAGCGGGCGCAGTTCAATGATGCCTATGCGGTCGAGCTGCGCCAGACACACAATGGCCTCGGCCTGGCTGATGCGGTAGGCGCTGGTGATTTGTTCCAGCGTCCATTGGCTGAGCACGCAGATGGCCACCAGCAGCAGTTTTTTGTTTGCCACCACCGCGCGTTCCTGGGCCTGCGTGAGTTCGGCGAGCAGCGGTTGGTTGTCGGCCACCTTGCGCGCCAGCTCGGCGAAGTCCAGCTTCAGGGCCCGGCAGATCGCATCGACCCGCGACAGCGACATTTCGCCCTTGGCCAACATGCGTTTGACACTTGACTCGGCCATGCCCATGGCACGCGCCAGGTCGGCGTAGGTCATTTGGGCGTGTTTGAGTTCTTTCTTCAGGGCGGTGACGAGGTCGGCGGTGGTGCTCATGGCGTGCGGGATGGAGGTGCGAACGTAGAGGGCCTACTTTATAGTGCCCAGCTTCGCGGACGATCTAAGGCAAGCCCCAGGCGCCGTTTATTCGTTCACACGCCTGTCCTGGGCTCCCGGCATCTGCTGATCAGATCGCGCTCGGCGATGTAGTTGGACGTCTCCACCCCCATCAAGCCCATGATGGAATGGTAGAGATGGTCGTGGTGTGCGGGCTGCTGGGCGCGTGCGCGCAGGCAACTGGCGTCAAGACCGTTCCAGCCGCTGGCGCCAGTGCCGCCAAACCACCAGACCATGGGCACGGTGTATTGCTCTTTGGGCGCAATGGCCAAGGGCATGCCGTGCAGGTACAGGCCTTTTTCACCCAGGGATTCACCGTGGTCGGACGCATACACCAGACCTACGTCAAACTTGTTCTGCTGTTTTTGCAGCAGCGTAATGGTGGAGGCGAGCAAATGGTCGGTGTAGAGAATGGCGTTGTCATACGCGTTGGTGATTTCTTCGCGGCTGCAGTCGCGCAGTTCCAGCTTGTTGCATTCGGGCTTGAAACGTGCGAACTCTGCCGGGTAACGCTTAGAGTACGCCGGGCCGTGGTTGCCCAGTTGGTGCAGCACCACCACGGTGTCGCGGCCTGCGGCGTTGCTGGTGCTGTCTTGCTCTATGACCCGCTGCAAACCCTGCACCAGCGCGCCGTCAAAACAATGGCCATCGGGGCACAGTGCCGGGTCGGTGCCTGCGGTCACGTCATGAAACTCCACACCTGTGCAGACACCCTTGCAGCCGCTTTGGTTGTCCAGCCACACCACCCGCATGCCCGAGCGCGCCAGCAGTTGGATCAGCGACTCGCTGCCGCGGATCCGCGCTTCGTCGTAGTTGGCCCGGCCGTAGGACGAAAACATGCAGGGCAAGGACACCTCGGTGGACGTGCCGCAGGAGGTGGTCTGCGGGAAATTGATGATGGGCAGCGCCGAGAGTTCCGGGTTGGTCGTGCGTTCGTAGCCGTTCAACGAGAAGTTCATGGAGCGCGCGGTTTCGCCGACCATCACCACCAGCAAACGGGGCTTGCGTCCGGCCGCTGTGGCACCGGCGGCCATGTGAATAGGGGCCAAGGGTTCCACCACGCGGCGGGCATCTTGAATATCGGCGCTCACCGCACGCGCGGTGGAGTACAACACGTTGCCGGGTGTGATGGTGTAGCGCACCTCTTTTTGGTTGCGCATGGTTGACGAGAAGTCTTGAAAGCCCAGCAGCAGCGCGGCGACCGTGACCAGCAACACACCAGCCACGCTGAGTGCCCGCACCAGCAAGGCCTTGCGCCAGGGGATGCTGCGCAACGGAACGCGCCACAGCAGCGCCGAGGCGGCAATACCGATACCGATGTTGATGAACAGCGAGGCCGTCATCAGCTCGGACGCCTCGTGGGTGTCGGTCTTCAAGGCATTGCGCAGCATCGATGGGTCGAGCACAACACCGTACTGCTGCATCATGTGCTGCGCCACCAGGCTGCTTACAATCAGCAAGGCCAGGAGCGGCCGCACCGTGACACGTGTGGCCAGCAGCAGCACCGGCACGGCGTGCAGCCCGAGCAGAATCACGATGCTGGTGAGCAGGAAGCGCCAGGTGTTGATGTCGAGGAACAGACGGCCTTCGAGGGTGGCGCGCCAAAAGGGCAGGTTGGCCAGGGCGACCAGCAGGGCCACCACGGCCAGTACCAGGGCCTCTGTCGACCAGACGGTCTTTTCCTGGGGTGGTGCGGGCAAGGCGGATGCCTGCGCCGAGCCGACAGGGCGGCGGTGTTTCAAAACGAGATCGATCATGAAGCGCTCCGAGGTGCGCCCATGGACGCAGTCAGTTTTGGTCGGTGTGAGGGGGCCAGCAGCAGCGGGCTAAAGACCAGGGCCGCCAACCAGAGGTCGACGGACGCAGCCCATAGGTTGTGGCTCATGAAATGCGCACCTTGGGCGACACGCAACAGGCTGAACAGGGCGCCAACGCCCAGGCCCAGCCACAAGCCCAGGCGACGCAGCCTGGGGCGCTGAAGAGACTGCCCGGCAAAAGCGATGGCCACCAGCGAAAAACCGCCGGAGGCGTGGCCACCGGGGAAACAGCGCCCAGCTTCTAGACGCGGCACAAACCACTCCGCGCTGTAGTTGGCGGCACCGCCGAACTCTTTCAGGCTCCACGGGCAGGCATGGGTGTTGATGTCCTTGAGCAGGGTGACGACGCTGGGGCCCAGGCCCATGGCCAGCACCAGTGTCCAGAGCAAACGGCGGTGTGTCTTCAGCGGCGACAGCCACGGCGCGGCGGCTGCCGCCGCCAGCAGCAGCAACCAGACCACGAGCACCAGCGACTTGCCCAGGCGGTGCCCGAGGAGTTCGGCCCAGCCATTGGTGTCCAGCCAAAACTGCTGGGTCTGAGCGTCGTAGAAATAGGCGCTGATGCGGTCATCCAGTCCTGAACTGCGCAACAACACCGCCAGCCCAGCCAGCAACAGTGGCAGGACCAGGCCGACTTTGACAAAAAAGGCCTGGTCGGGTGACCACGGAGCCCAGCGTACGGATGACATGAGAACAAGACTTCAAAAGTGAAGTCCCGAGCGTAGAGACAGGGCTGTGATGACCCCGTCGAAAACGCGTCAAAGTTTCGTCAAAGTGCGGCTGATCAGAGCCTGTTCACCATCTATTGCGGCCCTCAATAGATGGTGAACAGGTTGTTAGAAAGAAAGGCGGAATTGTGTGCCTTTGGGGTGTGCGTCGCCCACCGTCAAACGCCAGCCATTGGCCTCGGCCACTTGGCGCGCGATGGCCAGGCCCAGGCCGCGTTCGTACTCGTTGCTGCTGTCTGCAGGCCTGGGTTCAGAGGTGTCGGCGAGGCGCCCCCGGTAGTAGCGCTCAAACACAAAGGGCATGTCTTGCGCGGGGATGCCGGGACCGTTGTCCGACACCAGAATCTGTCCGTCCTCAAAACGCACCAGCAGGATGGCGGGTGCGGCGTGTTCGGCCGCATTGCGGAAAAGATTGCGCAAAATGGCCATCAGCGCCTGCCGGTCGACCAGCGCACAAGCCTGCGCGTCGACTTCGTTGGACAGGGTCAGCGCACGTGCGGTGGGCAGCTCGCCCAGGCTGGCCCAGGCGTCGGCCACACAAACCGATAACGGAACGTTTTCAACCGAGGCGTTGCGCCCGGTCTGGAGTGAATGCATGGATTCCAGCGCACCGGCAATTGCGTCGACCGTGGACATGGCGCGTTGCAGGCGCGGGCCAAATGCCGCGTCGCTGCCTGGGGGCGCCGCCGGGCCGGGGCGGCGCTGGTCCAGCATCTGAAGCATCTCCAGGTCGGTGCGCAATGCCGCCAGCGGTGTGCGAATTTCGTGGTGTATGTCGGCGAAGCGCTCGCGCTCACGCGCCAGCCCATGTTCCCAACGCACCTGCACACGTTCAAAAGCATCCAGCACACGCTGCTCCTCGTCCTGGGCGGAGATGGCGCCGGGCTCGGAGGCGGGGGCCCAATGGTCGAGCAGCTGCGCCACTTTTTCCAGCGGCGCGATCAACAGCCCGGCCAGATAGTGCGCAATCCAGGCCGCCAAAACGATGACCACCAAGGCCAGCAAAAACACATGCAGGGCGAACAACTGCACCTTGTCTTCGTTGCGCGCTGCGTTGTAGCGCACAAACAGGTGGCCACCGGCCACGGGCATGATCATGATGTGGTATTCGCCGCCTTCGGCGCTGTCGATGTGCGGGCCGCTGGGCAGCTTTTCCAGCGATTTGGGCAAGGGCG
This sequence comes from Variovorax sp. HJSM1_2, assembly GCF_049316285.1. NCBI lineage: Bacteria > Pseudomonadati > Pseudomonadota > Betaproteobacteria > Burkholderiales > Comamonadaceae > Variovorax > Variovorax sp. HJSM1_2. Next base: position 125,802 of record NZ_JBMOXA010000009.1, on the reverse strand, counting down.
CGGGGATAGCCCGTCCATCGGGGCCCACCCACCACGCCTGGTAGTCGTCCGGCAGCAGGGTGTGGATGTCGTCGTCGAGGATATCGGTGCCGTCCTGTGTGACGCGGCTTGCCAGGCGGCGGGTTTCCGCCAGCACCAGATCGTCGACGAGATCGTCTTCCTGGTCGTGCATGGACAAAACGGCCAAGCTGCCTTGAATCGCCGTGAACAGCGCCACCAACGCCACCATGGCCAGCATCACGCGGCGCCGCAGGGTCATGCTGCGTCCTCCGCCTGCAAGCGCCAGCCAAGGCCGTGGCGGGTTTCCACACCGGCAAATCCGGCCTGGCTGAGGGCTCTCCTGAGCAAATGGATCTGGCTGCGCAAGGCATCGCTGTCGGGTGCTCCGCCGGGCCAGAGTTGGGCTTCGATTTCGGCGCGTGATACCACCCGGCCAGGGTCGCGCATCAGGACTTCCAGGATTTGCAATCCGCGCGGCGACAGGTGTACCGGCTGATCGCCGACGAAGGCCTGTTGCGCGCGCCGGTCCAGTTTGAGGCGTCCGGCGCTCAGCGGCGCGGCCACCACGCTGCCAACCGTGCGGCGGTGTAGCGCGCGCACCCGCAGTACGAGTTCGGCCAGTGAAAACGGTTTCACCAGATAGTCGTCTGCGCCGGCTTCGAAACACGCCTGTTTGCTGGAGATGGCCTCGCGCGCCGTCAGGATCAGAATCGGCAGCGTCAGCCCCAGGTGATGCCGCACCTGCTGCAACACCTGCAGGCCGTCCATGCGCGGCAGTCCCAGATCCAGCACCAGCACATCAAATGTTTGCTGCCCCAGTTGCACCAGCGCGGCTTTGCCGTCATAGGCAATGTCGACACCGAAGCCTTGCGCTTCCAGGTACTCCACCACGTTTAAGGCGATGGTCTGTTCGTCTTCCACCACCAGAACGTGGCAGCTCAGATCGGTGCGGGATGTGGTGGCCAAGGGCGGTTGGTGGGGTGACATGGGGTGAGTCTAGCGACAAGTGCGTGCTTGCACAGGGGCCGGTTCTCGTGTCGTCCAGCGGTTTGTCGAGCCGATAAAAAACGCCCGGTGCACCTGAGGCGCCCGGGCGTTTGTCAGCGTAAGGCGTTCGCCTTACTGGTCAACACTGATCTGGAATGCGTCCTGGCTTGGCACAGACTGCACCGAGAAACCCATGCCGCGCAGATTCAGACTGGTGCGTTCGCGCACCGTTTGGGAGACGCCAGCCACGCTGGTGGGCGTAGCGGCGGCACGGAAGTTGTAGCCGGCGCGTGGGGTGTTCAGCACCACCGTTTGCTCGTAGGTGTCGGAGCTACCGGCGGCCACGAGCACCCGGCGGGTCACGCTGCTGGTGGCCGTGTCGACGGCGGTGACGGTGTAGCCGGTATCAGCGGCCATGGTGGCTGCGACCAAGGTGTTGCTGGTGCGTACCGACCAGTTGCCCACCCCCACCGAGTTGACGGCAGGCAGGCTCAGCGTGCGTTTTTGTGTCCAGGTGGAGATGCTGCCGTCACCGGCAACTTCCACCAGCATCAGGTCGCCGTTGCCTGCGCGGTAGGCGAAGGCGCGGTCGGTCCAGGTGTCGTTGCCGTCTTTGCCCGCGATGTTGAAGCCACCGTCGCTGTGTGTGCTGAAGTTGATGGTGGCGGTTTCGTTGGTGCAGGTGGCCGAGCTGTTGGCGCCGTTGCAGTGGTTGATGTCGCTCAGGGCGCCGCTGCTGTTCACCGTGGCGGTGAAGATGTCGGTGGCATAGGCCGTGCCCGCATCGTTGAGCTCAAAACCCAGGCCGTTCCAGGTGCCAGCCAGTTCCGCCACGCTAATGGTCTGCTTGGGGATGGCAAAGCTCAGGCGGTACACGCCGTTTTTCAGCACGCGCGCCATCAGCACGCCGGCTTGAGACACCACCACGTCGCTCACGCCATCGGCAGCGAGGTAGCGGCAACTGGTGTTGCTTGCGCTGAGTACGCTGGAGCTGCCCACCAGGTTGGTCATGGTTTTGCTGGCGGCGTCATAACTACCGCTGGTGACTTGGTTGGCGATGGTGACTGGGTTGCCGCTGGTGCCCAGCGTGGGGGAGAAAACCCAAAAGTCTCCGCTGCGTAGAGCAGTGCAATTGCTGTCAGCAGCCTTCAACAGCAGCGAGGCTGGCAGGCTGGCTGCGCCGTTGCTGGCGTTGACCGTGGGGCTGGCGGCTGGCGAGGCGGCGGCTACCGTGGTGGTGAGCGTGGCCAGCGTGGTGCCGCTGGCGGCGAGCTGGGCCTTCAGCGCGTCCAGCACCACGTCGTAGGCGTTGCCGCTGCTGGTGGTGGTGGCCGGCACCAGGGCGCCGGTCAACAGGTTGGTCAACGCGGTGACGTTTAAGCCGGCGTTGCTCAGCGTGGTCAACACGGCGGTTTCGGCGGTGCTGATGTTGGCTGCGGTGACGCTGCTGGCGGTGGTGCTGAAGTTGGTGAAGAAGGTGGCTGGGTCGGTGCCCGCCAGGCTGGCCACGAGCAACTGCGTCAGCGGCGTGATGTTCGCCACCTGTGCAGTGCTGGCCGTGGTGCTGGGGGTGGTTACCGAATAAAGCGTGGTGGCGCCGTCGCTGCTCACGGCCTTGAGTACGCAGGGCAGGGTGATGTCGCTCAGGTCTTTGCTGTAGCTGCCATTGGCCGCCGTGGTGGCGCTGCCGGAACCGCTGGCGCAGCTGATGCTGACTGTGGCGCCAGCCATGGCGGCGCCCGTGGCGGCGGTGCCGCTGAACGTGGTGGTGACGGTTGGCGTCACAGGAGCCGGGGCGGGCGAAGAGCTGCTGCCACCGCCACCACCGCAGGCACTCAGCCCGAGTAGTGTTGCGGAGGCGATAGCGAAGCTGAGCTTGGTCCGAATGGGCGTCTGTTGCATCATCGAGAGTCCTTCTTTGGCATGCGTTTTAGTTGTCTTTTCACCACGCATTCCCCGGCTCAGGTTGATGACGGGCGTGCAGAATGCGTGTGAAGGGGAAGTATCAAGATTGATACAAAATGTCACAATGGTGCAATTGCACTATGGATCAGCGGGACAAGATGTTTAATGACCGGAGCGCACCGGAAGACTTCAGTACCTTGTTGTTGAGGCTTTATCGACTGGCGCAGGAGTTGCCTATTCAGCAGTTCCAGGATGCCGCTCTGGCGCAAATCAAGTTGCTGTTGCCGTTCGACTCGTCAATGTGGGGCACAGGCACCGTGACCTCCCAGGGCATAGACATCCACTCCGTGCATCTGCACGAAAAGTCGCCAGAGATGCTGGTCGCCTATGAACCGGTGAAACACCTGGACACCGCCACATTCCGCCTGGCGGGCAAAACCAATACGGTTGTGGCGATCAATGCTGAACAGGAGTACGGCGGGCGGGCCAGCAAGGACCAGGCGGACATGCGCGAGTTTCTGCGGCGCTTCCAACATGAAAACATGCTCATCGTGGCGGACAGCCATCCGCGCACCCGGTTTGCCCATTGGGTCAGTCTTTATCGGGCCGACCCAGACGCGCATTGCACTCCCGATGAAAGCCGGCTGTTGCAGCTGCTGGCCCCCCACGTGATGCAGGCACTGGCGCTGAACCGCGTGATGCATCTAGAGCAGTTGGACGCTGTCGACAAAGCCATGTCGCCCTACGGCTCGGCGATTGCCGATGCCCGCGGCGTGCTCTACCACGCCGACCCGGCATTTCGGGGGTTGGCCGAGGCCGAATGGAGCGACTGGCACGGCCCCGAATTGCCGCAGGTGCTGCTGGCCGCCATGGCTGGCGGCCAGGCTCGCTACCTGGGGCGTACCCTGGTCGTGCGTCACTGGGTCGAGCAGGGTCTGATCTTCCTCAAGGCAAGAGCGCGCTGCCTGGCCGACCAACTCACCGCGCGTGAGCACACCATCGCCAGCCTGATCGCCAAGGGGCAAAGCCACAAAGAAATCGCCCAGACCTTGGAGCGTTCGCCGGCGACAGTGCGCAACCAGATCCAGGTGATTTACGACAAGCTGCAGGTCAGCAGCATTGCCGCGCTGATCGAGACCTTGCGCCAGGCCGCCTAGCTGGCGGGGTATCGCCAGGCGATACCCCGGGTGTTGCCATGTCGGCGCAGCCAGTTCTTTGGCGCGGCACAGGCGCTGCTCGTTAATCTCGCGTCAACGTGGGTGGTAGAAGCCTTCACATTACTCGCGTTTTAATAGCTGCATACGCCAGAATGGCGGGCGCTAAAGGCTTATTCAATATAGAAGACATCATGCATCACGACACCCGCCCATCAGCAGAGGTACCGGCCAACGAGCATCCGAGCCAGTTTGCGCTGCTCAAACAACGCCGTTTTGCGCCGTTCTTTTGGACGCAGTTCTCGGGTGCGGCCAACGACAACCTGTTCAAGTTTGCCTTCACCGTGATGGTGACCTACCACTTGAGCGTGGCGTGGTTGCCGCCAGCACAGGCCGGGCTGGTGATTGGTGCCTTGTTCATCTTGCCGTTCCTGCTGTTCTCGGCCACGTCCGGCCAACTGTCGGACAAGTGGGAGAAGACCCGCATGATCCATCTGGTGAAGAACATCGAGGTGGCCATCATGGCACTGGCGGCCTGGGGCTTCATCGCCGCCAACGTGCCCATCTTGTTGCTCTGCACGTTCTTGATGGGCGTGCACTCCACCTTGTTTGGTCCAGTGAAGTTCGCCTACCTGCCGCAAGTTTTGTCCGACCGTGAACTCACCGGTGGCAACGGCATGGTCGAGATGGGCACGTTCGTGGCGATCCTGCTGGGCAACGTGGTCGGGGGCTTGCTGGTGGCCGAGCCGGGTGTGGGGCCGCAACACGTGGCCATCGCCTGTGTGCTGCTGGCGCTGCTGGGGCGCGCGGTGGCGCAGTTCATTCCGCGCCTGCCGGCCACCGACCCGGGCCTGCGCATCAACTGGAACCCTTTCACCGAGACCTGGCGCAACCTGAAGCTGGCACGCGGCAACCTGGTGGTGTTCCGGTCGCTGCTGGGCATCAGCTGGATGTGGTTTTTTGGCGCGGTGTTTCTGAGCCAGTTCCCGAGTTTTGCGAAAGAGGTCCTGCATGGTGATGAGCATGTCGCCTCCTTGCTGTTGGTGGTGTTTTCCGTCGGCATTGGCATTGGGTCGCTGCTGTGTGAAGTGCTGAGCCGCCGGCACGTAGAAATTGGCTTGGTGCCGCTGGGCGCGATTGGCATGAGTGTGTTTGCCATCGACCTGTACTTTGCCTCGCGTGGCCTGCCACCCGCCAATGCCTTGGGTGTGGGCGCCTTCCTGGCCCAGCCCGCGCACTGGCGTGTGATCGCCGATCTGCTGCTGCTGAGCCTGTTTGCCGGCCTGTACAGCGTGCCCATGTATGCGTTGATCCAGCTGCGCAGCCAGCCGACCCACCGCGCGCGCATCATTGCGGCCAACAACATCTTGAATGCCTTGTTCATGATTGCCAGTTCCCTCATCGCCGGCGCCATGTTGGGCGCGGGGGCCAGCATTCCGCAAATCTTCCTGGCCGTGGGTATTGCCAACGCGCTGGTGGCGAGCTTCATCTTCCTGCTGGTGCCCGAGTATTTGCTGCGTTTTGTGGCCTGGTTGTTGTCGCACGTGGTCTACCGCTTCAAGGTGCGCGGCGACGAAAACATTCCCACCCACGGTGCGGCCATCCTGGTTTGCAACCATGTGAGTTTTGTCGATGCGGTGTTGCTTATGGCGGCGAGCCCCCGGCCCATCGTGTTTTTGATGGACCATCGCATCTTCAAGGCGCCGGTGCTGGGCTGGTTGTTCCGTCTGGCCAAGGCGATTCCTATCGCGCCGCGCGCCGAAGACCCGGTGGCCTACGAGGCCGCATTTGCCAAGGCGCGTGAGGTGCTGGCCGACGATGGCCTGCTAGGCATCTTTCCCGAAGGCAGCATCACCAAAGATGGCTACTTGCAGGAGTTCAAGGGTGGCATCATGAAGATTCTGGAAGGTGCGCCATCAGGCGTGTCATGGCCGGTGATCCCCATGGCGCTGACCGATCTTTGGGGCTCGTATTTCAGCCGCATTGAAAAAGACGGCGCCATGGTGCGGCCGTTCCGCCGGGGGATGTTCAACCGCGTGGGCTTGAACGTGGGCGCCGCGTTGCCCGCCAGCGAAGTTCAACCCGAGGTGCTGCGTGCCAAAGTGGCTGCACTGAGTTAAGAAAGAAGCGTTTATGGCTATCGCTATCGTCCAACTGGGCAGCCCGCGCCCGCCCAACGAAGGTCTGCGTGTGGGCACCGTGCGTCGCCCGCCACGTGGTGTACCCAAAGCTGAATTCGCCAGCCGCAACTATTACGACGTGTGGCTGCCCTTGCTCTCGCCCAGCGTCGATCTAATGAAAGAAGCCCAGGCCGCACAGGCGTTGCAAGGCGTCGCCGCTGACAAGGCCTGGGCCGTCTTCACGCGTAAATTTCGCGCCGAGCTGGAGGGTGGCGAGGCCGCGCGGGTGTTGGATTTGCTGGCGGCGATGTCGCTGCATGCCAACCTGGCGGTGGGCTGTTATTGCGACGACGAGGCGCGCTGCCACCGCTCGGTGCTGCGCGCGCTGCTGGTGGAGCGCGGCGCCAAGGTTTGACTTAAGCCTGCGGCGGCCGCGTGCCGCCCTGGCTGCCCAGGGTCAGCATGGTCAGCAGATAAGTGATGATGGCCGAGCCCGCAATGCCCGCCACCATGGGCAGCGCGGTTCCGTCGAGGAACTGCCCCACCACGGCCATGACGATGGCGCCGGTGACAAACTGCGTGGTGCCCATCAACGCCGATGCGGTGCCCGCAATGGCGCCGTGGGCGTCCAGTGCCAGCACGGCAGACGTTGGCACCACCAGGCCCAGGAAGCCGTAGCCTATGAACAGCAAGGCCAGCAGCAGCCACAGCTGTGTGAAGCCGGCCAGTTGCAGCAGCAGCAGCAAGCTCATGATGGCTACAAAGCCAAGCACGGCCGTCTTGACCACACGCACCAGGCCAATGCTTTTACCCAGATGGGCGGTGAACTGCGAGGCGCCGATGAACGATGCCGCATTGGCCGCAAAGGCGATGCTGTATTGGCGCGGCGTCAGGCCGTAGTGGTCGATCAGCACAAATGATGAATTGGCCAGGTAGGCAAAAAAGGCCGACACACCAAACGCACCCATGAGCACCAAACCCATGTAGTAGCGGTCTTTCAGCAGCGTGCGGTAAGCCTGGATGGCGCTGCCAAAGCTGCTGTCCACACGCTGTGATGGCGGGCGGGTTTCCGACAGGCTGGTGGCCATCAGCAACACACCCAGGCCAGCGGCGATGGTGACGGCCCAGAACACGCTGCGCCAACCCCAGGCTTCGATCAAGATGCTGCCGGTGAGCGGCGCCAGGATGGGCGAGACGCTGAACACCAGCATCAGCAGCGACATCAGCCGCGCGGCGTCGTTGCCGGTATGCAGGTCGCGCACGATGGCGCGCGGAATCACCATGCCGGCGCAAGCGCCCAGGCCCTGGATGAAACGCAGGATGACCAGTGTGTGGATGTCGGGCGCCAAGGCGCAGCCAATGCTGCCCACGGCAAACAAGGCCAGCCCGAAGTACAGCGGCAGCTTGCGGCCCATCATGTCGGAGACCGGGCCGTAGATGATTTGCCCTATGCCCAGCGAGATGAAAAAAGCCATCAGGCTGGCCTGCACCGCGCTCATGGAGGCGTTCAGGCTCTGGCCGATGGAAGGCAGGGCCGGCAGGTACATGTCGATCGCGAACGGACCGATGGCCTGCAGCAGGCCGAGTATGAGCGCCGTGCGTAAAAAGTTTTGAGCCATGAATTTGTTGTTGTGGGTTGTGGCGGCCTGAGCTGCTTCAGTAATGTGGCGGTAATTCGTCGCGCAGATTGCGCGGCTGTGCGCCCATGTCGGCGCTGGGTTGCTGCTGGCGCAGCAACACCACTTCACGCACCAGCGCGTCGATTTGTTCTTGCTGGCGAATGATCACTTGGTCGAGTTTGTCGAGCAGGTCTTCGGTGAAGCTGACCTTGATTTCGAGGTCGGTCAGCCGGTTGTCGATGGCATCAGGGTTATCCATGGGCGCTATTGGACACGAAGCTCTGCAACTGCGTATGACGTACGGGATTGTGTTGAAAAATTGTCACGGCTGAAAGTATTTAAATTTGATACCTTGATATACAAAAATGCGTACTGGTATCAAATATTCGATTTGCAAATGGGCTCGCGAACAGAATCGCGCCACCTTCAACAACCTTTAAGAAATGCCATGCAAACCGATCTCGCCACTCCCTCCGCTCGTCTTCAACGTGATTCCAAAGCCTGGACCTTGCAGGTCTGGCTGTCGTTTGCCGCAGCCGTATTCCTCTGCGCGGTGGGCTTGGCGTATTTGCCCGGCCAAGACCTTGACCGCGCGTTCATGGTGATGGGCTATTTCTTCTGTTTGTCTGCCGCGTTTGGGTTGGCGAAGTTTGTGCGCGACAACGAAAACACCCGCACCGCACGCCCTGCGGCCGACACCCCAATGTTCAAGCTGGTGGTATGGGGTGGCTTTATTTTGGCCATGGGCCTGACCGGCTGGGGGCTGGTGCGTATGGAGATAAATGACACATACAAGGCCTTTTTAGGTGTGAGTTGGCTCTACCTCATCACTTGCACCTTCACTCTGGCGAAAACTGTGCGCGACCGGCACGAAGCCCATACGCAAGATGGATCCGCTGCTTGAACTCAGGCGATCTTGCCAACCCAATAGCTCTTGGAGGAACATCATGAAAAACAAATTGGCTTCAATGTTGATCGCTGCCTGCGCCTTGGCCACCTGTGCCGGAGCCACTTTTAGTGCGCATGCGCAATCCGAGGCCTCGGCCTTGAGTGCCGTCTCCGCTCTGCCCATCGCATCGGTGGTGGTGGGCACCAGTGCAGTTGCGGGCGCCGCGGTGGCGGTGCCCGTAGTGCTGTCCACAGCTGGCGCGGTGCTGGTGGTGAAAACCGTTGAGTCGACCGCGCGCGGCACCGTCTACGTGCTGGAGCGTATGTCCGACGGCGCGAAGGCCAGCATTGAAGTCGTGGGCAAGGGTGTGGCCGGCGCTTCGCTTGTGGCGGGTACGGTGGTGACGGTGAGTGTGATCGGTGCGGGCACCGTGTTGTCTGCAGCCGGAGAGGCGATTGCGTTCATCCCGAATGCCATCGGCCGAGCCTTGTTGCATAACGAACGTGTGACGAGCTGACCATGCGCCGCACGCTTTCAATCCTTTTGTGGTGTGGCGCGGCTTTGTTCGCAACGCCAGCATTTGCCGGACGTTCGTGTGAGGCCGAGCATCCACCCAAGGCCAGCACGGTGGAACGTGGCCTGACTTTGGCCGAGCGCACTTTGGCCGCGCTGGAGGCCAGTGGTGACCGCGTGGTGATCCTGGCGCGTGCCGGGCAGGACCTGAGCAAATACGGCCTGCGTTACTCCCACCTCGGCTTTGCCTACCGGCAGCCAGATGGCCAAGGTGGTCACGTCTGGCGGGTGATGCACAAACTCAACCAATGTGGTACTGCCGACGCGTATGTCTACCGTCAGGGATTGGGTGAGTTTTTTATAGATGACTTGTGGCGTTACGAGGCGACCTGGATTTCCCCCACAGCTGAAGTGCAGGAGCGTTTGCTGGCTTTGTTGCAAGACACTCAGAACCCGGCGCGCGCCACGCAGTTGAACACCAAGGCCTACAGCATGGTGAGTTACGCCTGGGCCACCAAGTACCAGCAGTCCAACCAGTGGGCGCTGGAAACCCTGGCGCTTGCCATGGAGCCCAGCGTGACGAACCGCGACCGCGCCCAGGCTTGGCTGAAGTTCAAAGGCTACGAGCCTAGCGTGCTGACCATTCGGCCCCTGACGCGCTTGGGCGGGCGCGCCACCCGGGCCAATGTGGCGTTTGATGACCACCCTAAGGACAAACGTTTCAGCGATCACATTGAAACCGTGACGGTAGATTCTGTATTTGATTGGCTGCAACGCACGCAATTGGGCCAAGCGCCCGTCAAATTGGCGTTGTAATCAAGCCTCTGATTTGGAGCCTGTATGAGCAAAGCATTGCGTTTGTCGGAAAAGTGGTTTCGCCGCGGCCTGTGGCTGGTGGCCTTTGTGTTCGCCAGCTTTTTGATTGGCCTGGGCGGCGCCGTGGTGGGCGACCTGCCCCAGGTGGAGCAGCGCTACAGCCTGGAAGACTTCATAGACAAACCTGCTGCAGCCCAAGCCCGCGCTGCCGTGAAGGCCGGCGAGCAAGCTGAACAAGCGGCCGATACCGCACTGGAGCAGGCCAGACTGAAACTGCAGACCGCGCAGGCCAACGCATCCGCGGCACGCGAAACTTTCGACAATTGGCTGGCCACGCGCCACGCCACCGGACGTGCCGACCAAGATGCTGAACTGGTGGCACGCACCAAGGCACTGGACGCGCTCAAGGCGGCTGAACGCAGTGCTCAAACGCAGATCGAGCAACTGGAGCAGCAGGCGCTGGATGCGCGCCAATCGGTGCAAGCTGCGCATCAGCGGTTGAACGCGCTGGAGGAAACGGCGCAAATCGGCTGGACAGCCGAACAACGACGCCAGGAGCTGCGCGTATTTGGCTACAGGCTTGCACTGACATTGCCGTTGCTGTTGGTCGCGGGTTGGTTGTTTGTCAAAAAGCGCAAGAGCACCTACTGGCCGTTTGTCTGGGGTTTCATCTACTTTGCGCTGTTCGCCTTTTTTGTCGAACTGGTGCCCTACCTGCCGAGCTACGGTGGCTATGTGCGTTACGTCGTCGGCATTGTGTTGACCGTGCTGGTCGGGCGCTACGCCATCCTGGGGCTGAACCGTTATCTGGAGCGGCAAAAACAAGTCGAGGCCTTGCCCAGCGCGGTGCGGCGAGACGAATTGCCTTACGACGTGGCCTTGACGCGTTTGGCCAAGAATGTCTGCCCGGGTTGTGAACGTGCCGTGGATTTGAAGAACACAGAAATCGATTTCTGCCCACACTGCGGCATAGGCTTGTTTGACCACTGCAAGGCTTGCCAAATGCGCAAAAGCGCGTTCTCCAAGTTTTGCCATGGCTGTGGCACTGCAGCGCAGACTGATAGCGAAAGCGCCTCGTCAAAAGCGGCCGCCATGGCGCCGTCCATCCCGGCTTAAACGATCACGACGCGGTCGCGCCCACCGACTTTTGCGCGGTAGAGGGCGTTGTCGGCGTGGCGCAGCAAGTCGTCGAGTTTGTCGCCGTCTTGCAGATGCACGGTGTGCCGCAGGCCTATGCTGACGGTGATGCGCAAGTGTGTCTCGCGCTCGGTGCTGAACGACTGTTGGCGCACCGCTTCGCACAAGCGCTGCGCCACAAGCTGTGCCTCTTCCCCTGCGATATGCGGCAGCACGATGGCAAACTCTTCGCCACCCACGCGCCCGAAAAGGTCTTGAGGGCGCAGTGCGGCCGCAATGGTGCGCGCAAACTCCGTCAACAACAAGTCTCCAGCCGCGTGGCCGTATTGGTCGTTGACCGACTTGAAATGGTCGATGTCGAGCATCAGAACCGCCGCCGATTGGCCTTGATCAGCCAGTCGTTGCAGCAAATTCTCGCCTTGCTGCATGAGCGCCGCGCGGGCCAGCACATCGGTCAAGGAGTCGTAGTTGACCGCGTGGTGCAGGCGTTTGAGAACTTCCGCGCCGGCCGCGCGTGAACAGACCACCGCCAGTGGTCCAAGCGCCAAAAGCGTGATGCCAATGCGCAAGGAGAAAACGTCATGCACCTTGTCTGGCACAAAGAAATAGACGCCGGTGGCAATGCCCATGGTGTGCAGCAAACACACGGCCAAGGTCAGCAGCGTAGTGGGAAATGGGCGATAGGTCAGTGCGCACCACAGCAGGGCCGGCACCGGGAAGGTCATGGCGCCGGGACCACCGACGATGAAGCTGGCCAGCTCGGCCAGAAACACGCTGAGCATGGGCAACAAAAACCACCACGGGCGTGGATTTTCGCTACGCTGTTTGCGCAAGTTTTGCCACGGCATGGGCGCCGTCAGAATCACCGGCAGCAGCAGCATGAAGTTCATCATTTCGCCGGCAAACCAGAGCAGCGTGGTCGTCGCATATTGCGCATGGAACAACACCGGGCCCGCCGGACCGCCCACCAGTGCGCCAACCAACGCGGCCGCGGCACTCGCCAGAAACACATACAAGGCCGAGCGATGGCGGCGGAACTGCAGTCCGCGTTTGTCCAACCGCCGCAACACCAGCCAGCCGGCCGCGACCCCCAGCAGGTTGGCGCCGTTGAGCCACAAAGCGCTCAGCGGTGAACTGCCGGTGGCCAGATCGGCTGCCACATAAGCCAGGCCGGCCGCCAACCAGCCTGCTGGGCGGCTGTAGGGGGGATGGCGCAGCATCAGCCCGAGCAGCAGCGGATTGGCGGGCCAGAACGCCGAGAAGAAACCTTCGGGGCGGGTCACGATGCCCAATAGGCTGGCCGCAAAAATCATGGCCCAGAGGCTTAGCAGCGTGCGCCAGGTGGTGGCATGCGCTGTCGTGTCTGGCTCAAAAGTTGCGGTTTGGCGGAGAAGCGTCATGCGCATGCGACGGGCTCTTGGAGACCACGGTTGATCGGAGCGGAGTAGCCAATCTATGCAGCACTGCAGCGGCTGCACGGGCCATCAACAAAACCTTGTGGTGTGCAACAACTACACCCCGCGTGCCCTGTCCGCCGCGAACTGCTGGCGGAAAGCAGAAAATCCGCCCGCGTCCAGGGCGGCGCGCACTTCACGCATCAGATTCAGGTAGTAGTGCAGGTTGTGGATGGTGGTGAGCATGGGGCCAAGCATTTCGCCGCAGCGGTCCAGATGGTGCAGGTAGGCACGGCTGAAACCGTCGCGCCCGCCCAGGTTCCACGGCACGGCCGAGGTGCCGGCACAGGCGTGGCAGGTGCAGCTCGGGTCTAGGGGCTGCGGATCGGTCTTGTGGCGGGCGTTGCGAATTTTCAGGTCGCCATAACGCGTGAACAAGGTGCCGTTGCGCGCGTTGCGCGTGGGCATCACACAGTCGAACATGTCCACACCATCGGCCACACCCTGCACCAAATCCTCCGGCGTGCCCACGCCCATGAGGTAGCGTGGTTTGTGCGTCGGCAGACGGTGCGGCGTATGCGCCATGATTTGCAACATCTGTTCTTTGGGTTCACCTACGCTGACGCCGCCGACGGCGTAGCCAGGGAAGTCAAATTCCAGCAAACGTTCGAGCGACTCTTGGCGCAGGTTCTCAAACATGCCGCCTTGCACGATGCCAAACAGCGCGTTGGGGTTCTCCAGCCTGTGGAATTCATCCTGGCTGCGTTTGGCCCAGCGTATGCTCATCTCCATGGATTTGCGCGCTTCGGCCTCGGTGGTGATGTGGCCCTTGGTTTCATAAGGCGTGCATTCGTCGAGCTGCATCACGATGTCGGAGTTGAGCCCGGTCTGGATCTGCATGCTGACCTCGGGTGACATGAACAGTTTGTCGCCGTTCACCGGGCTGGCAAAGGTCACCCCTTCTTCGGTGATCTTGCGCATCTCGCCCAGGCTCCACACCTGGAAGCCGCCGCTGTCGGTCAAGATGGGTTTGTTCCATTTCTCAAACGCGTGCAGGCCGCCAAAGCTCTTCATGATGTCCTGGCCGGGACGCATCCACAGATGGAAGGTGTTGCCCAGAATGATTTGCGCGCCCATTTCCTCCAGGCTGCGCGGCATCACACCTTTGACGGTGCCATAGGTGCCCACGGGCATGAAGATCGGGGTTTCGACCACGCCGTGGTTAAGGGTCAGCCTGCCGCGGCGGGCGTGGCTGCCGGGGGTGTTGCCTTGGGGCGCGTCGGTGGTCAGCAGTTCAAATTTCAGCATCTGGTTTCCGGATCGTGGCCGGGAGCAAGGTGGTGCGCGGCATGGGCTGGCGCAGAGTGTTGCCGGTGTGGCGCTGGTAGCGCCTGGGGCGTGGAGCGGCGTTTGGGCTCGGGGCAGGCGGGGGAGTGTCGCCCCGCTGCCCAGCGCTGCCAATTATCCCGCAGCGGGCGGCGGCGTGGTGCGTTCCAGCAGCATGGCATCGCCATAGCTGAAGAAACGGTACTGCTGCGCAATCGCGTGGCTGTACAAGGCCTTGATGTGGTCGTAGCCGGCAAAGGCGCTCACCAGCATCATCAGGGTGCTCTTGGGCAGGTGGAAATTGGTGATGAGCACGTCAACCCATTGGAAGCGAAAGCCCGGCTGGATGAAGATGCTGGTGTCGCCACTGGCCTGGCCCGACTGGGCCCACGATTCCAGCGTGCGCACCGTGGTGGTGCCAACGGCGACGATGCGCCCGCCGCGTGCGCGTGTTTCTGCCATGGCCTGCTGGGTAGCCAGTGGCACTTCATACCACTCGCTGTGCATTTGGTGTTCGGCCAGGTTTTCGGTCTTGACGGGTTGGAAGGTGCCGGCACCCACGTGCAGCGTGACGCTTGCGCGGCTGATGCCACGGGCTTGCAAATCCGCCAACAAGGCTTCGTCAAAGTGAAGCGCCGCCGTAGGGGCCGCCACGGCGCCGGGTGCGCGGGCAAATACGGTTTGGTAACGCTCGGCGTCTTCGGCCGAATCGCTGTGGGTGATGTAGGGCGGCAGCGGCACATGGCCATAACGCTCCAGCAGCGTGTAGGGGTTGTCGCCAGCGTCGTTGGACAACACAAAGCGGAACAAGGTGCCGTTTGCATCGGGCCAACGGCCCAGCAAGGTGGCGCTGAAGCCGCCCTCACCAGCCATCCACAAGGTTGTGCCAGGCTCCGGCTTTTTGCTCACACGCATGTGGGCGACCACCTGGTTGCCGGACAACACACGCTCGACCAACAGCTCCACCTTGCCACCGCTGGGCTTTTCACCAAAGAGGCGTGCCTTGATGACCTTGGTGTCGTTGAACACCAGCAAGTCCCCGGCGCGCAGCAACGAGGGTAGCGTGCGGAAGATGCGGTCTACGGGGGCCTGATCGCGGCCGTCCAGCAGACGCGAAGCGCTGCGCTCGGCTGCAGGGTGTTGCGCCACCAACTCCGGCGGCAGGTGAAAATCGAAATCGCTAAGGGTGTAGGTCATGTGCTTGAGGGCCGGACGGGCCCGTACCAAGTAATCAAAAAAAGAGCGCAGAACGTGTCAGAACGGGTGAGCGCACGCTGTGGCACCCATTCAACGCTGCGCGGAGTCAAGGCCCGCCAGGGTCTAGATCCTGCTTGTCTCTTGCAATAGGTCGTGGATTGTGCCGGGGAAATGGCTATCCGTTTTGCGGGCGAGAAATGGCTCGCCCAGAAAACTGATCTAAGCCTTTGATTTTATAGCCGTTTTTAATGGCATCCGATGTCCAGGCTTGGCCGCGTTCCGCTGGGCATTGATTCAGGCGCGTTGCATCCGCTGCTCAGGCGAGATGGGGCTGACCCGACCACAGCGCATTCAGGCCCGGGAAATGCCACTGCTCTGGATCTTCGCGGCTCTCTATCTTCTCGTTGTTCCCGCCGGCGGACAGGTCGACCATCTCCGGCTGGATGTGCCGGTGCAATCTGGTGTCAAAAAACACCTTGACGCGCGGCATCAGCAAGGAGCCCGTCCCTTGCTCGGTGACCACGCCAATACGCTCGGAACTCAGCTTGACCAAGGAGCCCACCGGGTAGATGCCCAGGCTTTTGACAAACGCCTGGAACACCTGGATGTCGAAATGTCCCTCGGCCCAGCCGGCCATCTTGTGTATGGACTCTGCGGGATCCCAGCCACGTTTGTAGGGGCGGTTGGAGGTGATGGCGTCGTACACGTCACACACCGCGCCCATCTTCGCGGCCAGGCTGATGGTCTTGGCATCCAGCCTTTTGGGGTAGCCCGAACCGTCGGTTTTTTCGTGGTGGTGCAGGCACACGTCCAGCGCTTCAGCGCTGACACCCGGGCTGATGCGCAGGATCTCGTAGCCGGCCGCGGGATGGCCACGCACCACATCAAATTCTTTCTCCGTCAACCGGCCGGGTTTGTTCAGCACACTCAAGGGGATCATGGCCTTGCCCACATCGTGCAGCAAACCAGCTTCGCCGATGGCGCTGATGGTTTTTTCATCCAGCCCCAGCCGCCGGCCCAGCGCCACCATCAGTGCGCACACCGCCACCGAATGCATATAGGTGTAGTCGTCTGCCGTTTTGATGCGTGCCAGGCTGATCAATGCCTCGGCATTGCGCGCCACCGAGTCGGTGATTTCCTGCACCACCTTTTGCGCCACAGCGGTATCGACCGCATGGCCCAGCCGCGCCTCCTGGAACATCGCCGTCACCGCCTCTCGCGCCCGGGAGCAGATGAGCGTCGCGCGTTCCAGTTCTTCGCTGATGGACACACGGGTCGTGGTCGGCGCCGCAGTTTTGGCAATCTCGATCACGCGCTCGACTTCGGCGGCCGAGTCGGATTCAGACATGGCATCCGCGTCAGAGGCAATGTCCAGCCCCTTGCTGGCGTCAATCCAGACCTCTTGAACGTTGCTGTCCAGAATGCGCCGCAGGTCTTTTGCGTCTTTCAGCAGAAAATGCGTGCGCCAGAACGGGTGTTCCATCCATGAGCCGCAGAATTCACTGATGTACATGCCAACGGCCAGTTGCTGGGTGCGGATGCGTTTGAGCATGGGCATGTAGGATTGAAAATACGTTGGTGGAAACAGTGTATGAGTTTCGGCGGCGAGGCAGAATCCCCCAATGCCTGAAACCTCCCCGGCCGCGAAATCCGGTCGCGCACCTACCGCTGCAACGGCTGCTGCCAAAGGCGCAGTTAAAAGCGCCGCCACCAGTCCCGCGCAAAAAGCCTTGTTGAAGATGGGCCTGCGCCGCGATATCGACCTGGCGCTGCACCTGCCCCTGCGTTACGAAGACGAAACCCGCATCGTGCGCCTGCGCGATGTGCGCGAAGGTGAGCACGCACAGATCGAGGCCGAGGTCACCAGCAGTGAAATCGTGCTGCGCCCGCGCCGCCAACTGGTGGTGACCGTGGACGACGGCTCCGACAGCTGCTCGCTGCGCTTCTTCACCTTCTACCCGGCCCACCAAAAAACCTTGACGGTTGGTGCCCGCGTGCGGGTGCGCGGTGAAGTGCGCGGCGGCTTCTTGGGCCGGCAGATGCTGCACCCGCAAGTGCGCGCAGCAGGCAGCCCATTACCCGAAGCGCTGACACCGGTTTACCCCACCGTGGCGGCGTTGCCACAGGGCTATATCCGCAAAGCCGTGGCCTCTGGCTTAAACCGCGCCGACCTGCGCGAAACCCTGCCAAACGACGCGCCCGACTACGCCGCCCAGATTTCAAGCCAAAACCGGCTGCAGCACGCATGGGATTTGCGCAAGGCGCTCTCGTTTTTGCACCATCCCAGTCCGGATGTGGCGCTGGCCGCGTTGGAAGACCGCAGCCACCCCGCATGGCAGCGCCTCAAGGCCGAAGAGCTGCTGGCGCAGCAGCTGTCGCAATTGCAGGCCAAGCGCGAACGCGACCGCCTGCGCGCGCCGCCCCTGGTGGCCAGGGCCAAACGCGGCAGCAAAACGCTGCACGACCAACTGCTGGCGGCGCTGCCTTTCCAGCTCACGGCCGCACAGCAGAAAGTAGGCCGCGAGATCGCCGCCGACCTGGCCCGCCAAGTGCCCATGAACCGCCTGCTGCAAGGTGATGTGGGCGCCGGCAAAACCGTGGTGGCCGCCTTGGCCGCGGCCATCTGTATAGACGCCGGTTGGCAATGTGCGCTGATGGCGCCGACCGAAATCCTCGCCGATCAGCACTTTCGCAAACTCGTGGGCTGGCTTGAGCCCCTGCTGGCGCCCAGCGGCAAAAGTGTCGCCTGGCTCACGGGCGGACAAAAAAAGAAAGAGCGTGACGGCATGCTGGCGCGCATCGCCAGCGGCGAGGCTGCATTGGTGGTGGGCACACACGCGGTGATCCAGGAGCGTGTGGTGTTCCAGCGCCTGGCGCTGGCGTTAATCGACGAACAACACCGCTTTGGTGTGGCCCAGCGCCTGGCGCTGCGCGACAAGATGGCCGCCACCAGCCAACTCGAGCCGCATTTGCTGATGATGACCGCCACACCCATTCCGCGCACCCTGGCCATGAGTTATTACGCCGACCTGGACGTGTCCAGCATTGACGAGTTGCCGCCCGGCCGCACGCCCATCGTCACCAAGGTGGTGCACGACAGCCGCCGCGACGAGCTGGTGCAGCGCATCAAAAGCCAGCTCGGTCAAGGCCGTCAGGTCTACTGGGTCTGCCCGCTGATCGAAGAAAGCGAAACCCTGGACCTGCGCAACGCCACTGAAACCCACGCCACCCTGTGCGCCGAGTTGCCCGGCGTGTTGGTCGGCCTGCTGCATTCGCGCATGCCGGCGGCCGAGAAAAAGGCCCAGATGGCCGCCTTCACCGAGGGTCTGATGGGTGTGCTGGTCAGCACCACGGTGATCGAAGTCGGTGTGGACGTGCCCAACGCCTCGCTGATGGTGATTGAGCACGCCGAACGTTTTGGCCTGAGCCAGTTGCACCAGTTGCGTGGCCGTGTGGGGCGCGGCGCCGCGGCCTCGGCGTGTGTGCTGCTGTATTCCACCGGCGACGCGCCGCGCCTGGGCGAGACCGCACGCGCGCGCCTCAAGGCCATGGCCGAAACCAATGACGGCTTCGAGATCGCCCGCCGCGACCTGGAGATCCGTGGCCCTGGCGAATTTTTGGGCGCGCGCCAATCCGGCGCGCCACTGCTGCGTTTTGCGGATCTGGAAACCGATGGTGAACTGCTGGCCTGGGCACGTGAACTGGCCCCGCATATGTTGGACCGGCACCCGCGCCTGGCCGAGCAACACGTCACGCGCTGGCTGGGCGAGAAGCTCGATTACCTGCTGGCCTAAGGTCTACATCCGTAATTCCCGATTGAGCGGCAAAATACGCCCATGACCCTGACCGAACTCAAATACATCGTCGCCGTGGCGCGCGAGAAGCACTTCGGCAAAGCCGCCGACGCGTGTTATGTGTCGCAGCCCACCTTGTCGGTGGCGATCAAGAAGCTCGAAGAAGAGTTGGACGTGAAGCTGTTCGAGCGCAGCGCCAACGAGGTCACGGTCACCCCCCTGGGCGAAGAAATCGTGCAGCAGGCGCAAAGTGTGCTGGAGCAGGCCGCCAACATCAAAGAAATCGCCAAGCGTGGCAAAGACCCGCTGGCCGGCCCTTTGCGCCTGGGCGTGATCTACACCATCGCCCCCTACCTGCTGCCGGCGCTGGTGCGCCAAACCATAGAGCGCACACCGCAAATGCCGCTGATGCTGCAGGAGAACTTCACCGTCAAACTGCTGGAGATGCTGCGCACCGGCGAGATCGACTGCGCCATCATGGCCGAGCCTTTTCCCGACACCGGCCTGGCGATTGCCCCGCTGTACGACGAACCCTTTATGGCCGCCGTGCCCAGCGCCCACGCGCTGGCACAAAAGCCCACCGTGACGGCCGAGGCCCTGAAGGCCGAGACCCTGCTGCTATTGGGCGCCGGCCACTGCTTCCGCGACCACGTGCTCGAAGTCTGCCCCGAGTTTGCACGCTTCTCCAGCGACGCCGAAGGCATTCGCAAAAGCTTTGAAGGCTCGTCGCTGGAGACCATACAGCACATGGTCGCCGCCGGCATGGGGGTCACCCTGGTGCCGCGCCTGAGCGTGCCCGAATCCGCCCTGCAGGCGCAAAGCAGCAGCAAATCCCGCCGCCGCATGGACGACAGCATCTACGTCAAATACCTGCCGTTTGAAGGCGAGCCGCCGATGCGCCGCGTGGTCTTGGCCTGGCGCCGCAGCTTCACACGTTACGAGGCGATTGCCGCCTTGCGCAACGCCATCTATGCATGTGAATTGCCCGGCGTGAAGCGCTTATCTTGAGCATTTTTTGAGTATCGAAAAGAACAGGGAGTCCACGTTGAAGAATTCACAAGCAGGCATCATGGCGTCTGTGCCCACCGTGGCGCGGTATGCCTTTTTTTCCGTCAACCCCAAGGCTGATGCGGCAGCGCTGCGCCAAGCCTTGGGCCGTTTGCAGGCCCTGGCCGATGGTGACAAGATCGTTGTGGGCATTGGCCCGCTGTTGACCACCGCGCTGGGTGTTTCGGTGCCCGGCCTGCGCGAGATGCCGCACCTGAACGAACACGGCGTGGATGTGCCCAGCACCCCCACCGCACTGTGGTGCTGGCTGCGTGGCAGCGACCGTGGCGCGCTGGTGCTGCTGACCCACAGCCTGGAAAACGCCGTGGCCCCGGCGCTGCACCTCGACCGTGTGGTCGATGCGTTCCGCCATGGCGAACCCTCGGCGCAACATGGCCGTGACCTCACCGGTTATGAGGACGGCACCGAAAACCCCGAGGGTGAAGCCGCCGAGGCCGCCGCATTTGTGCAAGGCCAGGGCGCCGGCCTGGATGGCGCCAGCTTCGTTGCCGTGCAGCAATGGGTGCATGACTTGAATGCGTTTGAAGCCATGGCGACAGTTGACCAGGACAACGCCATGGGCCGCCGCCGCAGCGACAACGAAGAACTCGAAGATGCCCCCGAGACCTCGCACGTGAAACGCACGGCGCAAGAAAGCTTCGACCCCGAAGCCTTTGTGCTGCGTCGCTCCATGCCCTGGGCCATGTCGAACAAGCTGGGCCTGTTGTTCGTCGCCTTTGGCCACACGCTCAACTCATTTGAGGCGCAGATGCGCCGTATGGCGGGTTATGAAGACGGCTTGCTCGACAGCCTGTTCAAGTTTTCCAAACCCGTGAACGGCGCCTACCTGTGGTGCCCGCCGGTGCAAGAAGGCAAGTTGGACTTGCGCCAATTGGGTTTGTAAATTTTTTTGCTATTTAATCTATAGCTTTTGACGAAGCTGCCGATAACAAGACAGGCAGTTGCTTCTTCAAAGATTGTTCTCTGGGCGAAACGCAGCACTTGGCTGCGTTTCGCCCTTTTTCTTTCCTCTGCTTTTCCGCCGCTTTTCCCCGTTCACCAGCACCAGAAAGACTCTTGCATGAAATTACAGACCCGCATCGTGTTGCTGTGTAGCGTGGCCTTGTTGAGCATGGCGGTGCTTGCCGCCGTCTCCTTGACCACGCTGCGCAAGTCTATGGAGCAGGAGCGCACGGCGCAGTTGTCCAAGCTGGTGATCCTGGCGCACTCGGCGCTGGAGACGCTGTACGCGCAAGAGCAAAGCGGCAAGCTGTCGCGTGAAGACGCACAGAAAGAAGGCAAACGCATCATTGGCAGCTTCGTCAAGGAAGACCAATACTTCTTTGTGCGCGGCTTCAGCGACGACGTGAACCTGGTGCACCCCAACCCCAAACGCGTGGGCATCGTCGACGCCAAGGGCGGCAAGGAAGCCGGTGTGCGCTACCGCGCCGCACTCGAAGGCAAGCTCATCGGTACCGTCATCGCCAAGGGCACACGCCCGGGCGCCAAGGAAGAGGTCGACAAGCTCTACGCCATCATCAAGTTCGGCCCGTGGGACTGGATCATCGGTTTTGGCGACTACATGGACGACATCGACCAGGCTTTCTGGCGCAACACCGTCATCCTGCTGGTGATTGGTGGGGTGTTGATGCTGGTCATCGCCGCCATGGCCTGGAGCATGCTGCGCGCCGTGGTCAAGCAACTCGGCGGTGACCCGCAATACGCGGCCGACATCGTGACGCAGATTGCCGCTGGCGACCTCACCGTGCAGGTCAAGACCCAGCCGCAAGACCGCAGCAGCCTGCTGTTTGCCATCCAGAGCATGCGTGACAACCTGGCCGACATGGTGGCCCAGGTGCGCCAAAGCACCGACACCATCACCACAGCCTCGGCCGAAATCGCCTCCGGCAACCACGACCTCGCCAACCGCACCGAAACCCAGGCCAGCGCGCTGCAATACACCGCCAGTGCCATGGAAGAGCTGACCTCCACCGTGCAGCAAAACGCGCAGAACGCGCAGCAGGTGAATCGCCTGGCGCAGTCGGCCTCCGATGTGGCGGTGCGCGGCGGCGCCGTGGTCGACCAGGTGGTCGACACCATGGGTTCGATCAACGCCTCGTCGCGCAAGATTGTCGACATCATCAGCGTGATCGACGGCATTGCTTTCCAGACCAATATCCTGGCGTTAAACGCCGCCGTGGAAGCCGCGCGCGCCGGTGAACAAGGTCGGGGCTTTGCGGTGGTCGCCAGCGAAGTGCGCAGCCTGGCGCAACGCTCGGCCGGTGCGGCCAAGGAGATCAAGGGCCTGATCGACGACTCGGTGGCCAAGGTGGGTTCGGGCACGGCGCTGGTGGAGCAGGCCGGCGTGACCATGCGCGAAGTGGTCAGCAGCGTGAAACGCGTGACCGAGATGGTGGGCGAGATCAGCGCCGCCAGCAGCGAGCAGGGCACGGGCATTGCGCAGGTCAACGAGTCGATCACGCAGATGGACCACGCCACGCAGCAAAACGCCGCTCTGGTCGAAGAGTCGGTGGCGGCGGCACGCTTGCTGAGCAACCAGGCCGAGGGTTTGTCGTCGGCGGTGAGTGTGTTCAAGCTGGGCCATGTGCAGCAGGCGCGTGTAACGGCAGCGGCCCCCGGATTGGCGGCCCCAGCCGCGAGCGCAGCAAAACGGTTGAAAATGGCGTGATGCCGTCCGGGGCAAGCGCCCCGGGTTTTTCCTGTTATGCTACTGAATCCATAGCTTACATCGCTTGTTCAACAAGTGCTGCAAGCTTTTTTGATGATGAATTCTGCGCCCTCCAAGTTCCAGCTTTACCTTCAACTGATCCGTTGGGACCGGCCGGCCGGCTGGCTGCTGCTGCTGTGGCCCTCGTTGTCCGCGCTGTGGGTGGCGGCCGACGGCTTCCCCGGCTGGCACCTGATCCTGGTGTTTGTGCTGGGCACCATCCTCATGCGCAGCGCTGGCTGCTGTGTCAACGACGTGGCCGACCGCGACTTCGACCGCCATGTCAAACGCACGGCGCAGCGCCCCATCACCAGCGGGCGTATGTCGGTGCGCGACGCCCTGTGGTTTGGCGCGCTGCTGGCCCTGGTGGCGTTTGCGCTGGTGCTCACCACCAATGCCGCTACCGTGGTGTGGTCGTTTGCGGCACTCGCGGTGTCGCTGGTGTACCCGTACGCCAAACGCTACGTTTCGATGCCGCAGGCGGTGCTGGGCGTGGCGTTCAGCTTTGGCATTCCGATGGCGTTTGCCGCCACCCATGGTGGCCCCGCATGGCAGGTGTTCAGCGCTGCGGGCTGGAGTGGCTTTTCGCTGCACAGCTGGTGGGCCAGCGTGCCGCCACTGGCCTGGGTGCTGCTGCTGGGCAACCTGTTCTGGGTGCTGGCCTACGACACCGAATACGCCATGGTTGACCGCGACGACGATCTGAAGATCGGCATGAAAACCTCGGCCATCACACTGGGCCGTTTGGACGTTCCGGTGATCATGCTGAGCTACGCCATCTACCTGCTGATCTGGGCCTGGATGCTGGCCGACAGGCACTTGGGTTGGGTCTTTTACGCTGGCTTGCTGGCCGCGGCCGTACAAGCCGTGTGGCACTGGACGCTGATCCGCGAGCGCACACGCGAAGGATGCTTCAAGGCCTTCCGCCTCAACCACTGGCTGGGCTTTGCGGTGTTTGTTGGTGTGGCCGGAGGTTATGCCGTCGCGCGGTGATGGCCAGGCCATGCAAGGCGTTGATCAAGCCGGTGTTGGCCTACTGACAAAAACGGTCATGTCATAGGCGTCTAATGGCGCTCGCTACAACTTTTCAACAAGGAGTTTCGAGATGATCCTGGACCACATCGGCATTGCCGTCAGCGACTACGACAAAAGCAAAACCTTTTTTGACGCTGCCCTCAAGCCGCTCAACATCAGCTTGATGATGGAGGTGCAAGGCTGGGCCGGTTATGGCCGTGAACGTAGCCCGCAGTTCTGGTTTGGCCAGGGGCCGGAAGTGCAAAAGCCCATGCACCTGGCCTTTGCCGCGGAAAACCGCGAACAGGTGCGCCAGTTTTATGCGGCGGCCATGGCGGCAGGTGCCAAGGACAACGGCCCGCCGGGTATCCGCGAGCACTACCACGCAAACTATTACGGCGCGTTTGTCATCGGGCCCGATGGGCACAACATCGAAGCCGTGTGCCACGCGCCCGAGGCTTAAGCGGGAGTCAACCCCAGCGCTTGCTCGTGCTGCAACATCGCCAGGTCTTGTGCTGACACGTGAAGGCCCTCGCGGCGCGCCTGTGTGGCCATGGCGGCCTCGCGTTCGCCGGGCATGTGGATGCTGCTGAAGCCCTGGGCCGGTGTGCAGGCCTTGGCGCGTTCCACCAGTTGCGCTGCACGTGCCTGGTAGTCGGTGGGCGATAAAAACGCATCCGGCTTGAACGCGATGAACGCGTGCCCCACGTTCTGTGGTGCACTGAAGTCGGCATTCTGGTTGCGCACCTCGCCGCCGAACGCCGCGCCCGACATCACGCCTGCCAGCAACTCCATCATCAGCCCCAGGCCCGAGCCCTTGGGGCCGCCCATGGGCAACACCACGCCGTCGATGGCGGCGTGTGGGTCGGTAGTGGCGCGGCCTTGTGCATCCAGTGCCCAATCGGCCGGAATGGCTTCACCCAGGCGCGCGGCGCGGCGGATCTTGCCGAAGGCCACCACCGAGGTCGCCATGTCGAGCAGCAGCGGTGTAGCGCCCGGGGCGCCGAACGCAAATGGGCTGGTGCCCAGGAACGGCGTGCGCCCGCCCCAGACCGGCATCAGCGGCGGTGCGTTGGTGAACACAAACGCGCCCAGGCCCGCGTCCAGCGCCTGCTGAACGTAGCTGGCCGACATGCCGAAATGGTTGCTGCGCGAGGCCAGCACCAGGCTGATGCCGTGTTGCTGCGCACGTGTGATGGCCTCGGCCATCGCCTTGTGAGCCACCACGTAGCCCATGCCGTTGTCGCCATCGACATGCGCGGTGGCGCCAAAACCATTGCCAGCGTCCAACACCTTCAATTGGGGTTTGGGATTCACCAAGCCCAAGCGCAGGCGCTGGGTGTAGACCGGAATGCGGCCTATGCCGTGCGAGGCCACGCCGCGTGCGTCGGCCTCTACCAGGCACTGCGCGACCTGGCGTGCATCGTCGCCGGGCAGGTGGGCAGAAAAAATATTGGTGACGGTTTGCACCAGTTCGTCATAAGGCAGCAGGGTGGTGTCCATGGGGGTGCAGCAATCAATCGAGTTTGATATTGGCTTCGCGGATCAGGCCGCCCCACTTGGCGTGCTCGGCGCGAATGAAGGCGGCAAACTGTTGCGGTGTGCCGGTGACCGACACGCTGCCCTCAAACGCCAGTTTGTCTTGCACGTCTTTGCGCCCCAGCATGGCCACCACTTCCTTGTTGATGCGGTTGACCACGGGTGTGGGCATGCCCGCCGGGCCGACCAGCCCGAGCCAGGTGGTGGCGTCAAAGCCGGGGTAGCCTTGCTCGGCCACCGTGGGCACATCGGCCATGGCCGGCAGGCGTTTGGCCGAGGTGATGGCCAGCGCGCGGATCTTGCCGGCACTGAGCGGCGACATCACCGACACGCTGTTGCCAAAGTACAGCGGAATCTGCCCGCCGAGCAAGTCGTTCATCGCCGGCCCCGCGCCTTTGTAGGGCACCTGCAGCGCTTGAATGCCGGCGCGCCGAGCCAACATCTCGCCCGCCAGGTGGCCCACGGTGCCGCTGCCGGCTTGGCCGACGCTGAATTCGCCGGGTTTGGCCTTGGCCGCCTTGATGAAGTCGGCCAGCGTGCGAAACGGCGAGTCCTGCCGCACCACCAGCACCACCGGTTGTTCGGCAATCTGCACGATGGGGCTGA
Organism: Variovorax sp. HJSM1_2; assembly: GCF_049316285.1. Lineage (NCBI taxonomy): Bacteria > Pseudomonadati > Pseudomonadota > Betaproteobacteria > Burkholderiales > Comamonadaceae > Variovorax > Variovorax sp. HJSM1_2. The sequence continues at coordinate 100,017 of NZ_JBMOXA010000009.1, read as the reverse complement.
AGTCCTTCAGCGGGTCAAACGGCATCTTGGTGTAAAGCGCCGGGTTGATGGCCAGATTGGACGCTTGCCCCATGCCGATGGTGTAGCCATCGGGTGCGGCCTTGGCCACCGCGTCCAGCCCAATGTTGCCGGCCGCGCCGGGGCGGTTATCCACGATCACGATCCACTGGTTCAGCGTGGTGAACTTTTCCGCTACCAGGCGCGAGGTGGTGTCGGTACCGCCACCGGGTGGGAAGGGGACGATCAGGCGAATCGGTTTGTCGGGCCAGGCGCCGGACGGGCCTTGGGCCCAACTGGCGCTGGTGGCCAAGCCTGTGGCCAAGGTGGTGGCGGTGGCTTGTAGAAAGTGGCGGCGTTGCATGGAATGTCTCCTGGATTTTTTGTTGTGTGGCGGGGGCGTTTGGGTTGAAGGGGCAGCGTTAGATGGGCAGCCCCTTCTCGCGCAGTACGGCATCAAAACGTTCGGGGTCGGCGGTGCCGGTGCGGTTGGTCTCGCGAATCTTGGCTTCCTTGGCCAGGTGCGCGCGGGTCTTGAGCAGCACGTCGGCGGCCTCGGCGGCGGGCACGGCGATCACACCATCGGCATCGCCCACCACCAGGTCGCCCGGCATCACCACCAGGCCGGCGCACGACACCGGCACGTTGACTTCGCCCGGGCCATCTTTGCTCGGGCCACGGTGGGTGTGGCCCTTGGCGAAGATCGGCATGCCATCTTCGGCCCATTCGGTCAGGTCGCGGATGGCGCCGTCTATCACCAGGCCGCCCAGCTTCTTGAACAGACACGTGGTGCGCATCAGCCCGCCGACCAGGGCTTGCGACACGTCGCCGCCGCCGTCGATCACCAACACGTCGCCGGGCTGCACCATCATCAGCGCCTTGTGGATCATCAGGTTGTCGCCGGGGCGCACACGCACCGTCACGGCGGGGCCGCACAGCACGCTGTCGAGCCGCGCGTGGTACTGGCGCAGGCCCACGGTGCCGACGTTGCGGCTCATCGAATCGCCAATCGCGGCCACGGGCATTTCTTTGAAAGCGGCCACGATCTCGGCGGCCGGGCCTTCCGCGCGGGGGTGGATGCGGTAGCCCGGGGGCCAGGATTTTGCGGTATTCATGCGGTCATTCCTTGAACAGGTTCGAAGACGCTGGGGTTGACGCAGGCCGAGACCTGCGGGACTTGAGCACGCAAGAAGCCGAGCACGTTGTGTGCGGCGCCTGCGGCCATGTTGTCTAGGGCAGCGGCGGTGGAGCCGCCGACATGGGGGGTCAGCACGACGTTGGGCAGCGCCGCCAATGGGCTGTCTGCGGGCAACGGCTCCACGGCCATGGTGTCCAGCCCGGCGGCGAACAGCGCACCCGAGCGCAAGGCGGCCACCAGGGCGGGTTCGTCCACCACTTCGCCACGGGCGGTGTTCACCAGCACCGCGCCGTGTGGCAGTAGCGCCAGGCGTTGGGCATTCAGCAGGTTGCGGGTGTGGCTGTTGAGCGGCACGTGCAGGCTCAGCACGTCGCTGAGAGGCAGCAAAGCGTCCAGCGTGCGATGCAAGATCACGCCCGGCACGGGACTCGTACCACTTAATGTTGAGTTCAGTGCGGGATCAAACGCATGCACCTCCATGCCCAGCACTTGCGCCACCTGCGCCACACGCTGGCCCACCTGGCCAAAGCCCACCAGGCCCAGGCGCCGCCCGGCGAGTTGCAGGCCGTCTTGCGCGCGGCTCCAGCGGCCGGCGTGTAACTCGCGGTCAAGTGTGGGGATCTTGCGTGCCGCGGCCAGCATCAGGCCGAGGGTGAGTTCAGCCACCGATTGCGCGTTGGCACCGGGGGTCACGTAGACCGGAATGCGGCGTGCCGAGGCTGCCGCCACGTCGATGTTGCTCACGCCCACGCCGTGTTTGGAAATCACCTTGAGCGTGGGGCATGAGGCGATGGCCGTGGCCGAGAGTTCCACTGTGCGCGAAATCACGGCGGCTATGGGTTCACGCGCCATGGTGGCCTCAACCTCGGCAACGCAGTTGCCGTCTTGCATGAACAGCACCCGGCAATGTGCCTCTTCCAGTATGCGCAGGCCAGCGGCGGCCAGCTTGGGGGCGGTGACGAAAATGGTGAAAGCCATGGCGCGTTGTTTCGTTGATGTTGTCTCAATGGGCACGATTCTGGAAATTTGCATTCATTCCGTCTATTCGATAATGTTGATCAAACGATTACTTTTGGTGAAGAGATGGACCTGCACCTGCGCGACCTGCGTTATTTTGAAACTGCGGCCGAAATGGGCCACTTGGGTAATGCCGCCGACCATCTGGCGCGCAGCCAGCCCGCGCTGACCAAGTGCATTCAGCGGCTCGAAGAGGCGTTTGGCAGCCCGCTGTTTGAACGCGTGGGGCGCGGTGTGAAGCTCACGCCCGTGGGCGAGGTGCTGCTGGCGCGCGCACGTGCGTTGCGCCAGTCCGCCGAAGATGCGGTGCGCCAGGTGCAAGAGTTTGCGCAGGGCCACGCCGGCCACGTGCGCATTGGCAGTGGCCCGGTGGCGGCCGACCACTTGTTGCCCGAGCTTTGCAGCCTGGCCTTGGCCGACGGCCTTAAGACCACCATCAGCATCGTGGTGGGCCCGAGTTTTGAGCTGCGTGAGCAATTGCGCGAGGGCAAGATTGACCTGCTCATCGGCTTGACGGTGGATGGCGACCCCAGCACCGTTTCCTACCCGGTGATCGAAGACGTGGTGGTGGTGGCTGCGAGTCGCACACACCCGGTGTTTCAGCAAACGCGCATCACCATGGCTTCGCTGCTGGCCTACCCGTGGGCGCTACCGGCCGGCAACATCCCGAGCCGCCAGTGGCTGGACATGGCGTTCGCCCAAAATGGTCTGGCCAACCCCAGCGTGCAGATCGAGGCCAGCTCCATCGCCTTGTTGCCGCGCATGATTGCGCGCACCGATTTGCTGAGCTTTGTGTCGCGCTACACGCTGTCGCTGCAGCGCGGCAACACGCTCAAAGAAGTGCGGCTGAAGAACACCACGCTGCGGCGCCAATTGGGGGTGACGGTGCGGCGCGAGGGGTATCTGTCGCCAGCGGCGGCGCACATTGTCGATTTGCTGCGGCAGCGCGGCAAAAGCCTGTTTCCGCAGGGACTGGACGTTTAGCGGCCCTTAGAAGTCTGCGTCCATCGCAAACTGCTCGCGCAACGCGGCGCAGAACGCCGGCGTGCCGCTGAGCGACAGACTCAGCGTATAGCGCAATCTTCCAGGCTGGCCCGGTGTGATGCTGAGGCTTTGGGTTTCAACGTCGAAGGTCAGCAGTTGTATGCCGCTGGACTCTTGTGTGCCGCTGAGGTCGTAGTCCCATTCGCCGCCCTCGTCTAGAGGCCCATGGCCGTCGGGAAACTGTTCGTAGGCCCAGGTCAGGACACGCGTGACTTCGGCATGCAGCGTGGCGACCTGGTCCGGCCATACGGCGGCCAAGGCATCGAACACGCCGTTGCCGGCATCGTCTTCGCTGTAGTCAAAGTCCAGGAAACGCAGCGTCATTGCAGAGCCAGCCGCTCAGGGTTTGCCGAACTCGTCGCCCAATTCACCGGCGCGCTTTTCTGCGGCACGCACGGCGCTGACGATCTGGCGCTTCACCTCGTCCTGCTCCATGGCGCTGATGGCCGCGTAGGTGGTGCCGCCCTTGGAGGTGACGCGTTGGCGCAGTGTTTCCAGTGGTTCGCTGGAGCGGCTGGCCAGCTCGGCTGCACCCGTGAAGGTTCCCAGGGCCAAGGTCTTGGCCTGTTCAGGCGTGAGACCCATGTCCACACCGGCTTGCACCATGGATTCCATGAAGTAGAAAACGTAGGCCGGGCCGGAGCCCGAGACGGCGGTCACGGCGTCGAGCTTGGCTTCGGCGTCCACCCACAACAAGCCGCCGGTGGAGGCCAGTACTTGTTCGACCCGTGTGCGGTCTTGTGTATCGACTTTGCCGCCGGCGTACAGGCCGGTCATGCCTTTGCCAATCAGTGCGGGTGTGTTGGGCATGGCGCGCACCACACGCTCGGTGCCCAGCCAGCGCGCAATGCTGTCGCTGCGTATGCCGGCGGCCACGCTCAAGTGCAGGGCCGAGGCGGTGTGTGCGGCGCTGGCCTGTGCGGCTTCATGGAAGGTTTGTGGCTTCACGCCCCAGACCACCAAACTGGCTTCTTGCAAGCTGGCATCGGCTTGCGCTTGTGCGCTGATGGCAAAGTCTTTGAGCAAACGCGCGCGGGCTTCGTCCCAGGGTTCAACCACCAGCACCTGTGCGGGCATGAGGCCGCTTTTGAGCAGCCCGCCGATGATGGCGCTGCTCATATTGCCACCGCCGATAAAGGCGATTTTTTCATTGGCGGCCAGAAAGGAGCCGGTGGAGGTGGTGTTGGAAGCAGGGGTAGAGGTCATGGAGCAGACTCAAGAAACTCGAACGCAATGATCTGGGTGGTTTGACGCGCGTTGAAATTGTCGTCACTGATCAACACGAGTGTACGCGGGCCAGGGCGGCCATTTTTGCCCATGATGCGCGGCCCCCAGGCCATGCCCTCGGTGTTGTCCAGGCGGCGCAGGCCGGGGCGCGGCTGGCCATTCAGGGCGACAAAGTCGTCCAGATTGGCCACCAGGGTTTTGCGCATGGGCTGCCAGGTGCCGGGCGCCAGGGTGTCTTGCTGCAGCGTGTCGCTGCCGTCGCGTGTGTCCACCTGGTACAGGCGCAGGCTGTTGCCCACGCCGGCCGTGAAGGAGCGTTCGAGCACCAGCAAGCGGAAGGCATCGATGGCCAGGATCTCGCTGATGCCATTGTCGGCAAAGGTTTGCGGCGGCACGGGGGCTGCGGGAATGGCGTCGGTGACGTAGGCGCGCTGCGCCACGGGTTTGCCGCTGCCCACGTCGAACAGCGTGATGCGGCTGGGGCCACCCGGCGCGTTGAGTGTGGGCATGGGGCCGTCTTGCACCAGGGCGTTTTCCATCGCGGCCCAGACGCCACGGCCGTCTGGGGTGGTGGCCAGGCCTTCCAGCGTGAGGTTGTCGCGCGGGCCGCTGGCGCCCGTGCGGTCGGCGCGCAAATGGGCGGGCAAGTCTAAGCAGCGCAGATGTGTGCCGTCGGGCCGCATTTCACATACCGAAGGGTCGGTGCCGTGTTGGATATCACCTTCACTGCTCCATAACAGCGTGCCGGTTTGTGCGCGCCAGCGCAGGCCCTCGGGGTCGGGCACCACACCATTGGGTTCCTGGCGACGGCTCGGGAAGGCTTGGCCATCGGCCTGGCGCAGTGTGGTCACGCCCACCAGTTGTGGCGGCGCAATGCCCTCAGCCGTGATCGCCAGGCGCATGCTGTAGAAGCGCGCGGGCTGCAGATCGGAGCGGTCGTCGCTGAGCGCGAACCAGAGGTTCTTGACCGGGTCGTAGTCCAGTGCCGAGAGCCCGCCCACCGTCGTGCCTTGGTAGTTGAGGCGGTGCGGCAGCGAGGTTTCGCCAATCAGCCGCAAATGCAGGGTGAGAGGCGTGGTGGGTGGGGTGCTGGGCGGCGTGGGCTGCCCTGTGGCACAGGCCAGCAGTGACAAACATAGCGCCACCGTGGAGGTGGCCCGAAACGTGGAGCAGAGAGCATTCGTCATGCCCCCCAGTTTAGACAGGCCACGCAGCCGTTTCTGTCGAAAGTCTATGCCGTCGTAGCAGGTAAGGCAGCTTGGCGCACCGCATGTTCCCACTGTGCCATGCGCTCGGCGGCGCGTGCCTGGCTTTGTGTGGGCATGAAGCGCCGCTCGGCGCGCCAGAGTTCGGCCAGCGCCTCGGTGTCGCGGAACACGCCGGTCGACAGTCCGGCCAGGTAGGCTGCGCCCAGGGCGGTGGTTTCGGTGATCACGGGGCGTATCACCGGAATGCCCAGCAGGTCGGCCTGGAACTGCATCAGCAGGTTGTTCACACAGGCGCCGCCGTCGACCCGCAGCTCAGACACCGGCGCCGCACCGGCGGCCACGGCATCGCGGCTCATGGCCTGCAGCAGGGCGGCGCTCTGGTAGGCGATGCTCTCCAGCGCGGCGCGTGCAATGTGGGCGATGGTGGTGCCGCGTGTCAGCCCGGTAATGGTGCCACGTGCATCGGGCTGCCAGTAGGGCGCGCCCAGGCCGGTGAAGGCCGGCACCATCATCACTCCGCCCGAGTCGGGCACGCTTTCGGCCAAGGCCTGCACTTCGCCGCTGTTCTGAATTGCTTGCAGGCCGTCGCGCAGCCACTGCACCACGGCGCCACCGACAAACACGCTGCCTTCCAGCGCGTAGGCTGTTTTGGGGTTGGGCTGGGCCGCACTGGTGGTGAGCAGGCCGTTGCGTGAGGTCTGGAACACGTTGCCGGTGTGCATCAGCATGAAGCAGCCGGTGCCGTAGGTGTTTTTCGCCATGCCGGCCTTGAAGCAGGCCTGGCCGAAGAGGGCGCTTTGCTGGTCGCCGGCGACACCGCCGATCGGAATGCTGCCACCCAGCAACTCGGCGGTGGTGTCGCCGAAATGGGTGCTAGAAGGGTTGACCGCAGGCAACACCGCGCGCGGAATACGCAGCAGCGCGAGCAACTCGTCATCCCAGTCGTTTTTGCGAATATTGAACAGCATGGTGCGTGAAGCATTGCTCACGTCGGTTACGTGCACGCGGCCTTGGGTGAGTTGCCACATCAGCCAGCTATCGACCGTGCCAAACGCGAGTTCACCGCGTTCGGCCTGCTCGCGTGCACCGGGCACATGGTCCAGCAGCCATTGCAGCTTGGTGCCGGAGAAATAGGCATCGATCAGCAGGCCGGTTTTTTCCTGGATCTTGTCGGCCCAGCCGTCTTCGCGTAGCTTGGCGCAGGCCGGCTCGGCACGGCGGTCCTGCCAGACGATGGCATGGTGGATCGGCAGACCCGTTTTGCGGTTCCACAGCACCGTGGTTTCGCGCTGGTTGGTAATGCCCAATGCGCGCACCTCGCGTGCCGTGATGCGGGCCTTGTGCAGGGCCTCCTTGGCGGTGGCGAGCTGGGTGCGCCAGATCTCCATGGGGTCGTGCTCTACCCAGCCGGGCTGGGGATAAATTTGCGGCAGTTCCAGCTGCGCCTGGGCGACGATCTGGCCGTCGGCGTTGAACACAATGCTGCGCGAGCTGGAGGTGCCCTGGTCCAGGGCGAGAAGATAGGTCATGAGCAGGCTTTCAAACAGTGGCTGCGGTCCCTGGCGGGAACGTCACGGTTTCTTTTTCGATGAGTGTGTTGTTGCTGGCAATGATGCCGCAACATGGGAGCGCACCTGCGCGTCGCGCAGCAATGCCGGAAAGGGCTCGGGCACGGGCGCATCGGTGAACAGGCGGTCGATGCTGGAGAGTGTGCTGACCTGGGCCATCGCCAGGCGGTTGAACTTGCTGTGGTCGGCTGCCAGCCAGACCTCGCGTGCATGCGCCATGATGGCCTGGGTCACCTTCACCTCGCGGAAATCGTAGTCGCGCAGCGAGCCGTCGACCTCGATGCCCGAGATGCCGATGAGCGCAATGTCCACCTTGAACTGGCGGATGAAATCAATCGCCGCCTCGCCCACCACGCCCCGGTCGCGCCCGCGCAGCACGCCGCCGGCGACTATCACTTCGCACGACGGGTTGGCGCTCAGGATCAGCGCCACGTTGAGGTTGTTGGTGATGACGCGCAGCCCGGTGTGCTGCAGCAGCGCCTTGGCAATCGCCTCGGTGGTGGTGCCTATGTTCAGGATCAATGAGCAGTCGTTGGGCACCTCCTGCGCCACCGCCCAGGCGATACGCGCCTTGCCATCGGCGTTGAGGCTTTCGCGCTGCTGATGGCCAATGTTTTCGGTGGTGGAACTGGGTACCCGCACGCCGCCGTGAAAGCGCGCCAACAGACCTTCATCGGCCAGGCGCTGCACGTCGCGGCGCACGGTCTGCAGCGTGACCTTGAGGGTGGTGGCGAGGTCGTCGAGCATCACCGAACCCTGGCTACGGACGGCTTGCAAAAGCAATAACTGGCGGGGATTGGGACTCACGGCTGGGCTGAAGTGGGGGAAAGCTTGTAACTGTAATGTCGTCTAGGTGACTCTAAAACGAAAAGAAAGGAAAATGATTAAGGGTTGTCACCAAGAGTGGCCCCCTAAATGCGAACAATAATTTGCAAAAACGAAAGAACCGGAACACTCGGACCATAACCGAAATCACACAAAAAAGAGGCGCGGATGCAGCTGTCGTTGCAGGGTATTGTCAAAAAGGCCGGTCCCCAGACCTGGCTTTACAACATGAGCCTAGCGCCCCAAATGGGCGCGGTCACGGTGTTGCTGGGGGCGACCCAGGCCGGTAAAACCAGCTTGATGCGCATCATGGCCGGGCTGGATGTGCCCACGCATGGCGAGGTGCGGGTCGACGGCGTCAACGTCACGGGCCAGCCGGTGCGCGAGCGCAACGTGGCCATGGTGTACCAGCAGTTCATCAACTACCCCTCGCTCAAGGTGCGCGACAACATCGCTTCGCCGCTGAAGTTGCGCGGGCAAAAGAATGTGCAGCAGCGGGTGCAGGAGTTGGCCGAGAAGCTGCACATCGAGATGTTCCTCGACCGTTATCCGGCCGAGTTGTCTGGCGGCCAGCAACAACGTGTGGCCCTGGCCCGCGCACTCGCCAAAGAGGCACCGCTGATGCTGCTGGACGAGCCCCTGGTCAACCTCGACTACAAGCTGCGTGAAGAGTTGCGTGACGAACTCAGCGCAGTGTTTGCCGCTTCCAATGCCACCGTGATTTATGCCACAACCGAGCCTGGCGAAGCCCTGCTGCTGGGCGGCTACACGGCGGTGCTGGATGCTGGTGAACTGCTGCAATACGGCCCCACGGCCGAGGTGTTTCACCGGCCCAACTCGCTGCGGGTGGCGCGTGCCTTCAGCGACCCGCCTATGAACCTGGTGCCCGGCACCCTGGTGGCCGATGGTGTGCAGTTAAAGGCGGGCCCGAAGTTGCAGATCGCCGAGATGGCCGCCCAAGGGCAGGTCACGGTGGGTCTGCGTGCCAGTGCTTTGCGGCTGCAGTCACGGCCCGATGACGTGTCGTTGGCCGGGCAGGTGGAGCTGGCCGAAATTTCGGGTTCCGACACCTTTGTGCACGTGGCCACACCGGCCGGTGAACTGGTGGCGCAACTCACGGGTGTGCATTACTTCGAACTGGGTGCCAACATCACACTGCACTTCAGCCCGGCGCAGGTGTATGTGTTTGATGCGGCCGAGCAATTGCTGCGCGCGCCGCTGGTCCATCCGCACGTTTTGGGAGCTGCTTGATGGCCCGCATACAGCTTGACCTGGCGCACGCCTACCGGCCCAACCCCACGCAAGACAGCGACTATGCCTTGCTGCCGTTGAAGATGACGTTTGAGGACGGTGGCGCCTATGCGTTGCTAGGCCCCTCGGGCTGTGGAAAAACCACCATGCTCAACATCATGTCGGGCCTGTTGGTGCCGTCCACCGGCACGGTGACGTTTGACGGTAAAGACATGACCCGCGCCACACCCCAGGAGCGCAACATCGCCCAGGTGTTCCAGTTTCCGGTGATCTACGACACCATGACCGTAGCCGAGAACCTGGCTTTTCCGCTGCGCAACCGTGGTGTGCCCGCCGACCAGATCAAGCAGCGTGTGGGCGCGATTGCCGAGATGCTGGAACTCAGCGGCCAACTCAACCAACGCGCGGCCGGCCTGGCGGCCGATGCCAAGCAAAAGATATCCCTGGGGCGCGGATTGGTGCGCCCGGATGTATCTGCCGTGTTGTTCGACGAGCCGCTGACCGTGATCGACCCGCACCTGAAATGGCAGTTGCGGCGCAAGCTCAAGCAGATCCACCGCGAGTTGAAGCTCACGCTGATCTACGTCACACACGACCAGGTGGAGGCGCTGACCTTCGCGCAGCAGGTGGTGGTGATGAGCCGTGGCCGTGCCATGCAAATGGGCTCGGCCGATGCGCTGTTCGAGCGGCCCAGCCACACTTTTGTCGGGCACTTCATCGGCTCCCCGGGCATGAACTTCTTGCCGGCCGAAGTGGTGGGTGATGCGCTGCAGATTTTTGATGCGCGCCTGCCGCTGCCGCGTGCCTTGCCCAAGGGTCCGCTCAAGCTGGGTGTGCGGCCAGAGTACGCGCGGGTTGTGTCGCCTTATGGCCCGGGCGCCCTGCCCATGGTGGTGCAAACGCTGCAGGACGTGGGCACCCATGTGATGTTGACGGCTGGGGTCAGCGGCGCGCCCGATGTACGCCTCAAAGCCCGGCTGAGTCAGGACGCCGAGCGCCTGCAAGTGGGCGACACCGTGTGGCTGCAGGTGCTGGGTGAACACACCTGCTTTTATGCCAATGAGGAGATTGTGCAATGAGCACGACCACCAAACCTGTGAACCAGAAAGCCTGGTTGCTGATTCTGCCGGTGCTGATCTGCGTGGCCTTCTCAGCCATCGTGCCGCTGATGACCGTAGTCAACTACTCGGTGCAAGACATCATTTCGCCCGAGCGCCGCGTATTTGTCGGCACCGAATGGTTTGCCTCGGTGATGCGCGATGAAGAGCTGCACGCCGCGCTGTGGCGCCAGATCACGTTCTCGCTTGCGGTGTTGGCCGTAGAGTTGCCCCTGGGCATTCTGCTGGCGCTGGCTATGCCGGCCACCGGCTGGAAAGCCTCGGCCGTGTTGGTCATCGTGTCGCTGTCGTTGCTGATTCCGTGGAACGTGGTGGGCACCATCTGGCAGATCTTTGGCCGGGCCGACATCGGCCTCATGGGCGCCGCACTGCAAGGCATGGGCATTGACTACAGCTACACCGGCAACGCGACCCATGCCTGGCTGACCGTGCTGCTGATGGACGTGTGGCATTGGACGCCGCTGGTCGCGCTGCTGGGTTATGCCGGTCTGCGTTCCATCCCGGATGCGTATTACCAGGCCGCGCGCATCGACGGCGCGAGCAAGTTCGCCGTGTTCCGCTACATCCAACTGCCGAAGATGCGCGGTGTATTGATGATTGCGGTGCTGCTGCGCTTCATGGACAGCTTCATGATCTACACCGAGCCCTTTGTACTCACCGGCGGCGGGCCGGGTAATGCGACCACGTTCCTGTCGCAGTTCCTGACGCAGAAGGCCGTGGGCCAGTTTGACCTGGGTCCGGCGGCGGCGTTTTCGCTGATCTACTTTTTGATCATCTTGCTGCTGTGTTTCATCCTCTACAACTGGATGCAGCGTGTGGGGACACAAGAGAAGGAGGGCGGCCATGAATGAGCCCCGTTTTCAGAAGCGCACGATCTTCCTGATCGCCTATTTGATTTTTGCGCTGTTGCCCATCTACTGGATGGTCAACATGTCGTTCAAGACCAACTCCGAAATTCTGGCCAGCTTCTCGTTGTGGCCGCAGCATTTCACCTGGGACAACTACCGCACCATCCTGACCGACCCGTCCTGGTACGACGGCTACATCAACAGCCTGATCTACGTGGGCATGAACACCGTGATCTCGCTCACCGTGGCACTGCCCGCGGCCTATGCGTTTTCGCGCTTCAGCTTCCTGGGCGACAAACACGTTTTCTTCTGGCTGCTGACCAACCGCATGACGCCGCCGGCCGTGTTTTTGCTGCCGTTTTTTCAGCTCTACACCACCGTCGGTTTGATGGACACCCATCTGGCCGTGGCACTGGCGCACCTGCTGTTCAACGTGCCTCTGGCGGTGTGGATTCTGGAAGGTTTCATGAGCGGTATTCCGCGTGAGATCGACGAGACGGCCTACATCGACGGCTACAGCTTTCCGCGCTTTTTTCTCACCATTTTCCTGCCGCTGATCAAGGCCGGCGTGGGCGTCGCGGCCTTCTTTTGCTTCATGTTCAGTTGGGTGGAGCTGCTGCTGGCGCGCACCTTGACGAGTGTGAACGCCAAGCCGATTGTGGCGACGATGACGCGCACGGTGTCGGCCTCGGGCATGGACTGGGCGACGCTGGCGGCGGCAGGGTGTTTGACGATTGTGCCCGGGGCGATTGTCATTTGGTTCGTACGCAACTACATCGCCAAGGGCTTTGCGATGGGGAGGGTGTGAAACACCCCCAGTCTTCGCGCACTGCGTGTCGCTGCGTCAACCCCCTTGCAGGGGGCGGCACCTGCAGCCTGGCGGAGCCAGTTCTGCGGTGCCCCGTGGTGAAGGCAGGGGCGTCTGTGTTGTTGGTTTGTGTCTGAGGAGTAGTCATGTTTGAGTGGATGGCTTGGACCTTGCCGGTCGCGGTGTTTTTTGCGTGTGTGGTGCTCATGTTGCTGGGCATGACGGTGTGGGAGATCAAGTCGCCCACCACCTTGCGGCGCGGGTTTTTGCCGTTGGAGACGACACGTGGCGATCGGCTGTTTATTGGCTTGTTGGCGGCGGCTTACGTCAACTTGGCCTTTGTGGGGCTGAGCGGCAAGTTTGCCGAGTGGTTTGGCCTCGAGGCCGAGCCGTCGATCTGGATCAGTTTTGTGGCGTCGATGCTGTTGCTGGCGCTGGTGATGAAAAAGGGTTGAGATGGATGAGGGGTTCGGAGGATTCGGCTTCTTTCATTCCCGAGGCCGGGCCTGGTTTGTGTGCGAGGGAATGTCTATAAACCGTGCAGGAGACAAGTCATGAAGTTGCGTTATTCCGTGTGGCTGATCGCCACCACCTATGCGTTGGCCGGTTCGGCTTGGGCCGATGAAGCGGCGGCGAAGAAATGGATAGACAGCGAGTTCCAGCCGTCGACGCTGAACAAGGACCAACAGATGGCCGAGATGAAGTGGTTCATCGACGCGGCCAAGAAGCTGCAAGCCAAGGGCGTGAAAGAGATTTCCGTGGTGTCGGAAACCATCACCACACACGAGTATGAGAGCAAGACACTGGCCAAGGCGTTTACCGAGATCACCGGCATCACCGTCAAACACGACCTGATACAGGAAGGCGACGTGGTCGAAAAGCTGCAGACCTCGATGCAGTCGGGCAAGTCGATTTACGACGGCTGGATCAGCGACTCTGACTTGATCGGCACACACTACCGCTACGGCAAGATCATGAACTTGACCGACTACATGAGCGGCAAGGGCAAGGAGTGGACCAACCCCGGGCTGGACATCAAGGACTTCATCGGCACCAGTTTCACCACCGCGCCTGATGGCAAGCTCTACCAATTGCCCGACCAGCAATTTGCCAACCTGTATTGGTTCCGTGCCGACCTGTTTGCGCGGCCTGATCTGAAGGAAAAGTTCAAGGCCAAATACGGCTACGACCTGGGCGTGCCGCTGAACTGGAGTGCCTACGAAGACATCGCCGCGTTCTTCAGCGAGGACGTGAAGAACATCGATGGCAAGCCGATCTACGGCCACATGGATTACGGCAAGAAAGACCCGTCGCTGGGCTGGCGCTTTACCGATGCCTGGTTGTCCATGGCCGGCACTGCAGACGTGGGCATTCCCAACGGCATGCCGGTCGATGAGTGGGGCATCCGTGTCGCGGCCGATAAATGCACGCCTGTGGGCGCCTCGGTGTCGCGCGGCGGTGCCACCAACTCGCCGGCCGCAGTCTATGCACTCACCAAGTACGTCGACTGGATGAAGAAATACGCGCCCAAGGAAGCCACCGGCATGACCTTTGGTGAAGCCGGCCCCGTGCCCGCCCAGGGCCAGATCGCGCAGCAGATCTTCTGGTACACCGCCTTCACCGCCGACATGGTGAAGCCCGGCCTGCCGGTGGTGAACGCCGATGGCACACCGAAGTGGCGCATGGCCCCTGGCCCGAATGGTCCGTACTGGAAACAAGGCATGCAAAACGGCTACCAGGACGTGGGTTCGTGGACCTTCTTCGCCGCCCACGATGCGGACAAGACGGCAGCAGCCTGGCTTTATGCGCAGTTCGTCACGTCCAAAACCACCAGCCTGAAGAAAACCACCATGGGGCTGACGCCTATCCGCGAGTCGGACATCCAGTCCAAAGCCATGACCGACATGGCGCCCAAGCTCGGCGGCCTGGTGGAGTTCTACCGCAGCCCCGCGCGTGTGGCCTGGACACCTACCGGCACCAACGTGCCCGACTACCCCAAGCTGGCACAACTGTGGTGGAAGAACGTGGCCCAGGCGGTCACGGGTGAGAAGACCCCACAAGGTGCGATGGACACCCTGGCCGACGAAATGGACCAGGTGATGGCGCGGCTGGAACGCGCGGGCATGGCCAAGTGTGCACCCAAGCTCAACCCCAAGGGTGACCCGAACAAGTGGCTGAGCGACAAGTCGGCCCCTTGGAAGAAGCTGGCCAACGAAAAACCCAAGGGCGAAACCATCGCCTACGACACGCTGCTCAAGGCCTGGAAGGATGGCAAAGTGCGCTGACCTTGAGATGTGCACCCGAGGTGGCATGGCCCGCAAGATGCCGCACCCGGGTGTATGTGAATTCGCGCAGGCCACGACACGTGAGCTTGGCCTGCGCGAGAATGTCCCCCCCGCTTGGCCAAGCTTGGCTTTGCACCTCTTTTGCTTCTGATGCATCGCGTCTGAAGCCCTCTTGAACAGAACCTGCTGAAGCACGCCTGATATGCCTTCCGAGTTGTCGCCCGCACCCACCCGCCGATCTGAACTGATGGAGCGGTTGCAGCAGCTGTCCACCAGCCAGGTGTTTGACCTGGCCATCATAGGCGGCGGCGCCACCGGCCTGGGCGTGGCGCTGGACGCTGCTTCACGGGGCTTGAGTGTGGTGCTGCTGGAATCGCACGACTTTGCCAAAGGCACTTCGTCGCGTGCGACCAAGCTGGTGCACGGTGGTGTGCGTTACCTGGCACAGGGCAACGTCGCCCTGGTGCGTGAAGCCTTGCATGAGCGCGCCACGCTGTTGCGCAATGCACCACACCTGGCGCAACCTCTGCCGTTTGTCATGCCCTCCTACAAACTGTGGGAGACCCCTTTTTACGGTGTTGGCCTGAAGGTCTACGACGCGCTGGCGGGCAAGGCCGGCCTTGGCGCCACCGAGTTGCTGGGCCGCGGCCAGACCCTGCAATACCTGCCAACCGTCCAACCAGATCATCTGAAGGGCGGCGTGAAATACTGGGACGGCCAGTTTGACGACGCGCGCCTGGCCCTGGCCCTGGCGCGCACCGCCGCCGCCCACGGCGCTCTGTTGGTCAACTATTGCGCCGCCACCGAGTTGCTGCATGAAAACGGCAAGGTGGTCGGCGTGGCCTGCGAAGACCGTGAAACCGGCCAGGCCTACCAGTTGCGTGCACGCTGTGTGGTCAACGCAGCGGGTGTGTGGGTCGACGAATTCCGCCGCAAAGATGGCGAGGCCCTGGGCCGTGTGGTCAAACCCATGGTGGCGCCCAGCCAGGGTGTACACGTGGTGGTGGACCGTGAATTCCTGCCCACCGACCACGCGCTGTTGGTGCCCAAAACACAAGACGGCCGCGTGCTGTTTGCCGTGCCATGGCTCGGTAAAACGATTCTGGGCACCACCGACACACCACGCCACGATCTGCAGCGCGAACCGCGCCCGTTCAAGGCCGAGGTTGATTTCATTCTGGGCGAGTCGGCGCGTTACCTGCGCAAAGCGCCCACACGTGCCGACGTGAAGAGTGTCTGGGTCGGCCTGCGCCCGCTGGTCAAACCGCAGGACGACGAAGGCGAGAACACCAAGGGCCTGAGCCGCGAACACACCGTGCTGGTCAGCAAGACCGGCCTGGTGACCGTGACCGGTGGCAAATGGACCACCTACCGCGCCATGGCCGAAGATGTGTTGGCCAAGTGTGAAGAGGCACAACTGCTGCGCAATGCAGGCCCTTGCCGCACGGTGCAACTGCCGCTGGTGGGAGCGCCCAAAACCAACACCATAGGCGAAGGTGACGGCCAGCCGCTGCCCCTGGGTATCCACTCTGCGCCGGGTCTACACATGTACGGCACCGAAGGCGCCAGTGTCCTGGCCATGCCGGGCGCCGACCGGGTATTGGGCCATGGCCTGACCGAAGCCATGGTGCGTTTTGCGGCACGTTTTGAGTACGCCCGCACGGTGGAAGACGTGTTGGCGCGCCGCGCACGTGTGTTGTTTCTGGATGCCAAGTTGGCCGCATCTTTGGCGCCCACGGTGGCCGACATCTTGCAAGAAGAGAACGGCTGCGACCCGCAACTGGCCGATTTCCTGGCGCTGGCCGAGAGCTACCTCACGCTGCCGGATTAAGCTTAAGGCTACGCTGAATAAGTCGCAGCATGCGCGGCGTGTCTTTGCGGGATGAGCTGCTAGGCGCGAAACCCAAGGCAAGCCTTCTGGCTTGCCTGGGATCAAGACAAAGCAGATCGCCCGCAAAGCCACGCCCCGAAGGGCTCGGCCAAAAATGAGTGTCTTGACCACCCGAAAAGCTTGCACAGGCACGGAGCCTGTGCTGCACAACGCGGGCGGCCAATCCATCTCATTTTTGACTCGAGCGCGCATGCTGGGACTTGTTCAGCGTAGCCTTAAGCCAACACCACCTTGCAACCCGCTTCTTTGAGTGCCGCCAGCGCCGGCAGGCCGCGCGCACGCTTGTCGCTGATCAGTTGGTAGATGCCATCCACCGGGCAAAAGCTGGTGCGGCTGCGTTGGCCTATCTTGCTGTGGTCGGCGAGTATCACCGTGTGCTGCGCCTGCGTCACCATGGCGCGGGCGACTTCCGCCTCAAATGGTTCGTAGTCGCTGGCACCCTGGTCGGCTGACACCCCTACCGGCGACAACATCGCCCAGTCCATGCGCCAACGCATGATCTCGGCCACGGTGCTGGCGCCATAACTTGCGGCCACACTCGCCCCCGCCTGCGCCACCGGGGTGCCGCCCAGCAGGTGCACGTGGTGGCGTTGCTGGCCCTGGGTATCGGGCACGCTGAGCTTCAGGGCCACGTCAAAGGAGTTGGTTACCACGGTGAGGCCGCGCAAGCTGGCCAGCTCCTCGGCCAGCAGCGAGGTGGTGCTGCCGGAGTCTATGAACACCGCGTCGCCCGGCCGCAGCAGTTTGGCTGCCGCCCGCGCGATGGCGCGTTTTTCCGGGCGCTGGGTTTTCACGCGCTGCTGCAAGGGCGGCTCGGGCTCGGGAGCCGTGCGTTTGACGCCGCCATACACGCGGCGCAACTCGCCCCACGATTCGAGAACCGACACATCGCGCCGCACGGTTTCGCGCGACACCTTGAGGTCGTCGGCGATGCGCTCGTTGGTCACGTGCTGAAAGCTGGCCAGCAAGGCCCGGATGCGTTGGTAGCGTTGGTCTGGCAGCATGCGACTCGGTGTTGCGGGGCAGATGATAAGAGGCCGGCGCGGGAGGGGGTCTCCCGCGCCGGCCATTCTAGGGCGCTGCTTTACAGCGCGATTTGAAGTTGATCGCCTATGGCCGTGCCAAACATCGCCGGGTCGCTGACCGAGTGTTTGCCGGTTTCCAGGCGGCCTGCGAAGCGGCGCGTGAAGCCTTTGAGTGCCGGCACCGACAAGGTGAAGTCATACCAGTAGCCATTGTCTTTCAGCGGCCAGATCATTTGCAACTCGGCGTTGGGTTTCACGGTTTCGCTGCGTGCACTGCTGATGTAGGCATTGGCCACCACGTTCACGTTGCAGTCAGCGCTGCCGGTGTTGTGTAGCTTGACGATGAGGTCGCCGTTGGCCACGTCGTAACACACCTGCACTTCGGGGTTGGCTTGTGTGCCCACCGACAGGGTTTTGGCGTTGCCGGTGAAGTGGCGATGGAAACCGTTGGGGCCCAGCACCCACAGGTCGTAGAGGCCATTGTCCGTGGTCAAAGCCCAAGTGCCTTTGAGCTGTTTGTCAGCTTCCACGGTGTAGCGCGCCGGGATGCGGTCGAGGTGCAGCCGGTCGTAGACGTGGAACACGGCGGCGGTCTTGCCGGTGTTCTCAAAGCTCAACGTCACCTGTTGGGTTGAGAGTGCCACGCTGGCCGTGACGTGCAACTCATAAGGCAGCGCACGCGAGGGGCGGGCGCCTTGGGTTTGGCTGGGCAGCTCCGGAGTGCCGGGTGGCAGCGGCGTGGTGCGTCCGGGCAGGGCGCGCGCGCGTACCGCCAGTGCATTGGTGTCGGGCAGCGACTTGAAGAACTCGGTGTTGTTCGGGTCGGCAAAGTTGAAGGCGCTGGTCAGGTCGCCCGACACCGCGCGGCGCCAGGCCGAGATGTTGGGCTCCATCACACCAAAGCGTGCTTCCATGAAGCGTATCACCGAGGTGTGGTCACACACTTGCGAGTTCACCCAGCCGCCCTTGCTCCATGGCGAGAGCACATACATGGGCACGCGCGGACCCATGCCGTAGGGGCGGTGCATCCACTGCACTTCGCTGGCGTCATCGTTATAGGCCTGGATGCTGTTGTGGTACTCACCTTCGGTGCTCACGGTGGAGGCGCCGGCCAGCACGGCGGTGGCCGGGTCGGCGCTCCAGCTGGTGTACGACGGTGCGGCGGCGGGTGGCACGTGGTCGAAGAAGCCATCGTTTTCATCGAAGTTGATGAACAGCACGGTCTTGCTCCACACATCGGGATTGGCGGTCAGTGCGTCCAGCACCTTGGCGGTGTAGTCGGCGCCCTGGGCCGGGCTGGACGGGCCGGGGTGTTCCGAGCCTTCGGCGGTGGCGACGATCCAGCTGATTTGCGGCAGCGTGCCGTTGAGTACGTCCTCCTTGAGTTTGTCGAGGTCGCGTGTGCTCACACCACGCTGGCGCAGTTGCTCGGAGTAGCCAGGCTTTTGATACCAGGCATCGCGGAAGCTGTGGAAGCCGGCCAGCGCGTTGTCGGTGTAGTTGTCGGCCATGTTTTCATACACCTGCCAGGTGATGCCCGCAGCCTGCAGGCGCTCGGGGTAGGTGGTCCAGGTGTAGCCGCCATCGCCTTCGTCGGCGTCAAACCAGTCGTAGTCGTTGTAGATCGCCGGGCCGTTGCCCTTTTGCAGCGGGTCGTTGGTGCCGGTCCAGAGGAACAGGCGGTTCGGGTTGGTGCCGGCCTGGATGGCGCAGTGGTAGTCGTCGCAGATCGTGAAGGCGTCGGCCATGGCGAACTGGAACGGCAGGTCGCTCTTGTCGAAGTAACCCATGGAGTGGTTTTGCTTGGCGGCTGGCCATGCGCCCATGCGGCCGTGGTCCCAGGCTTGTTGTGCGTTCGACCAGCTGTGTGGTGTGCCCTGTACCCGCATGTACTCGAAGTGCTGCGTGGTGTTGAGGTGGAACGGCGCAATCCATTGCGGCGTCGCCGAGCTGGAGGCGTTGGGCTGGTACCAGACCGTCTTGCCGCTCACGCCATTGCGCACGGCCTGCGGAATCGGAAAGCGGTCGCCAAAACCGCGCACACCGTTCATGGTGCCAAAGTAGTGGTCGAACGAGCGGTTCTCTTGTGTCAGCACCACGATGTGCTCCACGTCTTTGATGGTGCCGGTGACGGCGTTGGCCTGGATGGCCAAGGCTTTTTGGATGGCGGGCGGGAACATCGAGAGCGCGGCGGAGGAGCCGGCGAGGCTTGCGGCATTGCGCAGGAAATTGCGGCGATTGACGGTCATGTTGTTGTGTGTTTTTGTGGAAGTTGCTGGATGGGCGACGAGGTTGGCGGCCGGGTTGTCAGCGGGCGCAGCGCACTTCGCGCGGCTTGCCGTCCGAGCCCAGGTCGGCCGGTGTTTCAACGCCAGTGCTGGGGCTGGTGGCGGCCAGCGTGCTGCCGCCACTGCCGCCGCCACAGGCGGTGAGCAGCAGGCCCAGCGTCAGACCGAGAGCGGTGCTGCGCACCAGGCTGGGCAGCGTGAGAAAGCGACCAGCAGGGCCGGTCAAGCGGGAGGCATCAGGAGCTTGCATCGTATGGATCAGATTGTGGAAAAAGGGGTAAGCGTGGTGGACTGAATCAACCCGAGAACTGCCGGGTCCGCGCGCAATTCAAGGGTTTTGAGCGGCGCCTGGAGTTCTCAGTTGATTAAACAAATGCTATGTGCGTAAAGTTACGTTTGTGTGACTTTGTGTGTTTGTGTTCTGGGCCGAGTTGCTGAATCTGAAGCACGCGCACTCTCAAGCTGCGCTCAACAATCGTTCAAAAAATCTTGCTTGTGGTGCGCGTAGACGCCGCGTGTAATGGCGCCTTGATGGATTGCGACGGTTTGCGCGCAATTTCGTACCGCCCACCTTGTTTGAATGTTTGTTGCGATGTCTTCGTTTGCCAACCACAGCTTGTTCACCCATGCGGAGCGCCCGGATGGATTGGCGCGTGTGGAAGACTTTCGGCTGCTGACCGGGCGTGGCCAATACATTCACGACATCAAGTTGCCTCAGATGCTGCACGCCGTGTTTGTGCGCAGCATGTACCCGGCTGGCCGCATCAACCGGCTTGATGCCGAGGCGGCACGCAGCCTTCCCGGAGTGGTGGCGGTGTTCAGCGCCGAAGACCTGCAGGGCTGCACCATGCCGGCCATCAACCCGCTGGTGCCCGATGTGCAAACGGTGGATGTGCCGCTGTTGCCGGAGTGGCGTGTGAGCTCGGTAGGCCAGCCCGTGGCCATGGTGGTGGCGCAAACCCAGGCCCAGGCCCAGGCCGCTGCCGAGTTGGTTTTTCTGGACGTCGAACCAGAAGTCGCGCGTACCGACCATGCTGGGGACGGCAAGCCTGTAGCCGAATTGCACTTTCAATCCGGCGCAACTGCCGGCGTCGAGGCCGCCTACCAGGTCAGCATGCTGCACCGCCAGCCTCGTGTGACGGCCATGCCGCTGGAGCCGCGTGCGGCACTGGCGCAATGGGACGACTTCAACCGTAGCCTCACCATCTGGCTACCCAGCCAAGCCCCGGCGCGGGCGCGGGCCGATGTGGCGCGGACCTTGGCTTTGCCGGTGGAACAGGTGCGTGTGATTGCGCCCGATGTGGGCGGCTCGTTTGGCTCCAAGGCCTCGGTCTGCCCAGAGGACCTGGTGCTGGCGTTTGCGGCACGGCAGCTCAACGCTGCGATCAAGTGGACGGCCTCGCGTTCTGAAGAGTTCCTGTCTGCCGCCCAAGGGCGCGGCGCGCACATGCAGGGCCGCTTGTCGCTCGATGCGCAGGGCCGCTTCACGGAACTCACGGCTTCGTTCCAGTTTCCGCTGGGCAGTTGGCTGCCGTTCAGCGCGGTGGCGCCCATGCGCAACGCCGCACGCATTTTGCCGGGCCCTTACCGCGTGGCCAGCGTAGACATTCGATCCAGCGCCAGCGTGGCGGATGCGGCCGCGGTCAACATCTACCGTGGTGCCGGGCGGCCCGAAGCCGCTTTGCTGATGGAACACCTGGTGGAGCGCGCCGCACGCGCCAGCGGCATAGACCCGGTGGATCTGCGCGAGCGCAATCTGCTGCATGCCAGCGACCTGCCATACACCACACCTACCGGTGAAAGCCTGGACTCGGGCGACTACCGTGCCGCCCTGGCGCGCGCCTGCGCCAAGTTCGGTTATGCACAGGAGCGGCAGCAACAAGCCACACGCCGCGCCGCGGGTGAGCTGGTGGGCATTGGCCTGGCGGTCTACATCGAGCCTTGCGGCCAGGGCTGGGAAAGCGCACGTGTCACGCTGCAGGCCGATGGCCGCGTGCTGGTGGCCAGCGGCTCGGTGGCACAAGGCCAGGGCCATGAAACCAGTTATGCCGCGATCGCCGCCCAAGTGCTGGGCTGCGCGCCGGAACAAGTGACGGTGCAGCACGGCGACACCGCCACCTGCCCGCCTGGCATTGGCTCGCTGGCCAGCCGCAGCATGGCGATTGGCGGCAGCGCGGTGGCGCAAGCCGCACGCCAGGCGCAGGCCATGCGCGAAGCCGGTGCGGACTTGCCCATTGCCGAAACCGTGGTCTACCACGCGCCCGGCGAAGCCTGGAGCTACGGCTGCGTGATCGCACGCATGGCCATAGACCGTGACACCGGTGAACCGAAGATCGAGCGCCTGGTGTGGGTCGACGACGCCGGTCGCATCGTCTCGCCGCAACTGGCCGAGGGGCAATTGCTGGGTGGCCTGGCGCAAGGCCTTGGCCAAGCCATGCTGGAGCGCATCGTGTACGACGAGAGCGGCCAGCTGTTGTCTGGCTCGTTGATGGACTACGCCGTGCCGCGCGCCGACAACATGCCCAATGTGGAGCTGGAGAGCATGCACATCCCCAGCAGCGTGAACCTGCTGGGCGCCAAAGGTGTGGGCGAGGCCGGTTGTATTGGTGTGCCCGCCGCACTGCTCAACGCCGCTGCCGATGCCTTGAGCCCTTTTGGCGAAGCCGAATTGCATTTCCCTTTAACCGCCGAACAACTCTGGCGCGCCATGAAAAAACCCTCCGAGACCGAGACCACCAAACCATGAAATACAGCAAGACCGACGCCAAAGCCTATGCCCGTGAACACTTCCGAGGCGTGTGGGCGGCCACCGCCACGGCGTTTAATGAAGACCTGTCGCTGAACGAGGCTGGTTACCGGCAAAACATGCGCCACTGGGCGCAAACGCTGAAGCTGGGCGGCTTATTTGTGTGTGGCAAACAAGGCGAGTTTTTCTCCATGTCCGTGCCCGAGCGCAAGCGCGTGTTTGAGTGGTCGGTGCAAGAGGCCGCGGGCCACTGCGGCATCGTCACCTCGTGCTCAGACACCAATCTGGACGTGGTGCTCGAGCTGGCACGCCACTCGCAAGACATAGGCGCCGACTACATCGTGGTGCACAGCCCGGTGCTGCACTTCCACCACGATGCCGAATCCACGGTGTACGAGTATTACCGCTACCTGAGCGAGCAGCTCGACATCGGCATTGCGCTGTGGAACCACCCCGACTGCGGTTATGTGATGAGCCCCGAGCTGTGCGCGCGTATTGCCGAGCTGCCCAACATCGTGGCCATCAAATACAGCGTGGACCGCGCACGCTACACCCGCTTGACGGAACTGGCGGGCGACAAGATCCTGGTGAGCACCGCTTCTGAAGAAGAGTGGCTCGACAACATCATCGACCTGAACTGGCGCCTGTACCTGTGCTCCACGCCACCATTCTTGCTGCAGACCGCTGTGGACCAACGCATCAACGAATACACACGCCTGGCGTTTGCCGGCCAACATGCCGAGGCACGCGCCCTGCGCGACAGCCTGGAGCCAGCGCGCGCCGCCTTTCGTGCGGCACGCCCCAGCGGCACGCCACAGGCCTACACCAAATATTGGATGGAACTGCTGGGCCAAGTGGGTGGCCCGGTGCGCCGCCCGCTGCTGAACCTGACCGAAGCCGAGAAAGCCGCCACCCGTGAAGCGTTTGCGCGCAGTGGTTTGAAGCTGGCCTGAACACATGTCCGAACTTTCCGTGAACCTGCAGATCAACGGCACGGCTGTGGCGCGCACCGTGTCGCCAGAGACTTTGCTGGTCGATTTCCTGCGCGAGGACCTGGCGCTCACCGGCACACACCAGGGCTGCGACACCGCGCAGTGTGGCGCGTGTACCGTGCTGGTGGACGGCGCGGCGGCCAAGTCGTGCAACCTGCTGGTGGCGCAGGTGAACGGAGCTGCGGTTACCACCATCGAGGGGCTGGCCCCTGCGGATGGCGGCTTGCATCCCATGCAGCAAGCTTTTGGCAAACATCACGGCCTGCAGTGCGGTTATTGCACGCCGGGCATGGTGATGCGCGCCGTGGCCATGGACGGTGAAGGTGTGCCCGCCGAGCCCGCCGCCGTGCGTTGTGCCTTGTCCGGCAATCTGTGCCGCTGCACCGGCTACCACGGCATCGTCAACGCCGTGTGTGAAGGCTTGCAGCAGATGCGCAGCCTCAAGGTGGCCGTGGCATGAACACCTTTGAATACCTGCGCCCGAGCGCGCTGGCCGAGGTGCTGCAATTGCTGCAGGACGACCCCGAGGCCAAGCTGCTGGCCGGTGGCCAAAGCCTGCTGGCTGCGATGAAGCTGCGGTTTGCGGCGCCGACCAAGCTGATTGACTTGCAAGGCCTGCCCGCCTTGCGCAGCCTGCACCTGGATGGCGACGCCTTGTGGATAGGCGCCATGTGCAGCCACGCACAGGTCGCTGCCTCCACGCTGGTGCGGCAATCTGTGCCCATGCTGGCCGCGCTGGCTGGTGGCATTGGCGACCAGCAGGTGCGCAACCGTGGCACCTTGGGCGGCTCCATCGCCAATGCCGACCCCGCCGCCTGCTGGCCCGCCGGGGTGCTGGCTTTAAACGGCACGGTGTGCACCGACAGACGCGAAATCGCCGCCGACGATTTCTTCCAGGGCCTGTTCACCACCGCCCTGGAATCCGATGAGGTGGTTGTTGGTGTGCGCTTCCCGCGCACACCCAGCGCCCACTACCGCAAATTTGAGCAAGCGGCCTCGCGTTTTGCCTTGACCGGCGTGGCTGTGGCACAGTGCACGCAGGGGGTAAGGGTGGCTGTGACGGGCTTGGGCAATGGTGTGACGCGGTGGCGCGAAGCCGAAGAAGTCTTGTCCCGGCAGTGGTCGCCTGAGGCCCTGGACGGCTTGCATTTCGATGAAACGCAGGCCACCGGTGATGTGCACGCGTCGGCCGAATACCGCGCCCACCTGGCGCTGGTGTTGACCCGTTCTGCAGTGCAGCATCTTCTGCAAACGGCGTAATCGCCAGGCTTAGAAATAGAGAGACAAGGACACCCACGTTATGAACTACCAAGGCACACAACAACTCGCGCACCCGGCCGAAAAGGTCTGGGCCGCGTTACTCGATCCCGTGGTCCTGCGCCAATGTATTGCCGGCTGCGAAAAGTTTGAGCGCGCCGAAGGTGAGGACGGCCTGAACTACAACTGCACGGTGAAAGTCGCCATAGGCCCGGTGTCGGCACGTTTCACCAGCACGCTGAACCTGCTCGATGTGGTGGCGCCCAGCAGCTGCACCTTGCAGTTCTCCGGCCAGGGCGGTGTGGCTGGTTTTGGCAAGGGTGAGGCCAAGGTGCAGCTGCTGCCGCAAGACGGTGGTGCGAGCACGCAACTCGACTGGCAAGCCGAATCCCAAGTGGGCGGCAAGCTGGCGCAAATGGGTTCGCGCCTGATCGACGCTGCGGTGCGCAAGATGAGTGACGACTTCTTTCAGCGTTTTGCCGCCCAGCTCAACGGCCCGGCAGAAGATGCCGTGCCCGCTGGCGAATCCCCGGAGGGCGAAGCCAAGAAGTCGATCTGGTCGTGGAAGAAGTAGCCGTCAAAGCGTTAAACCCCTGAGGAATCTGTGCCCATGTTGAAGCCCATCAATTTTCCCAAATGGATTGAAGAAAACCGCCACCTGCTGAAACCCCCGGTGGGCAACCAGCAGGTCTGGCGCGATACCGACTTCATCGTCACCGTGGTGGGCGGGCCGAATCACCGTTCGGACTTTCACGACGACCCGTACGAGGAGTATTTCCACCAGTTCCAAGGCAGCGCACATCTGCTGATACTCGACCGCGGCAAGTTTGAGCGCATTGATTTGCATGAAGGCGATATTTTTTTGCTGCCGGCGCATGTGCGGCATTCGCCGCAGCGCCCCGATCCGGACAGCTTATGCACCGTGATCGAGCGTAGCCGGCCGGCCGGCGTGCTGGATGCTTTTGAGTGGTACTGCGCGGCCTGCACAACCCTGATCCACCGGAGTGAAGTGCAGCTGCAAAGCATAGTCTCGGACCTGCCTAAAGTGTTCTCCGACTTTTACGAGTCGGCACCAAATTTGCGTACCTGTCCCCATTGTGGGGAGGTGCACCCCGGCCGTGACTGGCGGGCCTGGCACGGAAAACGGGCGCTGGCGCAGGGGTGAGGGAGAGTTCACCGTATTGACACCAATTGGTTTATGTCTAAACTAATTAGAAATAAACATTTGTGCAGCGTTGCCCTTGATTTGCATTGATTAACCTAGGAAAGCCGTATGAAACTTAAGTTGAACAGCATGGTGGTGGTTTTGGGTCTGGCAGCGTGCAGCCTGGCGGTGCAGGCGCAGCAGGCCGTGAAAATCGGTTTTATCGGCACGCTTTCCGGCCCGGCCGGTGCACTCGGTCAAGACCAGTACGACGCGTTTATGCTGGGTATCGAGCACATGGGCGGCAAGTTCGGTGGCGCCACCGTGCAAGTGATCAAGGAAGACGACCAGCTCAAGCCCGACGTGGGTGTGCAGGCAGCGCAGAAGCTGATCGAGAAAGACAAGGTCAACCTGATCACCGGCGTGACCTTCTCCAACGTGATGATGGCCATCCACAAGCCCATCACCGATGCGGGCGTGATGCTCATAGGCTCCAACGCCGGCCCCACGCCGCTCACCGGCAAGGGCTGCAGCCCCATGTACTTCTCCACCTCGTGGAACAACGACTCGCTGCACGAATCGATGGGCCAATACGCCAACGACGCGGGCTACAAAAAGGTCTACCTGCTGGCGCCCAACTACCAGGCCGGCAAAGACGCCATCTCCGGCTTCAAGCGCCTGTACAAAGGCCAGGTGGTGGACGAGGTCTACACCCAGGTGAACCAGCCCGACTACTCGGCCGAAATCGCCCAGTTGCAGGCCGCCAAACCCGACGCGATCTACGTGTTCTACCCCGGCGGCATGGGTGTGAACTTCGTCAAGCAATACCAGCAGGCCGGCCTGCTGGGCAAGCTGCCAGTGTTGTCCACCTCCACCGTCGACGGCACCACGCTGCCGGCGCTGAAGGACATCGCCCTGGGCGTGGTCACCGGCTCGCCTTACAGCGCTGACATCGACAATCCGCAGAACAAGAAGTTCGTTGAAGACTTCAAGAAGAAGTACAACCGCGTGCCTTCTTTGTATGCCGCACAAAGCTACGATGCCGCCTTGCTGTTGAACTCGGCGCTGACCAAGACCGGTGGCAAGACCGACAACAAGGAAGCTTTCCGCAGCGCGCTGAAAGCCGCCGACTTCAAGTCCGTGGCCGGCCCGTTCCGCTTCAACACCAACCAGTTCCCTATCCGCGACTACTACCGTGTGGACGTGGCCAAGGACGCATCGGGCCAGGCGGCTCTGGTGAACAAGGGTGTGGTGCTGAAGGACCACGCCGACGCGTATTACAAAGAGTGCCCACTGAAGTAAACAACAGCTTTTTGTTGTTCGCTTGATTCATCTTTCTCAGGGCTTGCCGCATGTTGATGGTCCGCGCAGCTTCTGAGAAAGACCCAGGCACACCCGCTGTGCCTCGCGTCTGACTCCGTCTCTTTTCCAAAGCCCATGAGCCTTTCCCTTTTTGTTGTCCAAATGCTCAACGGCTTGCAGCTGGGCGTGTTGTTGTTCATGTTGTCCGCCGGCTTGACCCTGGTGTTCGGCATCATGAACTTCGTCAACCTGGCGCACGGCAGCCTGTACATGATGGGCGCCTACTTTGCGGCGGCGGCCTATGTGCGCACCGATTCTTTTCTGATTGCCGCCCTGGTGGGTGTCGCCGGCAGCGCCGCGCTGGGTTTTGCGATGGAACGCATCGTCGCCTCGCGCCTCTACGCCCGCGACCACCTTGACCAGGTGCTCGCCACCTTTGGGCTGATTCTGTTTTTCAACGAGCTGGCGCGCACCATCTGGGGCGCCTCGCCGTATTACATGAACGTGCCGCAGGCTTTGTCCGGGGCCATCAACCTGCTGGGCATTTCCTACCCTGCCTACCGCTTTGCGATCATCGTGGTTGGCCTGCTGGTGGCCTTGGGCTGCTACCTGCTCATCAACAAGACACGCGTCGGCATGTTGATCCGTGCGGGCTCCACCAACCCCACCATCGTGGCCGCGCTGGGTGTGAACATCAAGCTGCTGAACGCCTGCATTTTTGCGCTGGGTGCGGCGCTCGCCGGTGTGGCCGGTTTGATGAGCGGCCCCATACTCTCTGTGCAGCCCGGCATGGGCGAGCCGATTCTGATCATGGCGATGATTGTCATCGTCATCGGTGGCATTGGCTCGGTGCGTGGCGCGTTTTATTCGGCGCTTATCGTTGGTGTCATCGACACTGCAGGTCGTGCTTTCCTGCCCATGATTCTGCGTGAATTTCTCGACCGTGCCACGGCCCAGGCCGCTGGCCCGGCGCTGGCGTCTATGCTGATCTGCATCTTCATGGCGGTGGTGCTGGCCACCAAACCCAATGGCCTTTTCCCGGTGAAGAACAAATGACGCGCAGCAAAGTTTCCACGAGCATCACCGCGCTCGTTGTCCTTCTCTTCCTGGCCGTGCCGGTATATGCACACGTGGCACAAGAGCCGTTTGTGCTCACCTTCATGAGCCGTGTGCTGATCTTCGGGCTGGCCGCCATCAGCCTCAACCTGGTGCTGGGTTTTGGCGGCATGGTGAGTTTTGGCCATGCGCTCTACATGGGCCTGGGCGCCTATGTGGTGGGTATTCTGGCGCAGCACGGCGTCACCGATGGCTGGACACAACTCGCCATCACCTTGCTGTTGAGCGCGCTGATCGGCCTGCTGACCGGTGTGGTCTGCCTGCGCACCAGCGGCAT
The DNA here is from genome assembly GCF_049316285.1 of Variovorax sp. HJSM1_2. Lineage (NCBI taxonomy): Bacteria > Pseudomonadati > Pseudomonadota > Betaproteobacteria > Burkholderiales > Comamonadaceae > Variovorax > Variovorax sp. HJSM1_2. Next base: position 71,645 of record NZ_JBMOXA010000009.1, on the reverse strand, counting down.
CGCCTTCATCATGATCACGCTGGCGTTTGCGCAGATGTTTTATTACCTGTTTGTGAGCTTGAAGCAATACGGCGGCGACGATGGTTTGTCCATCACCGGACGCAGCAATTTCAGCGGCTTCAGCCTGGGTTCACCACTGGCGCTGTATGGCACGGCGCTGGTGCTGGTGTTGTTGTCGCTGGTGGCCATGCGCCGCCTCATAGACGCCCGTTTTGGCATGGTGTTGCGCGGCTGCCGCGTCAATGAGCGGCGCATGCACGCGCTGGGCTTTCTGACGCTGCGCTACAAACTCACGGCCTATGTCCTGGCCAGCATGTTGGCCGGTGTGGCCGGGCTGCTGTACGCCAACCTCACGGGTTTTGCCTCGCCCGCCTACATGGCGTGGACGGTGTCGGGCGAACTGATCGTGATGGTGGTGCTGGGCGGCATGGGCACGGTGCTGGGCCCGCTGGTCGGCGCGCTGGCCTTCCTGGTGAGTGAAGAGTTGCTCAAGGGTTTGACCGAACATTGGATGATGATCATGGGCCCGCTGATTGTGTTGGTGGTGCTGGGCTTGAAGCGCGGCTTGTATGGCTCGGTGCTCGACTGGGAGAAGCGACGCGGGCAGGCTGAAGAGCGCTCGCACGAAGCTGCCGGTGTATCTGCCGCAGAGCCTGTTGCCAAAACCGTTGTTTCCCTGCAGGAGCGCAGCGTATGAGCACCACCCCCATGCTGCAAATCAACCAGTTGGTGAAACGCTACGGCGGCCTGCTGGCCACCGACCATGTGCAACTGAGCCTGGCCCCGGGCGAATTGCACGCCATCATCGGCCCCAACGGCGCGGGCAAGACCACACTCATAGGCCAACTGGGCGGTGAGGTACGGCCCGACAGCGGCACGGTGTTCTTCAATGGCGAAGACGTGACCGCGCTGCCGCCCGCACGGCGTGCCTTGCGCGGCTTGGCACGCTCCTACCAGATCACCTCGGTATTTCCCGAGTTCAGCGTGCTGGAAAACGTGGTGCTGGCCATGCAGGCGCATTGCGGCCACAGCTTTGGTTTCTGGAAACCGGTGTTGCGCCAGGCTGAGCTGGTCGCACCGGCAGAGCGCGCCGTGGCCCAGGCCGGTTTGGCCCATCGCGCGTATGTGCCGGTGGCCGACCTGGCGCATGGCGAGCGCCGCCAACTGGAGCTGGCCATGGTGCTGGTGGCGCAACCCAAACTCCTGCTGCTCGATGAACCCATGGCCGGCATGAGCCACCAGGAATCCGGCAAGGTGGTCGAGCTGCTGCAAAGCCTGAAAGGCCAATACGCCATGCTGCTGGTCGAGCACGACATGGACGCCGTGTTTGCGTTGGCCGACCGCATTTCGGTGCTGGTCTACGGCCGCATCATTGCCAGCGGCACCCCAGAAGAAATTCGCGCCAACGAAGACGTGCGCACGGCCTATCTTGGTGACGAGGCGCTCCCGATATGAAACCCGCACTGCTGCAAATCCAGGATCTAGAAGTCTGCTACGGCGACGCCCAGGCGCTGTTTGGCGCCGCCGTGTCGGTGGCCGAAGGTGAGTTTGTCACGCTGCTCGGCCGCAACGGCATGGGCAAGACCACCACCGTGCGCGCCGCCACCGGCATCATGCGCCCGCGTGGCGGACGTGTGCACTTTGCGGGGCAAGACGTGTCGCGCTGGCCGTCGTACCAGATTGCACGCCTGGGCATAGGCCTGGTGCCCGAGCAGCGCCAGGTGTTCCCCAACCTCACGGTGTACGAGAACCTGGTCGCCACCGCGCACAACCGCCTGGGCGCACGCGAACCATGGACGCTGGAGCGTGTCTACAAGCTGTTCCCGCGTCTGCAGGAGCGCGCGGGCAACCTGGGCTGCAATCTGTCGGGTGGCGAGCAGCAAATGCTGGCCATAGGCCGCGCCTTGATGACCAATCCGCGTTTGCTCATCCTCGATGAAGCCACCGAAGGCCTGGCGCCCCTGGTGCGCGGCGAAATCTGGGACTGCCTGCAAACGCTCAAGAGCACACAGTTGTCGGTGTTGATCATCGACAAGAACATAGGCCCGCTGCTGCGTCTGGCCGACACCCATTACGTGCTGGAAAAAGGCCGCACCGTGTGGAGCGGCAGTTCGCCCAGCTTGCTTGACGCCAAAGAGATGATGAAGGAGACACTCGGTGTCTGAAGCCAACGTTCAACCCCATTTGCCCTGGCAAGACATGGACGCCGCCGAGCTGGCGCGCCAATACAGCGCACGTGGCACGGTGCCCGATGCCGAGGTCTTCATCCGCGACTACCGCAGCTTGTCCGCGCCCATGTACGCACTGCCGTGTGTACGCGACATCGCCTATGGGCCAAGTGCCGCCGAACGCATAGATTTGTTCCCCGTGCCCGGCCGCAGCGATGCGCCATTGTTTGTGTTTGTGCACGGTGGCTACTGGCGCTCCATGGGCAATGAAGACTCGGTGTTCATGGCCGAGTGTTTTACCAAGCGCGGCATCGCCGTGGCCTCCATCAACTACGGCTTGGCCCCCGAAGTGCGTTTGTCCACCATGGTCGACCAATGCCGCAGCGGCCTGGCCTGGCTCTACAAGAATGCCGGCGCCCATGGCATAGACGTGGGCCGCATCGTGGTGGCCGGTAGCTCGGCTGGCGGTCACCTGGGCGGCATGTTGCTGGCGCCAGGCTGGCAACAAGCCCTGGGCCTGCCCGCCCAAGTGGCGCAGGGCGGGGTGCTGGTCAGCGGCCTGTTTGACCTGGCGCCGGTACAACACACCACGCCCAACACCTGGCTGAATCTCAGCCCCGAAGAGGCCGCGCTGCTGAGCCCGCAGCACCGCCTGCCGCCTGCGGGCACACGCCTGTGTATTGCCGTGGCCGACATTGACACCGCCGAGTTCAAACGCCAGTCCAGCGATTACGCTGCGGCGTGCCAGGCGCACGGTTGCAGCGTGAGCACGCTGGACGTGCCGGGCCGCAACCACTTCGATGTGATCAACGACTGGATGAACCCCGACAGTGCTTTGAGCCAGGCAACCTGGCCGCTGTTCGAGTCAATCGAGTAGCTATCAAAATCGCAGCTGTCTGCGTTTTCTGAATCAGCTCAAAAGGCCAATTTGATTCAGAGGTTTATGGCCTCTGCATAGCGGCTTGGCCGGCAGGCGCCGCTGATGTCCTGCAAAGACCAGGGCCGTTTGGGGTTGCGCGGCTTAGCTCGTAACATGGGTGCAGTCTGTTGCCTAGCCTCGGAACGTGTATTCGTTCCTAACGGAGAAGTCGCATGAAGCCCAGCCCCGTGCCGCCGCAAGTCCACCCACCCTCTGCCAGCACGGCAGCACTGGAGCAGTACCGCCGCCGTGCCTGCGTCTACGATTTGGAGATGGCGCCCTGGGAGCCCATACGGCTGGAAGCGATTGAGTTGCTGGCGCTGCAGCCCGGCAACACCGTGCTCGACGTGGGCTGTGGCACCGGCCTGAGCCTGGCGCCGCTGCGCCAAGGCGTAGGCCCTGGCGGCCAGGTGGTCGGCATAGAACAAAGCGCCGACATGCTGGCCATTGCGCGCCAGCGGCAAGAGTGCGAAGGCTGGGGCAACGTCACGCTGACCCTGGCCCCCGTGGCCGAAGCGCCCATCGACGTGATGGCCGACGCCGCCTTGTTCCATTTCACCCACGACATCCTGCAACAGGCAGAAGCCGTGGCCAAGGTGATGTCCCACCTCAAGCCGGGTGCACGGGTTGTGGCCTGCGGATTGAAATGGGCCGGGCCATTTTTTTGGCCGACCAACTTCATGGTGCTGCCAGCGGCCTTGCACTCGGTGAGTTCGCTGGCCGGGATGGAGCAGCCGTGGCGGCTGCTGGCGCGGCATGTGCCCGGGCTACGGGTGGAGTCGCGCTTGGGGGATGGGGCTTATCTGGCGAGTGCCATCGTGGGCTGAAAACTGACGCAGGGCGCCATCACTCCGCCCGAATCAAATCCGCCGCCTTCTCCGCCACCATGATCACCGGCGCATTGGTGTTGCCACCAACGATGCGCGGCATGATGGACGCATCGACCACACGCAGGCCCGCCACACCGTGTACACGCAATGTATGGTCCACCACGTCCATGGGTCCCGGGCCCATGCGGCACGAGCCCACGGGGTGGTAGACGGTGTCGGTGTGGTCGCGGATGAAGCTTTCCAGCGCCATGTCGCTGGTGGCGTGGGCCGAGCGCGCGGTCTCGTAGCCGCCCAATGCGGCGAGCGCGGGTTGCGCCGAGATCTCGCGCACCAGGCGGTAGCCGCGCATCAGGCGTTCCATGTCGTCGCGGTCACCCAGAAAGTCGGGGTTGATGAGCGGCGCGGCAAACGGGTCTTTGCTGGCCAGGCTCACGCTGCCCCGGCTGTGCGGGCGCAGCACACACACGTGGATGGAGTAGCCGTGGCCGAGCACGGTTTTACGGCCGTGGTCCACCAGTTGGGCGACGACGAAGTGCAGTTGCAGATCGGGAATGGGCTCATCCGGCTGGCTTTTGATGAAACCACCGGCCTCGGCCAGATTGCTGGTGAGTATGCCGGTACGCTGGCGCCGCCATTCGAGCGCGCCCTTGGCCAGGCGCGCCACACCAGTAGGCGAGATGCCCAGCAAGTCGCGCACGCCTGGGGTGTGCACCACCTGCACCACGTCCGGGTGGTCGTGCAGGTGTTGGCCCACGCCCGGCAGGTGGTGCAGCGTGGCAATGCCATTGGCCACCAGGTGTTTGTGCGGGCCTATGCCCGAGAGCATCAGCAACTGCGGTGACTGCAGCGCGCCCGCGCACACCAGCACCTCGCGCTGCGCACGGATCTGCTTGATGAAATCGCCCTCGGCGTATTCCACCCCCACGGCGCGTTTGCCTTGCAGCACGATGCGTGTGGCGTGGGCGCCGGTGAAGATGTGCAGGTTGGGGCGGGCACGGTGTGGTGCCAGATAGGCCTTGGCGGCGCTGAAGCGTTCGCCTTGGTGCTGTGTCACCTGGTACAGGCCCACACCTTCCTGGCTGGCGCCGTTGAAGTCGGCATTGGTGTGGTGGCCGGCCTGCAAGGCGGCTTGTACAAAGTGCTGGCTGTGCGGGTTGGGCTGGGCCAGGTCCATCACCCGCAGCGGGCCGTGAGCGCCATGCCAGGCGTCGGCGCCACGCGCATTGTGTTCGGCGCGTTGGAAGTAGGGCAGCACATCGGCCCAGGCCCAACCAGGGTTGCCTTGCGCTGCCCAGTGGTCGTAGTCGCTGGGGTGGCCACGGGTGTAGATCATGGCGTTGATGGCGCTGCTGCCGCCCAGCATCTTGCCGCGTGGCTGGTAGCCGCTGCGGCCGTTGAGGCCGGGTTGCGGCACGGTGGCAAAGTTCCACTGCGTGTTGCGCTTGCGGGCCAGCAGGGCTAGGCCGGTGGGGCACTGCACCAGAGGGCTGTCGTCTGAGCCACCGGCTTCGAGCAGTGCCACTTGCACCTGGGGGTCTTCGCTCAGCCGGCTGGCCAGTACACAACCTGCGGAGCCCGCACCCACGATGATGTAGTCAAACATAGGCAGTGATGGTGTCGCTCGGTTTTATGATGGCATGAAGTGGCTCACACCATACCCCAACATGCCATCTCATTTTTAAACCTTCAAGGAGAAAGCTTCATGCAAACAACAGGCTCAACGGCCATCACCACCGTCGGCATTGTGGGCGCCGGCACCATGGGTAACGGCATCGCACAGGCGTGTGCGGTGGTCGGTGTGAAGGTGGTCATGGTCGACATCAACGACGCGGCCGTGCAAAAGGGCTTGGCCACGGTAGCCGGCAGCCTGGACCGGCTGATCAAGAAGGAAAAGCTGACCGAAGCCGACAAGACCGCTGCGCTGGCCCATATCACTGGCTCGACCAACTACGACGACCTGAAGGCCGCGCAATTGGTGGTGGAAGCCGCCACCGAGAACTTTGATCTCAAGGTCAAGATCCTGAAGCAGCTCGACGCCTTGCTGGCGCCCGAGGTGTTGATCGCGTCGAACACGTCTTCCATCTCCATCACCAAGCTGGCCGCCGTCACGACTCGTGCCGAGCGCTTCATCGGCATGCACTTCTTCAATCCCGTGCCCATGATGGCGCTGGTGGAAATCATCCGTGGCCTGCAGACCAGCGACGCCACACACGACGCGGTGCACGCCTTGTCCACGCGCCTGAGCAAGACGCCCATTACCGTGAAGAACGCGCCGGGTTTTGTGGTCAACCGCATCCTGGTGCCCATGATCAACGAGGCCTTTTTTGTGCTGGCCGAGGGTGTGGCCAGCGCAGAGGACATTGACGCCGGCATGAAGCTGGGCTGCAACCAACCGATTGGCCCGCTGGCGCTGGCCGACATGATTGGCCTGGACGTGTGCCTGGCGGTGATGGAGGTCTACCTGCAGGAGTTTGGCGACAGCAAATACCGCGCATGCCCGCTGCTGAAAGAAATGGTGGCCGCAGGCCGCTTGGGCCGCAAGACCGGGCAGGGCGTTTACAAGTACTGAGCCCCATTGCCTGAGGCCGTCTAAGCCCTCCTGGCTGCAGCCCCACTGCCGGTGGGGTTTCTTTGATAAATTAAGTTGCACACAATTTAATTGTGAACTACAATTCATCCCATGGCAAGCAACACTGCGCTCCTCCCCTCTGCTGATGAAGCCCTTCGGCTCGACAACCAGCTGTGTTTTGCGCTGTATTCGGCCTCGTTGACGATGACCAAGCTGTACAAGCCACTGCTGGCCGAGTTAGGCCTCACTTACCCGCAATACCTGGTGATGCTGGTGTTGTGGGAGCAGGATGGGCAGACGGTTTCGGATCTTGGTGCACGTCTGGCGCTCGACTCGGGCACGCTCACGCCGCTGCTCAAACGCATGGAAGCGGCCGGTTTTCTGGCCCGCACCCGTGCGGCGGAAGACGAGCGCCGGGTCGTCATCACGTTGACGCCGACCGGGCAGAAACTGAAGATACGGGCGGCCGATTTGCCGGCCTGTATGTTGGCGGCCAGTCAGTGTTCGCTGCCCGAATTGCAGGCCTTGGTGAAGCAGGTGCAGGCTTTGCGCCAGAACCTCACCTCGGCCGGTCCAGCGTAAGTTGTGCAGTTGCCCAGAAGAAATTTTTAGTTCGTTCCCCCCTGTGCTCATCAACCTGAAGGAAAAACCATGGCTACCAAACTCGACAAAGTTCTCTACACCGCCCACGCCCACACCACCGGCGGCCGCGACGGCCAGTCCGCCAGCGATGACGGCAAGCTGTCCGTGAAGCTGTCGCCCCCCAAGGAAATGGGCGGCTCCGGTGCCGGCACCAACCCTGAACAACTGTTCGCCGCTGGCTACTCGGCTTGTTTCATGGGCGCCATGAAACACGTCGCCGGCCTGAAGAAGGTCGCTGTGCCGGCTGATGCCGCCATTGACGCCAGCGTGGACATCGGCCCCATCCCTGCAGGCTTTGGCATCGCCGCCAAGCTGGTGATCAGCCTGCCCGGCATGGACCGCGCCGTGGCCCAAGACCTGATCGACACCGCCCACGGCGTGTGCCCTTATTCCAACGCCACGCGTGGCAACATTGAAGTGACGCTGACGCTGGCTTAATCGCGGCTGAGGTTCGCCTCAAAAACGCCCACCCGCCTTGTAAGGCCGGTGGGCGTTTGCTTTGTGGCGCCGCAGAGATAACAGTCACAATCGACGCATGACTGCCGTACCTGCTTCGAATCATCCCTACGAGACCCTCACCCCCGATGTGGTGCTCGACGCCCTGGCCAGCCTGGGCCTGTATGGCGATGGCCGTCTCATGGCGCTCAGCTCGTACGAAAACCGCGTCTACCAGGTGCATCTGGAAGAGCCATCCGATGTGCCCGCCGTGGTCGTCAAGTTCTACCGCCCCCAGCGCTGGAGCGAGGCGCAGATCCTTGAAGAGCATGCTTTCGCCGCCGAGCTGATGGCCGCCGAAGTGCCCGCCGTGGGCCCGCTCACGCTGGACGGCAAAACCCTGCACCGCTTCGGCGACTTCATGTTCAGCGTGAGCCCGCGCCGTGGCGGCCGCCTGCCCGAGCTGGATGATTTTGAGGCACTCGAATGGATTGGCCGTTTCCTGGCGCGCATCCACACCGTGGGCGCCAAGGCGCCGTTTATCCACCGGCCCGCGCTCGACCTGGCGACCTTCGGCACGGCCTCGCGCGACTGGCTGTTGGGCCACGACATGATTCCGCTGGACGTGCAGGGTGCGTGGCGGGACAAGTGTAATGAAGCTCTTGAATTGATAGCTGCCAGTGCGCTTCCAACGGGCAGCGGGGCCTCAAAAAACGCTGAAATCAAGGTGCTGCGCCTGCACGGCGATTGCCACCCCGGCAACATCTTGTGGACACCCACCGACCGCCCCGACGGCGGCCCGCATTTTGTTGACCTGGACGACGCCCGCAGCGGCCCGGCCGTGCAAGACCTGTGGATGCTGCTCAGCGGTGACCGTGGCCAGCGCACCGTGCAACTCAGCGGCCTGCTGGATGGCTACGAACAGTTCCGCAGCTTCGACCGGCGCGAGCTGGCGCTCATAGAGCCGCTGCGCACACTGCGCCTGATCCACTACAGCGCCTGGCTGGCGCGGCGCTGGGCCGACCCGACGTTCCCCATCAACTTTCCCTGGTTTGGCAGCAGCGACTACTGGGTCGGGCAGGTCAACATGCTGACCGAGCAGATCGAAGCCATGGGCGAAGAGCCGCTCTACGTTTAAGTCAGTTTGACCATGGTTTTGGGCGTGTACCAGCGGCTGCAGATGTGGCCGGTTGAATGGCTTTCTGAGCGGCCGCAGATCGAATTTTGGGTCTACCGAGCGAGCGCCTATGTGCTGCTGAATGTGGTGGAAGACCCGGCCTGGCTGGCGCTGATGTTCTGCTGAGGCGCTACCTGGCGCTTGTTAGTTGCGCAGCAGTTCTGGCGGCGGTGCAGCTTGCGGCTGGGTTTGGTTCTGTGCCGAATTTTTGTTCTTCGGGTCATAAAGCACGGCGCCCGTGCCCACCCCGGCCCCTACGCTTGCGCCGCCACTGCCTATACCGGTGCTTACGCCTACGCCAGCGCCACCGGTCACCTGGCCGTTTTGGTTCACACCCACGCCAACACCCACAGGGCCAGCGCCTGCCCCGACACCTACGTTGACGCCGCCTGAGCCCACCCCCACGCCAATCGACACCCCGGGGAAGATGGGAATGCCGATGCCCACCCCGCCACCCACACCACCGGCACAGCCTGCGAGCGTGCAGGCGAGGGCGATACCCACCAGCTCAGGCAAGGGGCGGCTTGAATCCAGGGCATTGGTGAGTGCAGAGCTTTTGTCCATCGTCAGATGCTAAGCGCCGAGGCTAAAGGCCGCTGTTTCCAAAGGTATGTCAGGCTGGCGTGGAAGGCGAAGTCGTGCGGTTTTCCATCAGTTTGACCAAGGTGTGCAACACCCGGTTCACCGGCGTGGCCACGCCCAGCGCCACGCCACGGTGCAGCACGTAGCCGTTCAGGTGCTCGATCTCGCTGGCCTTGCCACGCGCCAGGTCCTGCGCGGTGCTGGAGTATTGCGCCGGCATGCTTTGCGCCAGCTTGCTCACCGCCTCGGGCACGTTGCCCGGCACGCGCACACCGTCGGCACGCGCCACGGCCAGGCATTCACTGACCACGTCCTGCATTACCGCGCTCACACCTTCGCCGCGCACCAAGGGGCCGTAAGGGATTTGCGCAATCGCCGACATGGCGTTGTATGCGCAGTTCAAGATCAGCTTGGCCCACAAGGCACCACGCACGTTGTCGGATACTTCGGTGGGTACACCGGCGGCGGCCAATTCGGCGGCGATGGCGGCGCTGCTCGAGGAGGGCGAAATCACCAGGTCGCCCCGGCCGTTGTGTTTGACGTGGCCGGGCCCGGCCATCTCGGTGGCCACATACACCACCGCCGCCAACACCGGCTGGCCGAGCACGGCCTGCAGACGGTCGGCGTTGTCCACGCCGTTTTGCAAACTCAACACCGTGGCGCTGGGGTTCAGAAATGGTTTCATCGCCGCGCCGGTGTTTTCGGTGTCGGTCGACTTCACGCAGAACAAAACCACTTGCGCTTCTTGCACCGTGGCGATGTCGCTGGTGGCGTTGAGCCGCACGTGTTCATCAAATGTGGTGGTCTGCATGCGCAGGCCGTCGCGCTGAATGGCTGCCACATGGTTGGGCCGTGCCACCAGCGTGACCTTGTGCCCGGCGCGTGCCAGCATGCCGCCGAAATAACAACCCACGGCGCCTGCGCCGACAACGGTAATGTTCATTCTTGTCTCCAGATAGAAAAAGCCGGCAAGAGCCCAACGCGCTCTTGCCGGCTTTTGAGGTGCGTATTCTTAGCTTACACCAGCAAGGCGTTCACCCGCTTCACGTAAGCCGCTGGATCGGCCGGCATGCCGCCTTCGGCCAGCAAGGCCTGGTCAAACAGAATGTGCGCCAAATCGTTGAAGTGCACCGAGCCGTCGAGCTTTTTCACCAATGCATGTTCGGCGTTGATTTCCAGCACGGGCTTGACTTCAGGCGTGGCCTGGCCGGCTTGCTTCAGCATGCGCGCCAACTGGGCGCTCATGCCGTCGTCTTGCACCACCAGGCAGGCGGGCGAGTCGACCAGGCGGGTGGTCACACGCACGTCTTCGACCTGGTCTTTCAGCGCTTCTTTGAGCTTGGCCAGCAAAGGCTTGAAGGCTTCGGCGGCTTCTTCAGCGGCCTTCTTTTCGTCTTCGTCGAGCAGCTTGCCCAGGTCGACCGCGCCCTTGGCGACGGACTGCAGCGGCGTGCCGTCGAAGTCCTGCATGTAGTTGAGCGCCCACTCGTCCACGCGGTCGGTCATCAGCAGCACTTCAATGCCCTTCTTGCGGAAGACTTCGAGTTGCGGGCTGTTCTTGGCCGCGGCCTGGGTTTCGGCGGTGATGTAGTAGATGGCCTCCTGGCCTTCTTTCATGCGTGCCTTGTAGTCGGCAAAAGACACACTCACGGTGTCGCTGGTGCTGCTGGCAAAACGCAGCAGCTTGGCCAGGCGTTCGCGGTTGGCGAAGTCTTCGCCCAGGCCTTCTTTCAGCACCGCACCAAACTCGTTGTAGAACGTGGTGTATTTGCCCACCAATGCCTTGTCTTCGTCGCTCACCACATCGGTGACACCGTCAGCAGAGGCCTCGGGCAACTTGTCGTGTTTGGCCAGGTCTTCCAGCATGCCCAGCACACGCTTGGTGCAGCCTTCACGGATGGCTTTGACGTCGCGGCTTTCTTGCAGCAGTTCGCGGCTCACGTTCAGTGGCAGGTCGGCCGAGTCGACCACGCCCTTGATGAAGCGCAGGTAGCTGGGCAGCAGGGCTTCGGCGTCGTCCATGATGAACACGCGTTTGACGTAGAGCTTGAGGCCACCCTTGCGGTCGCGGTTCCACAAGTCCATAGGCGCCTTGGCCGGAACGTACAGCAGTTGCGTGTATTCGGTGCTGCCTTCCACACGGTTGTGCGTGTGGGCCAGCGGGTCGGCGAAGTCGTGGCTGATCTGCTTGTAGAACGCGTTGTACTCGTCGGTCGTGATGTCTTTCTTGGCGCGTGTCCACAAGGCGCTGGCCTTGTTGACGGTTTCCCACTCGTCGGTGGTGACCATTTCGCCGCCCTGGTCGTCCGTGCCTTCTTTCCATTCTTCCTTGCGCATCAGGATGGGCAGGGAGATGTGGTCCGAGTATTTGCCTATGACAGACTTGAGCTTCCAGGTGTTGAGGTATTCCTCGGCTTCGGCGCGCAGGTGCAGCGTGACGCTGGTGCCGCGCTGCGCGCGGTCAATGGTCTCGACCTCAAAGTCGCCGGTGCCACCACTGATCCAGCGCACACCTTCGCTGTGCGCCAGGCCGGCACGGCGCGATTCCACGGTGATCTTGTCGGCCACGATGAAGCCGGAGTAGAAGCCCACGCCGAACTGGCCTATGAGCTGCGCGTCCGACTTCTGGTCGCCGCTGAGCTTGGTCATGAACTCCTTGGTGCCGCTCTTGGCGATGGTGCCCAGGTTGGCAATCGCTTCGGCTTCCGACAGGCCAATGCCGTTGTCGCTGATGGTGACGGTCTTGGCGGCCTTGTCGAAGGTCACACGCACTTCCAGGTTGGGCGCGTCTTCATACAGGGCGGCGTTGTTCAGGCCTTCAAAACGCAGTTTGTCGCAGGCGTCGGACGCATTCGAGATCAGTTCGCGCAGAAAGATCTCGGGGTTGGAGTACAGCGCGTGTGTGACGAGGTGCAACAGCTGGGCGACTTCGGCCTGGAATGAATGGGTTTGCTTGGTCATGGGTGGGCGTTGAACAAATAAAGAGGGGCCGGGCGCGAGATGGCTGGAAACCAGCGCTCACGCGGCGCAACCCGCAATTATGGCCTCTTGGGCCAAGTTCAAGCACCCGTAGGCACGATGTCGCTGCAGTTGTTCAACACCAAAGGCAAGGCGCAAATCACTGTTTTTGGCAAGTCCGATTGCACTCAGTGCTGTATTTTTGCCATTGATGTATTCAATTTGCGAAGTAATTGTTGAAGATTCACCGCTGTACGACGATGATGCCCTGGGCTCTGTGAAGGCGCCTTTTGCGACGGTCTTCGTGAAGATGTGCAAGATTTTTGAAACCGAGAGGGTTTTGTATGAACAGTAATCTGAAGAAATGGTCAGCCGAATTTCTCGGCACCTTTTGGCTCACCTTTGGGGGCTGCGGCAGCGCTGTGCTGGCGGCCGTTTTTGGGGTCGAACATGCGCTTGGGATTGGCCTGTTGGGTGTGTCCCTGGCCTTCGGCTTGACGGTGGTGACGGGGGCTTATGCGTTTGGCCCCATTTCCGGTGGGCACTTCAACCCTGCGGTGTCGATTGGCCTGGCCGTGGGCAAACGTTTCTCGTTTGCCGAATTGCCGGGCTACATCATTTCGCAAGTGCTGGGCGCAATTGCGGCGGCCGGTGTTTTGTACCTGATTGCCACGGGCAAGATCAGCGGCCCGGCGCCGGTCGGTGGTTTCGCCACCAACGGTTATGGTGAACTCTCGCCTGGCAAATACAGCCTGACGGCGGTGCTGATCTGCGAAGTGGTGATGACGGCCATCTTCCTGCTGGTGATCCTGGGCTCCACGGCCAAACGTGCGGCGGGCGGTTTTGGCGGTTTGGCCATTGGCCTGTGCCTGACGCTGATCCACCTGGTGTCGATTCCAGTGTCTAACACCTCGGTGAACCCGGCGCGCAGCACGGGCCCGGCACTGTTCACGAACAACGGCGCCATCGACCAACTGTGGCTGTTCTGGCTGGCACCGATTGTTGGCGCCATCATCGGCGCCATCATCTACAACCTGCTGCTGAGCGACGACTGATGCCGGCGCGCCGGCAAAGCGCGCACAATATAGCTACGGCTTTTCAGTCGTTCTCCCAGGCCGCATGTATGCGGCCTTTTTTTTCGGCGTTTTTCGGCTTTTAACGCGGCGCGCCTTCGACCTCCTTGGTCCAGCGCTCCAGCAGGCGGCGGCGTTCCGCGGCCTTGCCGTATTTTTCAAAGTCGTACTTGATCAGCTTGACTCCGTCATTCGTCGGAATACGCGGGTCGACCTTGGCCAGCTTGTTGGCCGGTGTCTGCAAGCTGCCGGCCTTGCCACCCACCGCCTGGCCTGCGGGGCTCATCAGAAAGTCGTAGTAGGCCTTGGCGTTGGCCTGGTTGCGTGCGCCCTTCACCAGCGCAATGCCGCCGATCTCATAACCCGTGCCTTCGCAAGGGGCGACGGCCTTCACTGGAAATTTGTCGTAACGCCATTTGTCGAAGCCAAAGATGAAGCTCACGCCGATCGACACCTCGCCCTTGGCCACGTTGGGCGCCTGCGCCTGGCCGCTGCGCGTGTAGGCGATGGTGTTCTTGTGCAGCTTCTTCATGTAGTCGAAGGCCTGGTCTTCGCCCATCAACTGCACCAGGCTGGCGACGATGGTGTAGCCGGTGCCGCTGGTGCCAGGGTGTGACATCTCGACCTCGCCCTTGTATTCGGGCTTGATCAGGTCGGCCCAGCACTTGGGTTCGGGCAGCTTCTTTTTCTTCAGCAACTCGGTGTTCCAGCCTATGCCCATGGCACTGGTGTAGAAGCCGCCCACCAGGTTCTGCGACATGGCGTATTGGCGCACGCTCCAGTCGGCCAGGTCGTTGATGTAGGCTGGGCGATAGGCTTCTAGCAGGCCTTGCTCGGCAATCTGCAGAAACGGATCGCCGGTACCGCCCCACCAGATGTCGGTCTTGGGGTTGGCTGCTTCGGCACGCAGCTGCGCCGCAATTTCGCCCGTGCCTTTGTGCGCCTGGTTCACCTTGATGCCGGTGGTGCGGGTGAACTCCTGTGCGGCTGCGTCGCACCACGAGGCGTCGGTGCTGCACAGCGCGTTGACGCTGCCGCCGCTTTGGGCGTGGGCTCCCGCGCAGGCCAGCGCCAGGCTGCCGGCCAAAGCCAGGGCGGTATGTTGAAAACGGCGGCGGTTCTGCATGCGGGGCTCCTGTCCAGTGATTGCGGGTGTGTGCCGCAGCATAAGGGACGCGGAGCCTGGGGGCCAGGCTTGGTGAGGCCGCCAGGGCGGGCCAGCGTCGTGTGTGAGCAACAGACCTGCGCGCTTCAAACGTGTACGGCGCCCGCCGCCGGACGGGGATTTCAATCCGCCGTCACGGCTTAAAGTGCCAATTCAGAATTTTTCATGGGGCGCGAGGTAGCGCCATTGCCCTAGCGGCAGATTGCCCAGCATCACGTTGCCGACGCGCACACGCTTGAGCCCCACCACCTTCAGGCCCACCAGTTCACACATGCGGCGGATCTGGCGTTTTTTGCCCTCGGTCAAAACGAAGCGCAACTGCTCCGGGTTTTGCCAACTGACCTTGGCCGGTTTGAGCGCTTGCCCGTCCAGGCTCAAGCCGTGGCGCAGCCGTGCCAGCATGGCCGGCGGAAACACACTCTGCACGTCGCTGGTGACCGGGTCGTCGTCGTCAATGCGCACCAACTGCGCGTTCTGGTTGCGTGATGGCAAACCCGCGTAGGTGGCGGCAGCCGAGGTGGCCGCGGCGGGATTGGTGGTGCCGGTATAGGCCACACGCACCAGGTACTCTTTCTCCATCACCGAGTCTTCACCGATCAACTGGCGCGCGACCCGCCCGTCCTGGGTCAGCACCAGCAGGCCGGTGGAGTCTATGTCCAGGCGCCCAGCGGGGACCAGGCTTTTCAGTTGGCTGCCGTGGAAGAAGAAACGCGCGTTGTCGTCGACCCAGCGGTTTTGCGGTTGCACCAGCTTGATGGCGGGCTCGTGGCCATCTTCGGCCTGGCCGCTGACCCAACCCAAAGGCTTGTTGAGCAAAATGGTGACCTGGTTGGCCTGGTGGCCGGTGGCGGCGCGGTCGATCTGAATGCGGTCGGCGGGTGTCACTTTCACGCCCATCTCGGCGATTTGCCCGTTGACCTTGACCCAGCCCTTGGCGATCCATTCGTCAGCCTCGCGGCGCGAGCACATGTTCAGCTCGGCCATGCGTTTGTTCAGGCGCATGGGCTCGTTGGTCGAGGCCGCTGGCGGCGCCGCACGGCGAAATGGCGTGGCGCCAGTGGACGTTGGCGGTGGTGCTTTGCGTGGTGGCGCGGAAGAATCGGGAGGGGTAGGCATATCAGGCTCGCAATGCTATTTTGTTCATAGCTGGCTGCGCTAGCGGAGCAAGCGCGGGAGGCCATTTTCGCTTAAATGCCGGCGCACACAAAAGTTGCTGCCGAGATGGTGCCTAATCAGCCCTATGAGTACCCACATTTCTTCGCGCCGCCAAATCATCACCGTTGTCCTGCTGGTCTTTGCCGTCATCGGTGGCTTGATGCGCTGGCTGGCGCCGCAGCCCTCTCTCGCACGCGACATGGGCTCACTGCTGCTGGTGTTGTGGCTGCCCATCATAGGCAACATCATCGCCTGGCTGGTGGCGCGTGCGGCCAGGCCCAAGCAGGTGCAAGCTGGGTTTGCGCTGGACAGTGCCTTTGTGCCTTCGGCGCAGATCTCGCTTACGCTTTTGGCGGCGGATGTGCCTGCGGCGAGTCGCCCCATCCGATCAGGTTTGTTCCCCTGCATGCTGGTGGTGGGCCACGAGGCCTTCAGCGCCCGTTTGTGTGTGCCGGCTGGCGCCGAGCCTGTGCCCGAGGTGGCACAGACTTTGGCCGTTCAGTTTCTGCGCGCCGATCTGGCTTTGCCCAAGTTGCCCGTGGGCACCGCGTTCAAACTGCTGGAAGGGCGTAGTGTGCTGGGCACCGGCCATGTGGTGGAATAAGCTGGATGACAACACCACGTTTTTCTGCGCTGGCGCTGGCCATGCTGTATGGCCTGGCTGCGCCCGCGTTCGCACTTTCCAGCGGTGACCCCCTGGCGTTGCAGCTGGCCGCCCTGGAAGGTGCCCGCGCCGAGCGCCAAGCCTGCGCGTGGCAGTTTCCTGAGCTGAGAGAGAAAAACGAGGCCGCGTTTCGTGCCTCGCCCTACGCCAAGTGGACAAGCGAAGAACTGATACAGGCCATGGCCAGCGGCGAAGAGCAAGCCAAACAGTTGGCCGGCCTGCCGGCCTTGCGCGCCACCTACCAGAAAAGCATGGGCGAGATGCCCGCCGAGGCGCGGCGCCGCTTGTGCAGCAGCATGGCCGCGTATCTGGAAGACTTGACGCAAAAAGGCGTGAGCCTGGGGCCCAAACCTCAGGTTGATCAGAGGTAAAACGCCTCGACCTTGCCCTTGAGCTTGATCAGCAATGGGCGGCCCTTGCGGTCTACCGTCTTGCCCGCGGGCACCTTCACCCAGCCTTCGCTGATGCAGTATTCCTCCACGTCCACACGCTCTTGGCCGTTGAAGCGTATGCCGATGTCGTGTGCAAACACGGCGGCCACATGGTGCGGGCTGCGTGGGTCCACCGACAGGTGGTCGGGCAATGCGGGGCGGTCGGCTGGGGTAGCGGGGGTGGCGGCTTCGGTCATGTTGTGGAATTCGATGGAGAGAAAACCAGCGATTTTCGCGGATTTGTGAATGCCTTCTCAGCGCACCAGCCTATAGCCCACCGCCGTCTCGGTCAGCAAGTGCTTGGGCTGCGCCGCATCGGCCTCCAGCTTTTGCCGCAAGTGGCCCATGTAGACGCGCAGGTAGTGGCTTTGGTCCGCGTGTGACGGGCCCCACACCTCGCGCAGCAGCTGGCGCTGGGTGAGCACACGGCCGACGTTGGCGGCCAGCACCGACAGCAGCCGGTATTCGGTGGGCGTGAGATGCACCTCGGCACCGGCGCGGCGCACCAGCCGGGCGCTGCGGTCGATTTCTACATCGCCAAAACGGAACAGTGGTTCGGCTTCTTCAGTTGAACCATTGGTTGCCGCGCGCGGGCGGCGTTGTGTGGCGCGCACGCGGGCCAGCAGTTCGCCGGTGCCAAAGGGTTTGGTCAGATAGTCGTCGGCCCCCGCGTCGAGTGCGGCAATCTTGTCGGCCTCGTCGCTGCGCGCCGACAACACGATGATGGGCACGGCCGACCAGCCGCGCACGTCGGTGATCACACGCATGCCGTCGGCATCGGGCAGGCCGAGGTCGAGCACCAGCAGATCGGGTTTGCGGGTGCCGGCGTCGGTCAGGCCGCGCTGCGCGGTGTCGGCCTCGAACACTTGCCAGCCTTCGGCCTCCAGTGCCGCGCGCACAAAGCGGCGGATCTGCGGTTCGTCTTCGATGATGATGGCGGTGGGTTGGGACATAGGGGTCTAGAGCGGGGCTTCGACGGGCAGCGGTGGTGTGCGGCGCGGCAGCGTGATGGTGAATTCTGCGCCACCGCCATCGGCATTGTGGGCGCTGATGTGGCCACGGTGTGCATCCAGCACGGCTTTGCAAATCGCCAAGCCCAAGCCTACGCCCGGCGTGGCCGACTCCACCGCGCCGCGCGTGAACTTTTCAAACAAGGTGGCCTCGCGCCCGCGCAGCGCCTCGGGCAGGCCGGGGCCGTGGTCGCGCACGCGGATGTGCAGCGCCTCATCACCCGCGCTGGCGTGTACTTCGATTGGTGATGCGCCGTACTTGGCGGCGTTTTCCAGCAGGTTCACCAGCACACGTTCCATCAAGGCGGCGTCAAACTCCACCAGCGGCAGGTCGGCTGGAATATGTGTCTGCACGCTGCTGGCGCCGGGTACATGGCGCGCCGCACGGATGGCGCCGCCCACCAGTTCCTCGACCGACTGCCAATCGCTGCGCAAATGTACACCGCCGTTTTGCAGGCGCGCCATGTCCAGCAGGTTGGTGACGAGCGCGGCCAGCGCGTGGCCTTCAAGCGCCATGGCACGCGCGAGTTCTGCTTGCTCAAGCGGCAGCGGAGGCTGGGTTTGCTGAAGGGTTTCGGCCAGGCCAATCATTGCCGTGAGCGGTGTGCGCACGTCGTGTGACAGCGCGGCCAGCAGCGCATTGCGCAGCCGCTCGGACTCCATCTCGACCACGGCTTTCTGCGAGATGTCGACGTAGTGCACACGCTCCAGCGCAATCGCGACTTGCCGCGCCAGGGTGTCGAGTTGCTGGCGCTGCTCGGGGATCAGCAGCCAGCGTGCCTCGGCCGGCTGCAAGGCCAGCACACCGCGCAGCCGCATCGGGGCGGAAAGGGGTGTGTAGTGCCAGTTGTGGGCCGACAAGGTGGCGGTGGTCAGGCCCGCGGGCTGGTTGTTGCGCAGCGTCCATTCGGCCACGCTGAGGTCAAAACCTTGAGGCTGTGGGCTGGGCGGGATCAGCTGGTCGTGTTCATCCAAAGCCAACACCACGGCCTGGCCGCCAAAGGTGCGCTGCACGGCCGAGGCACCGAGTGTGCACACCTGCTCGGGCATCAACGCGGCCGACAACTCGCGGCTCAGTTCAAACAGCGCTTGTGCACGCCGCTCGCGGCTGCTGGCAATACGTGCCTGGAACTGCAGCCCCGCGGTGAGCTGGCCTATCAGCAAACCCACACCCAGCATCACCATGAAGGTCACGACGTATTGCACGTCGCTGACCGAGAACGACAGCTTGGGCGCGACGAAGAAGTAGTCGAACGCGGCCACGTTCAGGAACGCCGCCAGCGCAGACGGCCCACGGCCAAAACGCATGGCCACCAGCACCACACCGAGCAAGAACAACATGACGATGTTGGTCAGGTCGAAAAACGCCGCGAGAGGATTGGCCAGCGCCGTGACCAGCACACACACGGCGATGGCCCAGGCGTAGCCCTGCCAGGTGTGGGGCTTGTGCTCGGCCAGACTTTGGCGCGGCGGCACGGCGTGGCCCAGGCGGCGCGTACTGTCGGTGTGGCCGACCTCGACCACGTCCAGCGTAGGGGCGAGGGTGGCGAGTTGGCGAGCTAACGGCTGTGAAAATGGGTGGAGAGGCCAGCGTATTTGTTGCGTCCAGAACTTCCAGCCACGGTGATCCGCATCGCCGCCCGACTTGTGCCGCCCCAGCACCAGCGTGGCGCAGTTCAGGGTTTGCGCCTGCGCCACCAAAGCGGGGGCGACCTCGGGGCCGGTGAGCACGGCGCTGGTGGCGCCCAGGCTTTCAGCGAGCTGGATCACCGCCAGAATACGGTCGCGTTGTGCCTGGTCCAGCCGCTGCAGGCGTGGTGTTTCCACATACGCCGCATGCCAGTGCACATTGAGCTTGCCCGCCAGCCGTGCCGCGCTGCGCACGGTTTGCTCGGCACCGGTTTCCGGGCCGATGCAAGCGAGGATGGCGCCTGAAGAGTCCCACACCGGCAGCGTGCTCGATGGCCCACCACCGGCCTGTGCCGACTGTTCGATGCGG
The DNA here is from genome assembly GCF_049316285.1 of Variovorax sp. HJSM1_2. Taxonomy (NCBI): domain Bacteria; kingdom Pseudomonadati; phylum Pseudomonadota; class Betaproteobacteria; order Burkholderiales; family Comamonadaceae; genus Variovorax; species Variovorax sp. HJSM1_2. Next base: position 51,868 of record NZ_JBMOXA010000009.1, on the reverse strand, counting down.
TAGCTGCGCACGTCGTCTTCCACATGTTCGGCGGTGCGGCGCAAGGCGATTTCGCGCAGCGCAATGAGGTTGCCTTTGCGAAAGAAGTTCTGCGCGGCGCGTGCCGCCTGCTGCGGCAGATAGACCTTGCCACTGCGCAGGCGGTGCAGCAGTTCATCCGGCGTTACGTCGACCAGAACCAACTCGTCGGCGGCGTCGAGCACGGTGTCGGGCACGGTTTCGTGCACACGAATGCCGGTGATGGCGCCCACCGTGCCGTTCAAACTTTCCAGGTGCTGCACGTTGAGCGTGGACCACACGTCTATGCCCGCGCCCAGCAGTTCTTCTATGTCTTGCCAGCGTTTTTGGTGGCGTGCGCCAGGCGTGTTGGTGTGCGCCAGTTCGTCGACCAGCAACACGTCGGGGTGGCGCGTGAGGGCGGCGTCGAGGTCGAACTCGTGCAACGTGTGGCCACGGTGCTCCATCTCCAGCCTAGGGAGTTGGTCCAGTCCCGCCAGCAGCGCAGCGGTGTCGCTGCGGCCGTGGGTTTCGAGCAGGCCGACCACCACATCGGCACCGGCTTTGCGCGCGGCGTGCGCGGCTTGCAGCATGGCGTAGGTTTTGCCAACGCCGGCGACCGCGCCGAAGTAAATGCGCAGGCGTCCGCGCTGGGCTTGGCGCTCGGCGTGCTGCAGTTGTTGGAGCAGCTGGTCGGGGGAGGGACGGGGGGCTGGGCTTGGGGCCAAGGGGGTGCCTCGTTGGATGTGGATGTTAGGTTAGCACTTGCTTGTGGGACTTCGTTTGGCTGGGGTGTTTTCTTTTGAGGGTGGAGGCCGGGAGTCGCCCGGCGGCGAGGTACTTTCTTTTGCTTCGCCAAAAGAAAGTACCCAAAGAAAAGGCGACCCCACGATCTGCGACCCTTCGCTGCGCTACGGGCGACCTGCGCTGGACTTTTTAGGCGGGGTTCCGCGCAACTCGCTGCGCTCAGACATGCCCGGAACTGATCCCGCCTAAAACGCCCAGCGCAGGCGCAGCTAGAGGGGCGGGGATGCCAAATCCCACCCGGCTCGCTGCGCATCGCGGGCCGAGCGCAGCAATGGCCCGTTGGGTATTTGCAGTTCCCCCCCTCTGAATGCGCCGAGGAGTGGAGTGCTCAGCGGATCAGGGCTGGCGTTGTCTGAGCGCAGCGAGTTTAGCCAGACCCCGCTGAGCACGAGCACCGCAGGTTGCCCTTCGCGCAGCGAAGGGACGCAGGCAGTGGGGGCGCTTTCTTTTGGTGGCTTTTGGTGTTTGCATAACTTCGCTTCGCGAAGTGAGCAAACCCCGCGTGCAAAGCACGCCTGTGCGCACAAGAAAATCGGCTTCGCCGATTTCTGCAAAAGCCACTCGCCCGCCGGGGCGAGACCCGGCCAGCAGCGCTAATCAACACCTCAAGACGCCTTGGCAGGCGCAACCTTGTCGAGCGCCAGATTCAAAGCCAACACATTCACCCTAGCCTCCCCAAAAAACCCCAACCAAGGCGTCTCGGTGTGCTCCGAAACCAGTGCCTGCACCTGCCCCACTGGCACTCCGCGCACACGTGCAATCCGTGGCGCCTGGTACAACGCAGCCGCCGGCGTGATGTGTGGATCCAGCCCACTGCCAGACGCCGTCACCAGGTCCACCGGCACCACCTGCGTGTTGCCCGGATCGGCCGCACGCAGCGCCTCCACACGGGCCTTGACGGCATCGGCCAGCGCCGGATTCAGCGGCCCCATGTTCGAGCCGCTCGATGCCTGCGCGTTGTTGGCCATGGGCGACGTGGCCGAAGGGCGGCCCCAGAAGTGGCCGGGGTCGGTGAAGTTTTGGCCTATGAGTTCCGAGCCCACCAGCTTGCCACCCGCCTGCACCAGGCTGCCATTCGCCTGTGCTGGAAAGACCGCCTGTGCCACACCCGTCACGAGTACCGGGTAGGCCACGCCGGTGACCAGGGTCAGCGCCATCAGCAGCACCAAGGCCGGGCGCACGATGCCGGCTTTGGCCGTGTTAGTGGTCTTCGCCTTAGTGCTTGCTGTTGTTGCCGTGGTGGCGGGCCGTTCAGCCGGGCGGCTCGCAGGAATAGATAAACGAGACATGACAAACACTCCTCAAACAAGACCGGTCACGGTCAACAACAGATCAATCGCCTTGATGCCAATAAAAGGCACCAGCAAACCGCCCAGGCCGTAAATGGCCAGGTTGCGGCGCAGCAGGGCGGCCGCACCAATGGCTTGGTAACGCACGCCTTTGAGGGCCAGCGGGATCAGGAAAATGATGATCAGTGCGTTGAAGATCACCGCCGACAAGATGGCCGACGACGGGCTGTTCAGCGCCATCACGTTCAGCGCGCCGAGCTGCGGATAGGTCGACACAAAAATCGCCGGAATGATGGCGAAGTACTTGGCCACGTCGTTGGCAATCGAGAACGTGGTCAGCGAGCCGCGCGTCATCAGCAAGGCCTTGCCGGTCTCCACCACTTCGAGCAGCTTGGTCGGGTTGGAATCCAGGTCGACCATGTTGCCGGCTTCCTTGGCGGCTTGGGTGCCGCTGTTCATCGCCACGGCCACGTCGGCTTGCGCCAGGGCGGGGGCGTCGTTGGTGCCGTCGCCGGTCATGGCCACCAGATGGCCGTCGCTTTGGTATTGGCGTATCAGGCGCAGCTTGTCTTCGGGCGTGGCTTCGGCCAGGAAGTCGTCGACACCGGCCTCGGCGGCGATGGCGGCGGCGGTGAGTTTGTTGTCGCCGGTGATCATCACGGTCTTGATGCCCATGCGGCGCAGTTCAACAAAGCGCTGCTTGATGCCGCTCTTCACCACGTCTTTGAGCTCGACAATGCCCAGCACCTTGCTGCCTTCACACACGGCCAGTGGTGTGCTGCCACGGCGTGCAACTTCGTCGGCGTGGCGCGCAACCTCGGTTGGCCAGTGGCCGCCTTGTTGCATCACGTGTTGGCGCACGGCGTCGACCGCGCCTTTGCGCAGCGAGCGTATGGTCTGCAGCGAACCTTCCACACCTGGCACATCGGCGCCGCTCATGCGGGTTTGCGCGGTGAAGGGGATTACGACCGTGCCGGCATCCGCCGTGGCGGTCTGGCCGTTTTTTTGCGCCAAGGTCACGATGCTGCGGCCCTCGGGCGTTTCGTCGGCCAGCGAGGCTTGCAGCGCGCAGGCACTCAGGCGCGCCAGCGACACGCCGGGGGCGGGCAGGAAAGCGCTGGCCTGGCGGTTGCCGTGGGTGATGGTGCCGGTCTTGTCGAGCAGCAACACGTCCACGTCGCCCGCCGCTTCTACCGCGCGGCCCGAGGTGGCGATCACGTTGGCCTGCATCATGCGGCTCATGCCGGCCACACCCACGGCCGACAACAAGCCGCCTATGGTGGTGGGGATCAAACACACCAGCAGGGCCACCAGGGCGGTCATGCTGACCACGCTGCCGGCTTGTGCGGCGTCCACACTGAAGGCCGAGAACGGCAGCAGCGTGACGGTGACCACCAGGAACACAATCGTCAGTGCCACCAGCAGAATCGTCAGCGCGATTTCGTTGGGTGTCTTCTGGCGCTTGGCGCCTTCGACCATGCTGATCATGCGGTCGAGAAACGACTCGCCGGGGTTGACGCTGATGCGCACCACCAGCCAGTCGGACAACACCGTGGTGCCGCCGGTCACGGCCGAGAAGTCGCCGCCCGACTCACGCACCACGGGGGCCGATTCGCCGGTGATGGCGCTTTCATCGACCGAGGCCACGCCTTCTATCACTTCGCCGTCCAGCGGCACCATGTCGCCCGCGCTGACCAGCACCACGTCGCCCTTGCGAAGGTTGGTCGCGGGCTCTGGCAGCCACTTGGCCAAGTGCATATTGGTGGAAGGGTGTTCGTGCAGCTTCTTCGCCCAGCTGCTGGTTTTCAGGCCACGCAACGAGGCGGCTTGCGCCTTGCTGCGGCCTTCGGCCAGGGCTTCGGCAAAGTTGGCGAAGAGCACGGTGAACCACAGCCACACGGTCACGCCTAAGATGAAGCCCGCGTTGGGCGCGTCGGCTGAGTTTGGCATCTGCAACGCATAGACCCACAGCAGCGTGGTCAGGATGCTGCCGACATAGACGACAAACATCACCGGGTTGCGCCGTTGCACATTGGGGCTGAGCTTGGTGAGCGATGCCCACAGCGCAGGCTTGAGCAGCGCAGGCTTGAGCAACGCGGCGGCCCAAGGGCTGGTTTTAGTTGTTGATTGCATCAATTTCTCCCGTGGCGACTCAGTGCGCCGTCCACAACATCAGGTGTTCCACCACCGGGCCAAGCGCCAGTGCCGGCACATAGTTCAGCAAACCGACCAGCAGCACCGTGCCCACCAGCAGCGTGACAAACAGCGGGCCGTGGGTCGGCAAGGTGCCCGGCGTGACCGGCAGCCGCGGCTTGGCGGCCAGCGCACCGGCAATCGCCAGCACCGGCACGATCACACCAAAGCGGCCAAGCCACATCACCACACCCAGCAGCGCGTTGTAGAACGGTGTGTTGGCCGAGAGTCCGGCGAAGGCGCTGCCGTTGTTGTTGCCGGCCGAGGTCAAGGCGTACAGGATTTCGCTGAAGCCGTGGGCGCCGGGATTGGCAATGCCGGCGCGGCCCGCCTCGGTCGACACGGCAATCGCCGTGCCCAGCAACACCACCAGCGGCGTGACCAGGATGGTGATGGAGGTGCGCTTCATCTCGCGCACTTCTATCTTCTTGCCCAGGTATTCCGGCGTGCGGCCAATCATCAGGCCGGCGATGAACACCGCCAGAATGGCAAACACCAACATGCCGTACAGGCCCGTGCCCACGCCGCCAAACACCACCTCGCCCAATTGCATCATCACCAGCGGCACCATGCCGCCCAGGGGGGTGAAGGAGTCGTGCATGGCGTTGACCGCGCCGCACGAAGCGGCGGTGGTGATCACCGCAAACAGGCTGCTGGCGTTGATGCCAAAACGCACCTCTTTGCCTTCCATGTTGCCGCCGGCCTGGGCGGCACTGGCCAACTGGTCGACACCCAGCGACGTGAGCAAGGGGTTGCCGGCTTGTTCGGCCGGTGTGGCGATGAGCACACCCACCACAAACATCACACCCATGGCGGCCAGCAGCACCCAGCCCTGGCGCTTATCGCCCACGGCGCTGCCGAAGGTGAAACACAGCGCGGCCGGAATCAGGAAGATCGTCAGCATCTGCAAGAAGTTGCTGAGCGCGTTGGGGTTCTCGTATGGGTGTGCCGAGTTGGCGTTGAAGAAGCCACCACCGTTGGTGCCCAGAAACTTGATGGCCACCTGTGAGGCCACCGGGCCCATGGCCAGGGTTTGCGTGGTGGTGCTGGCGTCCACCATCTCGGGTTTGCCTTGTGTATCGAGCACGGGCTGGCCATCGGCACCGGTTTTGGGCAACTGGTAGGCGGTGGACTCCAGCGTGGTCACGGTTTCATAGGGGCTGAAGTTCTGCACCACGCCGCTGGCCGCAAAGCACAGCGCGAACACCAGCGACAGTGGCAGCAGCAGCCACAAGGTGATACGTGTCAGGTCGACCCACAGGTTGCCCAGGCCATGGCTGGCGCGCGCGGCAAAGCCGCGAATCAACACAAAGGCTACAGCAATGCCCGAGGCGGCCGAGACGAAGTTCTGCACCGTGAACCCAAGCATTTGTGTGAGGTAACTCATGGTCGCCTCGCCGCTGTAGCCCTGCCAGTTGGTGTTGGTGACAAAGCTGACGGCCGAGTTGAAGGCCGAGTCGGGCGACACGCCAGGCATGCCGGCAGGGTTCAGCGGCAGCACACCTTGTATGCGCTGCAACGCGTAGACAAACAGCGTGCCCAGCACGCTGAACACCAGCAACGCCAGCGCGTAGGTTTTCCAGCCCATGCTATGGGCGGGGTCTACACCGGCCAGGCGGAACAGCGGGGCTTCGATACGTTGCACCCAGCGCGGCACACGCCCGTCGAGCAGGGTTTTGAGCCACAGGCCTACGGGCCAGGCGGCGGCCAGCAACACAACCGAGAAAAAGGCCAGAAGCAGCCAGGCAGAGGTGTTCATCAAAACTCCTCGGCGCAGATCAGCGCGTAGACCAGATAGGCCAGCAGCAGGATGGCGCACAGGCCGCCGAAGCCGTACAAAACTTCGAGGTGAATCATGATTGGCCTCCGCTGCTATGAGAGTGGGGAGGGAGCTTTTCCAAGGCCATGGCGCCACACGCCAACAAGGCCCACAGGGCCACGATGGCCCCAATCCAGACGACGTCCATAGACGCCTCACTTTCTTAAAACTTAACGTTGAGAGCCTGTTAACGCTCTAGTGAAGGTCGCGTTGAGGTGCAATCGGGATGAGTTGGTTGTCAGAGACCGCAGCATGGGCTCCCTGCCCATGCAAGGGCTATGGCAGACAAATCGCCCGATTGCGCCCAACCCGTAGGGCAAATGGTTCTTCGGACGAGCTGCGTCGTTGCCAAACCAGCCAAGGCAGAAGCCTTGGCTTGGGTTTGACGCCTCGCATCTCATTCCGAACCACCATTTGCGCGGCCTCCACTAGAGCGTTAACAGGCTCTCTAGCGTAGGTCTGGGGGTATAAAAGCGGCGCAGAGACTGCGCGGGAGCGTGTAAAAAAAATATAAAAATTAACGTTAACGCTGCGGGTCTTGGGCTGCACAATATTCCTGTGAACGCATCGAGCCCGAGCACTTGGCCGTCATGACGCAGTTTCTCCCTTTGCGCTTTTGATCACGCCTGTTGGAGCTCTGGCAGAGACAACTTTGTGGACGCCGCTTGGTTCGGCGAATAGGAATAAAAAATGACAGATGACGCCCGCCCGGTTCGCCGGTTTCGCTCGCAAGACTGGTTCGACAACCCCGACCACATCGACCTGACCGCGCTCTACCTGGAGCGCTTCATGAACTACGGCATCACCCCGGCCGAGCTGCGCTCGGGCCGGCCCATCATTGGCATTGCGCAATCGGGCAGCGACCTGAACCCCTGCAACCGTGTGCACCTGGAGCTGGCCAAGCGGGTGCGCGAGGGCATTCGTGATGCCGGTGGCATTGCGATGGAGTTTCCGGTGCACCCCACGTTCGAGAATTGCCGGCGCCCCACGGCGGCGATTGACCGCAACCTGGCCTATATGGGCCTGGTGGAAATTCTGCATGGCTATCCGCTGGATGCGGTGGTGTTGACCACCGGCTGCGACAAATCCACACCGTCGCAAGTGATGGCGGCGGCCACCATGGACCTGCCTGCCATGGTGTTGTCGGGCGGGCCTATGCTGGACGGCTGGTTCGAAGGCGAACTGGTGGGCTCGGGTGCGGCCATCTGGAAGAGCCGCAAGCTGTTGGCCGCGGGCAAGATCAACGAGGCCAAGTTCCTCGACATCGCCACCGCCTCGGCGCCGTCGGTGGGCCACTGCAACACCATGGGCACGGCGTCCACCATGAACGCCATCGCCGAAGTGCTGGGCCTTTCGTTGACCGGCTGTGCAGCCATTCCCGCGCCCTACCGCGAACGCGGGCAGATCGCCTATGAAACCGGCAGACGCATTGTGGCGCTGGCGATGGAGGACATTCGGCCCTCATCCATCTTGACGCGCGATGCGTTTCTGGACGCGATTGTGGTCAACGCCGCGATTGGCGGCTCGACCAATGCACAGCCGCATTTGATGGCCATGGCGCGGCATGCCGGTGTGGAGTTGCACCCCAGCGATTGGACCGAGTTTGGTTTCAACGTGCCGCTGTTGCTGAATATGCAGCCGGCCGGCAAATACCTGGGCGAAGCCTTCCATCGCGCGGGTGGTGTGCCGGCGGTGATGTGTGAGCTGGAACGTGTGGGGCTGTTGCGCAGCGCGCGCCCCACGGTCACGGGCAAGACCATGCGTGAGAACCTGGAAGGGCGCGAAGCCAATAACCGCGAGGTGATTTGCACGTTTGAGCAACCGCTGAAAATACAGGCCGGTTTTATGGTGCTCAGCGGCAACCTGTTCGACTTTGCGATCATGAAGACCAGTGTGATCTCCGACGAGTTCCGCGCCCGCTACTTGAGCCAGCCCGGCCGCGAGAACCAGTTTGACTGCCGCGCCATCGTGTTTGAAGACTCGGACGACTACCACGCACGCATCAACGACCCGGCGTTAAACATCGACGAAAACTGCATTCTGGTGATCCGTGGCGCCGGCCCCGTGGGTTGGCCGGGCTCGGCCGAAGTGGTGAACATGCAGCCGCCAGATGCATTGCTCAAGCGTGGCATCAGCAGCTTGCCTACGCTGGGTGACGGGCGCCAGTCTGGCACGTCAGACAGTCCCTCCATCCTGAATGCCTCACCCGAAAGCGCCGTGGGCGGTGGCCTGGCCTTGCTGCGCACCGGTGACATCATTCGAGTGGACTTGACCACCGGCCGTTGCGACATGCTGGTGGCGGACGAGGTTCTCGCGGCCCGCAAAGCCGAGCCGCCGATTGCCATTCGCCCCAGCCAAACCCCGTGGCAGGAAATCTACCGCTCTACCGTGGGGCAGTTGCAGTCGGGTGCCTGCATGGAGCTGGCGGTGAAGTACCGTGGTGTGGCAAATACCCCGCCGCGCCACAACCATTGAGGCCACTGAGACCACTGAGCGCCTGGCTTTTGACGCCTGCTGCCAGGTGATCAACGCGTGGCCAGCCATTCGCAGAACGCCACTGCTTCGGGCCGCTGCGCCGCCTGCGGCGACAAGATCCAGTGGTAGCTTTTTTTGTCGGTGACGCGCTCCGCAAACGGCATGACCAGCAGGCCGCTGGCCAGTTCGTCTGCGAGGAAATGCGGGTTGCCCAGGCCTATGCCCAGGCCTTGGATGGCGCCCTGCACGGCCAGGTGGATGTGGTCGAACACCAGTTCATTTTTGCCCCGCAGGTGCTGGACTTGGGCGTCCGCCAGCCAGTCCGGCCAGGCCTGCGGATTGGAGCGGCTGTGCAGCAAGGTGTAGTGGGCCAGATCGGCCGGGGTCTTGGGTCCGGGTGTGTTGGCCGCGAGCCAGGCCGGGCTGCACACGGGCGTGAGTTGATCCGGTAGAAACGCGCCGCAGAGCACGCCGCGCCACGCGGGCCGGCTTTGGGTTTTGTGTAGTTCATCCGGCGTGAAGCAGCGAATCGAAATGTCGAACGCGGCGGGGTCGAACTCGGTGAGGCTGGCGGTGGTGACCAACTGCACGTCGACCGTGGGCACCTGCGCGCAGAACGCCGACAGCCTGGGGATCAGCCATTGCGAGGCCAGTGTGGAGGTGGAGTTGACGCTGAGGGTATGGCGCCGCGTCAAACGCTCCAGCCGCGCCGTGGCTTGCGCCATGCGTTCAAAAGCATCGCTCAAACCCGGCAGGTAGGCCGCGCCCAGATCGGTCAGGGCCAGCTTGCGGCCCACGCGCTGCACCAGCGTCACGCCCAGCCAGGCTTCCAGGGCTTTGATCTGGTGGCTCACGGCGCTTTGCGTCACGCTCAACTCTTGCGCCGCACGTGTCACGCTTTCCAGCCGCGCGGCGGCTTCAAACGCACGCAGCATGTTCAGCGGCGGCAGGCGGCGGTTAGGCGTGGCGGTGATGTCAGGTGTTTTGGAATGAATAGAACTCATGATTCAGCAAGAATTCGTCGATATTCATAAAGCCGTGCCGCAAATAGCATCTACGGCATGCGACATCAATCCGAAAAGAGTTTTATAGATTTTCTCATCATTTGCCAAGTCGGTGACGTTGGCACTGTGCGCGCACCGGCACCACAGCGGCGGCGCAGCCGTGTGGCCGTTTGGCAGCGTGTTTTACGCCGGGTGTGGAATCGTCAAAAGGCTGTGAGCCTGGCTGTGCGCCAGGCCCGCGCTATCTAGATCTCGGCCTTGAGGTAATGCGCCCCGGCAATCGGGTTGTGATAGTAGGGCGGGATGTCGACGAAGCCCAGGTCGTCGTATAACGCGCGCGCGGCTTCCATGTCGTCCAGGGTGTCGAGCAGCACGCGGTCGTAGCCGTTGGCGCGGGCCTGGTCCATGATGGCTTCGGCCAACTGGCGGCCCAGGCCGCTGCCACGAAAGGCCTGGCGCACGTACAGGCGTTTCATCTCGCAGGCGTTGGGGTAGTCCACGTCGTCCAGCGGGCGCAGTGCCACACAACCGGCTACCGCGCCGTCCACCAAGGCCAGCAGCAAGGCGCCGCGCGGGGCGTCGTATTCACCGGGCAGGTTGGCAAGTTCTTCGTCGAAGGATTGAAAACACAGGTCTACCGCCAGTTGCGCCGCATATTCCTTGAAGATGGCGCGTGTGGCCGCCATTTCTTCAGCGGATGCGGGGGTGTGGAAGGTGACGGACGGGGTATTCAAAACAACAAAGCGCCTATGCCGGGAAAAAACGGTTTTAGTTTAGCCCAGCGCTTTGCCGTGTTTCAACCGCCCAGGCTCACGAGCCAGGCTGTGCCTGCGGCGCACAAGCCGATGAGCACCACGGCGGCGATACGCATCACAGCGTCGTCGCGCGACGATTGCTCGGGGTGGTCGAGCACCTTGTCGCCCACCAGCATGGGTTTGACCAGCTGCTTCTTGCGCCACACGTAGAACGCAATGGCCACCAGGTGCAGCACCACCAGACCAATCACCAGCCACTGGCCCACGGCCTTGTGGTACCAGGTGGCCAGGCTTACGCTGGCGTTGGGCACAAAACGCGTCAGCGGGCCGGCAAACGAAATTTCATCGTCGCTGATCAGGCCGCTGCCCACCTGCACCGCCAGCACCAGCAGCAACGCAAACACCGAGCCTGCACCCAGTGGCGTGTGGCCCACCGAATGCGCCGGCTCACCCTGGCCGCGTAGGTAGCGCAGCAGCGATGCGGGTGAGTAGATGAAGTTGATGAAACGCGACCAGTGGCCGCCCACCAGGCCCCAGACCAGGCGGAACGCCAGCAGTGCCAGCACCGCATAACCCAGGCGGAAGTGCCAGTTCATGGCGTCGCCGCCGACCTTGGCGGTGACCACCAGGCCGATGACGCAGGCGGCCAAAGACCAATGAAACAGACGGGTGGGCAAGTCCCACACTCGGACGAGGTATTGCATCGTGGAGATTTCCTTGTAATTTGGCAGTTACTTTGGCACGCATGTTGCCTCAAATACAGGTAAATTGCGCGGTGCGCGCAGTGTCCCAGGCCGTTGCTTTGCTTTAGCTCGGCTGCAGAACTTTTAACGATAAAGACACTCCGTACCGTTAGTCTAAAAAATCAACCACCCACGAAAGACAGCCTATGAAGACTCTTGCCTCGTTTGTATTGGCCGCCGCCGCAGTGGCCGCAAGCGCGCCAGCCTCGGCCCAGTTTGCCAAGCCAGAAGACGCCATCAAATACCGCCAAAGCGCGCTGTTTGTGATGGCCCAACACTTCGGCCGCGTGGGCGCCATGGCCAACGGCCGCACGCCTTATGACGCCAAGGTGGCGCAAGAGAACGCCGACATCGTGGCCGAAATGGCCAAGCTGCCATGGGCGGCTTTTGGCCCCGGTACCGACAAGGCGGCCAAGACCGGTGCCAAGCCCGAAATCTGGACCGAACAGGCCAAGTTCAAGGAACACAGCGACAAGCTGATCGCCGAGACCACCAAGCTCGCGGCTGCCGCCAAGATGGGCAACGTGGATGCCCTGAAGGCCGCCTTCGGCCCCACGGCCGCCAGCTGCAAGGCTTGCCACGATAACTTCCGCACGCAATAAACCAGCGCGCCTTGGGCGCACAAAAGCCCCACGGTGTGAAAACCGTGGGGCTTTTGTTTTGCTCTTGTATCTGTAGCTGTCTACGCTTGTGGAATAAGCGCTAGCGGCTTTTTACTTGGAGGCCAGAGCCTGCTCCAGCGCATCGATGAACAGCGCCGGTACATCACAACCTGTCTGGTCGTGGATCTCTTGAAAGCAGGTCGGGCTGGTGACGTTGATCTCGGTCACATAGTCGCCGATCACGTCCACACCGGCCAGCAACAAACCACGCGCCAACAAGATGGGGCCGAGGGCCTCGCCGATTTCGCGGTCACGCGCCGACAGTGCTTGCGCCACACCCTTGCCACCCGCGGCCAGGTTGCCGCGCACTTCGCCGCCTTGGGGAATACGCGCCAGGCAGAAGGGCACGGGCTTGCCGCCTATCACCAGCACACGTTTGTCGCCCTTGTCGATCTCGGGCAGAAACTTCTGCACCATCACACTTTCCTGGCCGTTCTTGTTCAGCGTCTCGATGATGCTGCCCAGGTTCAAGCCATCGGCCTTGACGCGGAAGATGCCCATGCCACCCATGCCGTCCAGCGGCTTCAGGATGATGTCTTGGTGCTCGGCGTGGAAGCGGCGAATGTCGTCGGCGCTGCGTGTCACCAGCGTGGGGCCGATGAACTGCGGAAACTCCATGATGGCCAGCTTCTCGGGGTGGTCGCGCAAGGCACGTGGCTTGTTGAACACCTTGGCGCCTTCGCGCTCGGCCTGCTCCAGCAGGTGCGTGGAGTAGAAGTATTCGGAATCAAACGGCGGGTCTTTGCGCATGATCACCGCGTCGAAATCTTTCAGCGCGCGGGTGGTGTTGCCGGTGAGTGCTGCGCTTTCGCTGAACCAATCGTTGGCGTCGCCGGTGAGGTGGATGTCGCGCACCTTGGCGCGCACCACGTCGCCACGCTGCCACAGCATGTGTTGTGGCTCGCAGGCACTGATGGTGTGGCCGCGGCGCTGGGCTTCGCGCATCATCGAGAAGGTGGTGTCCTTGTAGATCTTGAAGGACTCGAGCGGGTCGGCGACAAACAGAATATTCATAAACAAGCCAATGGGTTAAAGACGCTCAGGCCGCGTTGGACGCGGTTTTACCTCGGTACTGTTGCACAAAAAGCGCCAGCACGCCGGCCACCACTCCCCAAAAGGCCGAGCCTATACCGGCTATTACTACGCCGCTGAGCGTGACCAGAAAAGTGATGAGCGCGGCCTCGCGTGTGGATTCCTCGCGCACCGCCTGGGCCAGACCACTGCCAATCGTGCCCAGCAAAGCCAGCCCGGCAATCGCCGCCACCAGTTCTTTGGGAAAGGCCGTGAGCAGGCCCGTGACGGTGGCGCCAAAAATGCCAATGAGCACGTAGATCAAGCCACAGGCCACGGCGGCGCTGTAGCGCTTGTTGGTGTCTTCATGCGCCTCGCGGCCCATACAAATGGCGGCGGTGATGGCGCTGAGGTTCAGCGCAAACGCGCCAAACGGTGCCAGCAGCAAACCCGCCACACCGGTGAGTGTGATCACCTTGGAAATCGGAATGCCGTCGGGCCCGCCGTAACCCGCCGCCTGGATGGCCGCCACACCGGGCAGGTTTTGCGAGGCCATGGTCACGACAAACAAGGGCAGCGCCAGGCTGATGGCGGCGCTGATGCTGAATTCGGGCCAGATGAACACCGGCCGCGCCAACTCCAGCACGATGCTGCCGCTGGCCAACTGGCCGCGCAGTGCGACGTAGGCTATGCCCACCAGCAGCGTGGCCACCACGGCGTAACGTGGCGCCAGGCGTTTGCCCACCAGGTAGACCAGCAGCATCAACAGCACCAGCGGCAACGCGGTCTGCGCGGCGGTAAAGGCCTGCAGGCCAAACCGCGCCAACACTCCAGCCAAAAGCGCCGAGGCCAGCGCCACCGGAATGCGCCGCATGATGCGTTCAAACCAGCCGGTCACGCCGCAGAGCGTGATCAACGCCGCACACACGATGAACGCGCCCACGGCTTGCGCCATGTTGAAGCCGCCCGCCAGTCCTGCCGTGGCCAAAACCGCCGCTCCGGGGGTGGACCAGGCCACCATCACCGGCTTGCGCAGCCACAACGACGGCAGCGCCGAGCACAAGCCCATGCCCAGGCCCAAGGCCCACATCCAGGAGGTGATTTGTTCGGGCGTGGCCTGGAACGCCTGTGCCGCCTGGAACACGATGGCGACCGAACTGGTGAAGCCCACCAGCACCGCCACAAAGCCGGCGGTGAAGGCCGACAGATTGATGTCTCTGATAAATCGCATGGCCGCGATTGTGCCGTGGCAGGCTTTGTCTTGCCGGCCCACCAAGCCCGAGCGCTGCAGGGGTGGTTTTGGTTCTGGTGTCTAATGCAGGCCCTTGAGTCGCCCGATGGCTCATCGATGATGCACGATGAAGGCGTCAAGAGTAGAAACGCGATGAGCGGGGCCGAACAAGGCCGCAACGCTGTAAAAAAATATGACGCAGACAAACGTTTTTGATTTATCGGCCACCAGCGTGGCACAACTCGCCCAGGCCGATGCGGCCCGGGCCCTCGCAGAAGACATAGGCGCCGGCGACCTGACCGCCGCTCTGGTAGATCCCCAGCGCCGCGCCCACGCCAAGATACTGGCACGCGAAGCCGCTGTGTTGTGCGGCGCGCCCTGGGTGGAAGCCACCGTCCGCCAACTCGACCCCACGGCCCGCTTGCAATGGCACGTGCGTGAAGGCGAAACCTGCGCCGTCAACCAAGTGGTGCTGGAGATCGAAGGCAACGCGCGTGCACTGCTCAGCGCCGAGCGCACGGCGCTGAACTTCCTGCAACTGTTGAGCGCCGTGGCCAGCCGCACCGCGCTGCATGTGCAGGCGGTGCAAGGCACCAAGACGCAGATTGTCGACACGCGCAAAACCTTGCCCGGCCTGCGCTTGGCGCAAAAGTATGCCGTGCGCATGGGCGGTGGCACCAACCACCGTATTGGCCTGTTCGACGCAGTGCTGGTCAAGGAAAACCACATTGTCGCCGCCGGCGGCATCACCGCCGTGATGCGCCAGGTGGCGGCGTCTGCCGACATCACACAACGCGCCAGCTTTGTGGAGATTGAAGTCGAGACCCTGGCCGAGCTGGACGAAGCCCTGGCCGCAGGCGCCGACATGCTGCTGCTCGACAACATGCCGCTGCCCGATCTGTTTGAAGCCGTGCGCCGCAACGCATTACGCGGCGAACAACGTGCGGTGCTTGAAATCTCGGGCGGCGTCACGCTGGAGAGCCTGCCCGCGCTGGCGCAGACCGGTGTCGACCGCATCTCGGTGGGCGCCTTGACCAAAGATATCCAGGCGACCGATTTCTCTATGCGCTTCCAAGACCTTTAACCGCCCTTGTGATCGGCCGTTGGCCACACCGCTCTCGAACACTATGCAAGATCTGATGACTGTGGAATACGAGCAGCCGGACACCGTGCTCGTCACCGAAGAAACTGGCGCCACCTGCGCACCGCGCCACGCCTGGGCGCGTGTGCCGGTAGAGCCCAGCCAAGAGCAGCGTGTGGCGCTGAAGGCGCGCATCCGCCGCCTGCTGAAAGAGCAGAACGCCGTGATGGTGTCGCACTTCTACGTGCACCCCGACCTGCAAGACCTGGCCGAAGAAACCGGCGGTTTGGTCAGCGACTCGCTGGAGATGGCACGTTTTGGCCGCGACCACGCCGCACAGACGCTGGTGGTCTCGGGTGTGCGCTTTATGGGCGAGACGGCGAAGATTTTGTCGCCACACAAACGTATTTTGATGCCCGACCTTGGCGCCAATTGTTCACTCGACCTGGGTTGCCCCATAGACGCGTTTAATGCCTTCTGCGACGCCCACCCCGACCGCACCGTGGTGGTCTACGCCAACACCAGCGCCGAGGTGAAGGCCCGCGCCGACTGGCTCGTCACCTCCAGCTGCGCGCTGGACGTGGTCAACGCACTGAAGGCGCAGGGGCACAAGATTCTGTGGGCACCCGACAAACACCTGGGCGACTACATCCAGCGCGAAACCGGCGCCGACATGGTGTTCTGGCGCGGCTCGTGTATCGTGCACGACGAGTTCAAGGCCTTTGAACTCGAAGCCTTGAAGCTTGAGCACCCACACGCCAAAGTGCTGGTGCACCCCGAGTCGCCCGCCGACGTGGTGGCGCTGGCCGATGCCGTGGGCTCAACCTCGGCACTGCTCAAGGCCGCACGCGAGATGGATGCCAGCACCTTTATCGTGGCCACCGACAACGGCATGATGCACAAGCTGCGCAGCCTGAACCCCGGCAAAACCTTTATTGAAGCGCCCACCGCCGGCAACAGCGCCACTTGCAAAAGCTGCGCACATTGCCCGTGGATGGCCATGAACAGCCTGGCCGATGTGGCGCGTGTGCTGGAAACCGGCGCCAACGAAGTGTTGGTGAACCCAGACCTAGGCCTGCGTGCACGTGTGCCCATAGACCGCATGCTGGCCTTCACTGCGGCCCTGAAAAACGGCCAGCCCGTGGGGGCCCTGGTGCCGCACATCGGTGCCGCCTAAACTTCTGGCATGGACCCCATCCGCGCGCTGATCGACTTCAGCGACCCTCGCCAACCAAACGGCCCACGCCTGCGCCACGCCTTTGCGGCGCCGCGCCAGCATTTGGTGGCGCACACGCTGGCGGAGGTGCAGCCGGTGCTGGCCGCGGTGCAGGCCGCCGCCGAGCAGGGTCAGTGGTGTGTGGGTTATCTGCGCTACGAAGCCGCTCCGGCTTTTGATGCGGCGCTGCAGGTGCACCAGCCCGATGGGCCGTTGGCGTCGTTCATGGTGTTTGATGCGGCATTGCCCTGGCCCGAAGGCGTCGGCACAACCGCAGCAGACACCACGCGCATCGATTGGCAGAGCTTTTTGCCACGCAGTGCGTTCGATCAATCCATGGACATGCTGCTGCAGGCGATTGGCAACGGCGAGCTTTACCAGGTCAACTACACCGCTGCCATGTTTGGGCATTTCAGCGGCCAGCCGCTTGCCTTGTTTGATGCCCTGCAAAAGGCGCAGCCAGGTGGTTATGCCATGGCGCTCGATCACGGCGAGCACCACGTGTTGTCGGTCTCGCCCGAGCTGTTTTTCGATTGGCGTGGTGGTGAATTGCTCGCCCGCCCGATGAAGGGCACGGCCCCACGCAGCGACGACGCCAAGGAGGATGCTGCTCTGGCGGCACATCTGCGCGAGTCGCCCAAAGAACGTGCCGAAAACGTGATGATTGTCGACTTGCTGCGCAACGACATGTCGCGGGTGGCCCAGCCCTTCAGCGTCACCGTGCCCAAGCTGTTCCAGACCGAGGCGCTGCCCACGGTGTGGCAAATGACGTCCGACGTCGCCGCCCACACACGGCCTGGCTGTACCCTGGTGGATGTGTTTGCGGCGCTGTTTCCCTGTGGCTCCGTCACGGGTGCACCCAAGGTGCAAGCCATGCGCATGATCCACGAGCTGGAGCCCGCGCCGCGTGGTGTGTACTGCGGCGCGCTCGGCGTGGTGCGACCCGACGGGCCAGGTGGTTTTCGTGCGACCTTTAATGTGCCGATTCGCACCGTGAGCTTGCAGGGCGACACTGCGCGCTGCGGCATTGGCAGCGGCATCACGGCCGACGCCACGGCGGAAGGCGAGTGGCGCGAGTGGCAGAACAAACAAGCCTTTGTGCAGCGTGCAAGCGCATCATTCGCGCTGCTGGAAACGCTGGCCTTGGTGGATGGCGCGCTGCGCAATGGCCAAGCCCATTTGGCGCGGCTGGCGGCTGCCGCCGCGCACTTTGGCCGCCCATTCAACGACGCCCAGGTACGGCAGGCGCTGCAGGCCGTGCACCGGGTGGAAGGGGCTTGGCGCATTCGCTTGTTGCTCGATGCACAAGGCCACGCCACGGCCGAAGCATTTGCGCTGGAAGCTTCGCCCGCTGAAGTCAAACTGCAGCTGGCAGACCGGCCGCTGATCGAGGCCCACACCGAGTTTGTGCGCTTCAAAACCACGCGTCGCGCACACTACGACGCTTTTGCGCCCACGCAGCCCGGCGCCTTCGACACGCTGCTGTGGAACCCTGAGGGCGAAATCACCGAATGCACACGCGGCAATATCGCGCTGCTGCTCGATGGCCGCTGGGTCACACCACCCTTGCATTGCGGTTTGCTGGGCGGCGTGGGCCGTGCACAGGCCTTGTTGGAGGGGCGTGTTGTGGAGGCAGTGGTGACGCTGCAAGACCTGCCACGTGTGCAGGCCTTGGCGTTCGTCAACAGTTTGCGCGGCTGGATTACAGCCGAACTGCTGCCGGCCTAGAAACTAGATCTCGATCTTCGAGCCCAACTCGACCACAGAGTTGCTGGGCAGCATCAGGAAGTCGGCCGCTGCACCCGCATTGCGGTGCATCTGCGCAAACAGCTTTTCGCGCCACGGCGCCATGCCGCTGCCTATGGTGGGAATGACGGTGTCGCGTGACAGGAAGTAGCTGGTGGTCATGTGCTCCAGCTCGCAGCCCCGGCCCTTGATCTGCTCCAGCGCCTTGGGCACGTCGGGGTCGTTCTTGAAACCGTAGTGCAGCTTGACCTGCCAGCAGTCGTGGCCCAGGGCCTCGATTTCCAGGCGTTTGTCCATGCCTATCCAGGGCACCTCGTGGTTGCGTACCGTGACAAACAAGTTGTGCTCGTGCAGCACCTTGTTGTGCTTGAGGTTGTGCAGCAGGGCATTCGGCACCGTGCCGGCTTCGCTGGTCAGAAACACCGCCGTGCCCTCAACCCGTGCGGGCGGGCTGACGAAGACCGCTTCCAGAAAACTCGGCAGGTCTAGCGCGTCGGAACGCAGCTTTTCGTTCACCAGCTGGCGGCCTTGTTTCCAGGTGATCATCAGCATGAAGATCACGCCGCCTATGAGCAACGGGAACCAGCCGCCGTCAAACAGCTTCATCAAATTGGAGGCAAAGAATGCAAAGTCCACCAGGAAGAACCATCCTGTCGCCAGCAGGCACAGCCACAGCGGGTAGTTCCAGCGAAAGCGCACCACGTAGAACGTGAGTATGGTGGTGATTAGCATGTCGGTGCACACCGCAATGCCATACGCCGAGGCCAGGTTGCTCGACGACTTGAACATCACCACCGCCAGCACAATCGCCGTGAACAGCGCCCAGTTGACGAATGGAATGTAGATTTGCCCGGCTTCTTTGACGTTGGTGTGCTGGATGTTCAGGCGCGGCAGATAGCCCAGTTGCACCACCTGTTTGGTCACGCTGAAGGCGCCGGTGATCAAGGCCTGCGAAGCAATCACCGCCGCCAGGGTGGCCAGCAGCACCAGCGGCACCAGCGCCCAGTCGGGTGCCATCATGTAGAACGGGTTCTTCACGGCTTCGGGGGTGCGCAACAGCAGTGCGCCCTGGCCAAAGTAGTTCATGGTCAACGCCGGCATGGCCACGGAGAACCACGCCAGCCGAATGGGTTTTTTACCAAAATGCCCCATGTCGGCGTAGAGCGCTTCCGCGCCCGTGACACACAACACAATCGCGCCGAGGATGATGAAGGTGGTGCCCGGGTTGTTAAACATGAAACCCAGGGCGTAGTGCGGGCTCAAGGCCCACAGGATCTCTGGGTTGTGCGCGATGTGGCTCACGCCCAGCAAGGCAATGGTGCAGAACCACAGCAGCGTGATCGGGCCGAAAAACTTGCCGATACCGGCCGTGCCGTGTTTTTGCACCGCAAACAAACCAAACAACACGGCCAGGGTCATAGGGATCACGGCTTTGTGAAAAGCCGGTGAAATCACCTCCAGGCCTTCCACCGCAGACAGCACCGAAATTGCCGGTGTGATGACCCCATCGCCATAAAACAGCGAAGTGCCAAAGATGCCCACCAGCAGCAAACGCCTGCGCAGAACCGGGCGGTCTTTGACCGCTTGCGAGGCCAGCGCCAGCATGGCGATCAGTCCGCCCTCGCCGTTGTTGTCGGCGCGCAGCACCAGCACCACGTATTTCAGCGAAACAATGACCGTGAGTGTCCAGAAGAACAGGGACAACACGCCATAGACGTTTTCAGGGGTGAACGGCACATGGCCGGAGCCAAAGACTTCTTTGACCGCGTACAGCACGCTGGTACCGATGTCGCCGTAGACGACACCAATGGCGCCCAGGGTCAGAGCCGCAAGCGAAGATTTTGAGTTTTGCACAAACAGATCCCGACGGGCGGCTCCGCCGGCGCCGAAGGGCTTCGAGTAACTGGAAGGCGTGTATTTTGCGCTTTGGGTTCTCTCGTGCAAACTGCGCAACCACATGAAGCACCGAAACCCTGGGCGGTGTTGCACCGCAGCAACTGATTGGTGTTAAAGCGTCTGGATGCGCTTCAGTGTGGACCAACACGGCCGCCGTGTTGGATTGCACCCAAGACCAGTTCTTTGACGTGGTTCATGCGGCCTTGAGGGGATGTTGTAACTTCATACAAAAAGTCTGCCGATCCAAACTTGAGAAAGTCAGAATGGCCATGACTGCACGGACCTGCAGTTTGCCTGTCCGTATGGTTTCAAATGAGGCTTTGCTGCTTATGGCTCCCGTGTTTTTGATTCTGCTCGGCGCGGCCGCCGTCGTGATTCCACTAGTGGTGGTGCTCTTTGTCATGTACCACAAACTTTCGCTGGGCACTTCGCTATTGCGAGAGCAGATCACGCGGGAAACCACAAACGTGGCCAGCAATGTGTTTGCTCAGCTCGAGGCGCTGTTGTATTTGCAGCAGGAACTGAAGCTCTCACACGCCTTGCCACCGACGCGCGGCTGGGCTGCCTCTCCCGACTTTCTGCGCAACGTCTGCAGCCATACGCTGGCGCAGCGGCCAGCTAGCGTGGTGGAGTGCAGTAGCGGTATCAGCACCTTAGTCCTGGCGCGCTGCATGCAACTCAACGGCCAAGGCCATGTCCACAGCTTGGAGCACGACCCGGAATTTGCCGAAAAAACCAGGCAACTGCTGCGCTTGCATGGACTGGAGAGTTGGGCCACCGTATGTGACGCGCCGCTGAAACCCCTGGTTTTGCCAAGTTGGACCGGCCAGTGGTATTCGTATGAGGTTTTGCCCGCCAAGCTGGCCATTGAACTGATGGTGATAGACGGACCACCATGGTTTGTGGCCGAGTTGGCGCGTTATCCGGCGATACCCGCTTTGTATGAGCGGATGCAGGCCAATTCAGCCGTGTTTTTGGACGATGCTGATCGCCCAGGCGAGAAGGAGCTGGTGCGCCGCTGGGAGGCCGAGTTTCCCGCACTACAAAAGATGTTGGTGCCGATCTGCGAAAAAGGCTGTGTAGCGCTCAAAAAAACGGGAAGTTAGCTGTTGCAGGTCTGATTCGTTGCCGCCGAGTGACGCTCACAGCCGCAGAGTCGGTGAATCGAACGTTCTGCCCAAGCTAAAAAAGGGGCGGTGCACATTTGTCCTGTGCACCTTTGTAAAACTCAGCGGTTGACGCTTGGTTTGGCAGAAGAGCCCCAGGTGTAGACCGAGGTCACGGCGTAGTTCCATACCGCCCCGACCAAAATGCCCGAAAGCGCGGCCAGAATCCAGCCGCCGTTGTAGCCATAAAGGTAATTGGCAATGCCCACATTGGCAAACGCCCCCAGTCCGCAGGCCAGGACAAACGAGGCCAGGCCGCGCAGCCAGGCCGCGCCTTTGAGCTGGCGGTCCTTGTAGGTGATGACGTTGTTCAATGCAAAGTTGAAAACCATCGCGGCTGCGGTGGCCAAGGTTTGCGCTGCCACGAATTCGAGTTGCGCACCTTTGAACATGGCGGCCAGGACCGCGAAATGCACACCCAGGCCCAAACCGCCGATCATGGCAAACGAAAAAAAGCGTACCGGAACGATGTGGCCCACCATTTTGTCCAGCAACAACATGACGTAGTCCAAGGCCACTTGGTTATCGAGCTTGCTCTCTCCAGCAAAACGATTCTTGAAAACAAAGGGAATTTCTTTAAAGCGCAAAGGCTTTGGGGCAGAGGCGAACAAATCCACCAGGATTTTGAATCCCAAACCTGACAGGTGTCGCGTGCACTGCAGAAACACATCGCGGCGCATCATGAAAAAGCCGCTCATGGGGTCATGCAGTTCAGACGGCACGACCAAATGGCTTAACCGGGTGGCAAATTGGCTGATTTGCGCGCGGGTTTTGCCCCACTCTCCAATTGCACCGCCCGCAACGTAACGGCTCCCGACCACAATATCCAGTGGTTCGGCCTGGAGTGTGCGCAGCATTTGCGGGAGTATGGTTTCGTCATGCTGAAGGTCGGCGTCCATCACGGCCACATAAGTGGCGCTGCTGGACAAAATGCCTTCGATGCAAGCAGAGGTCAGGCCGCGTCGGCCGATACGCTGGATGCAGCGCACCCTGGAGTCGTGCTGGGCCAATTTCCGAATGGCTTCGGTGGTGCCGTCTGGAGAGTCGTCATCCACAAAGATGACTTCCCAGTGCACGTCTTGCAGGCTGGCGGAGATGCGCCGCACCAGTTCCCCGACGTTTTCTCGTTCCTTGAACGTGGGAACGATGATCGACAGATCCAAGGGCCGCCACAGTGTTTCGGGGCCTCTGACATCAGTTTGATTACCCAACACAACCCACCCTTAAGCTAATTGCAACAAATTGAATCATATATTCGATGGGGCTTTTGAAAGTTCCGCACACCGCTGAAATGATTCTTGAATCGCGACTTTTGCCGAATAAATCGATTATTCGGGATTTGTTCTCAAATAATATGAATCTCGCGCTTTTTTGGCTGGGCAGCCAATATCTGCAAACCGAACGGCGGGGTCCGCAAAATGTGGATCTACCACGGCCAGATGAAAGCTGGCTTCAGGGGGGGGAGGGTAGAGGACTCGCCCCATACCTCATGGTGGGTGCGGGGCAGGTGTGCCCGGAGTGCGCGGTTTGAGAGCGCGGCTTGCGCGGCAGCGCCGCTGCCGCTCCAAGCCCTGAGGATCAGTCGTAGACCTCAGCGTCCGGGTCCGTGGCTTCCATCTCGTAACTGGCCGCCACCATGGCCAAACGCGCGATCACGCCGTACATGTAGAAACGATTCGGAGCACTGGCGCCCGGGTGCATGCCCGATTGCGGCAACAGCGAGCTTTCGGCGAAAGCCAGCGGCACGTAGCGTGAGCCGGGGATGTTCAGGTCTTCGTCGGTGCCGCGGTCGGCGTGGATGCGGTAGAAGCCGCCGACCACATAACGGTCCATGGTGTAGACCACAGGCTCGGCCACGGCGTCATGCACACGCTCGTTGGTCAGCACGCCTTCCTGGATGATCACATCGTGCACTGGAGGCAGGCCGTCTTTGCTGCCTTTTGCCTTGGTTTTGCTTTTGCGGCCCAAGGTTTCCAGATCCTTGACGTCACGCACCGTCATGATGCCCATGCCGTCGGTGGCGTCGTCGGCCTTGACGATGACAAACGGCTTCTCGTTGATGCCGTATTCCTTGTATTTGCGCCGTACCTTGGTCAACAGCGCGTCGACGTTGGCGGTCAGGCATTCCATGCCGGTGCCGTCGGCGAAGTTGACCTCGCCACACTTGTTGAACATGGGATTGATCAACCAGGGGTCTATGCCCAGCAGCTTGCCAAAACGCTTGGAGATTTCTTCGTAGATGCGAAAGTGGGTGCTTTTGCGCCGCACCGACCAGCCGGCGTGCAGCGGTGGCAGCAGGTATTGCTCGTGCAGGTCTTCCAGAATGCCCGGCGGGCCGGCCGATAAATCGTTGTTCAGCAGTATGGTGCAGGGGTCGAAATCTTTCAGCCCTAGGCGGCGCTTGCTGCGGATCACCGGCTCCAGCACGATGCGGTCGCCGTTGGGCAAGGCGATAGGCGTGGACTCCTTGATGTCCGGGCTGATGGAGCCCACCCGCACGTTCAGCCCAGCCATGTGGAAGATGCGCTGCAGTTGCGCCACGCTGCTCAGGTAGAAGGTGTTCTGCGTCTGATGGCTCTCGGGGATGAGCAGCAGGTTCTTCGCCTCAGGGCAGATCTTTTCAATCGCCGCCATGGCCGATTGCACGGCCAGCGGCAGCAGTTGCGGCGTGAGGTGGTTCCAGCCGCGCGGGAACAGGCTGGTGTCGACCGGGGCCAGCTTGAAGCCCGCGTTGCGAATGTCCACGGCGCCGTAGAACGGCGGGGTGTGCTCCATCCATTCCAGGCGAAACCAGCGTTCGATGGCCGGCATGGAGTCGAGCACACGTTGCTCAAGCTCGTTGATGGGCCCGGTCAGGGCGGTAACAAGATGGGGGACCATGCGGTGTTCTGGGCGGGATGGGGGAAGAGGTGATTCTAGGACCCAGGGGGACGAATCACCACGATAGCGTTGTTATCTGGGGCCACCCTGCCCATTCGACAAGGGTGTGCTCGCCGAAAAATAAGTCACCCGGCACCCGGAGCCGGGAATCTTGCCAACCTTAGAACGCGTCGACCTTGTCGCTCGGGAACTTGAACGAGTCCTTGAGCAGGTAGGGCATGGGCAGCGCCAGGTTGATGCCCTTGGGGGCGATAGGCTGCTGGAACCACTTGGTGTACAGCCCGGTGATTTCACCGCTGAGGATGACGCGGCGCATCTCCTGGTCCACCAGCTTCTTGAAGGCCGGCTCGTTCGGCGGCAGCATGATGGCATAGGGCTCCATGCTCATGGGTTTACCAGCCAGGGTGTAATCGGCCGGGTTGGCGGCATTGGCGCGCAGGCCGGAGAGCAGCACGTCGTCCATGGCAAACGCAGCGGCCTTGCCATCGACCACGGTCTGGAAGGCCTGTGCGTGATCGGGCGCCTCTAGCAATGTGAGCTTCAGTCCGCGTTCGTCACTGGCGCGGCGCACCAGGCTCACGGCCGTTGTGCCCTTGGTGGTGACCACACTTTTACCGGCCAGCTGGTCGATGCTCTGCACCTGGGCATTGCTGCGCACCAACAGGCGTACCGACGAGATGAAGTGCGCAATGGTGAAGTCCACCGTTTTGCGCCGTTCGGCATTGTTGGTGGTGGAGCCGCATTCCAGTTGTGCCTTGCTACTGGTCATGGCCTCCATGCGTGTGCCGGGCGTGACCAGCAGGTAGTTGACTTCCAGCTTGTCCAGCTTCAAGTCGCGCCGCAGTGCGTCCACCACCTTCAGGCACAGGTCCATGGAATAACCAATCGGCTTCTGCTGGGCATCGAGGTAGGAGAACGGAATCGACGCATCGCGGTAGGCCAGTGTGATGCTGCCGCTGCTGCGTATTTTGTCCAGCAGATCGGCTTGCGCCGGCAGTGCCGACAACATGGCGCCGGTGAGGGCCGTCAAAGTACCCAGTTTGCACAAAATGCTTTGCATGACGGCCCTGTTGAAAAGTTAATCGAAGAGAACCTGGGTCAAACGTTATTCAAGAGCGAATCTCGCCTTCACCCAACACCACGTATTTGAGCGAGGTGAGCCCCTCCAGACCCACCGGCCCGCGCGCGTGGAACTTGTCGGTGCTGATGCCGATCTCGGCACCCAGCCCGTACTCGAAACCATCGGCAAAACGCGTGCTGGCGTTGACCATCACACTGGCCGAATCCACCTCGCGCAAGAACCGCTGGGCATGTATGTGGTCACGCGTGAGGATGGCATCGGTGTGGTGGCTCGAATACTGGTTGATGTGCGCAATCGCCTCATCCACACCGGCGACCAGCTTCACGCTGATGATGGGTGCCAGATATTCTTCCGACCAGTCCTGCTCGGTGGCGGCTGCCAGCTTGGCACCGGGCACGCCGGCCAGCAAGGCCAGCGATTCGGCACAGCCGCGCATTTCCACACCCTTGGCCGCGTAGGTGGCGCCGATGCGGGGCAGAAACTCTGCGGCCACACCGCGCGCCACCAGCAGGCTTTCGCTGGCGTTGCAGGGGCTGTACTTCTGTGTCTTGGCGTTGTCGGCCACGGTCACGGCCATGCTGATGTCGCACGGGTCGTCCACATAGACGTGGCAGTTGCCGTCCAGGTGTTTGATGACGGGCACCTTGGCATCGCGGCTGATGCGCTCTATCAGGCTCTTGCCGCCGCGCGGAATGATTACATCGACATATTGCGGCATGGTGATGAGTTGGCCCACCACTTCGCGGTCGGTGGTTTGCACCAATTGCACCGCTTCTGCTGGCAAACCGGCGGCTTGCAGTGCCTGCTGCACCAGCAGCGCCAGGGCCTTGTTCGATTCAATCGCTTCCGAGCCGCCACGCAGGATGCAGGCGTTGCCGCTCTTGATCGACAGGCTCGCCGCCTCGATGGTGACGTTGGGCCGGCTTTCGAAAATCATGCCGAACACACCTAGCGGCACACGCATCTGGCCGACGCGGATGCCACTGGGCTGCTGCTTCAGGCCCGAGACTTCGCCTATCAATTCCGGCATGGCCGCCAATTGTTCGCAGCCCAGGGCGCAGGTCTCCAGAACCTTGGGCGTGAGCTTCAGGCGATCGACCAGCGGTGCTGCCAGGCCGGCGGCCTGCGCGCGGGCGATGTCTTTGGCGTTGTCGATCTGCAAGGCGTCGACGTTGCTGCGCAGCAAACCAGCCAAGGTGCGAAGGGCTATATTTTTGGTAGCTGCATTCGCGCGCGCCATGTGCGCGGAGGCCTGTTTTGCTTGCAAACCCAGGGTTTGCGAATATTCGGCGATGTTCAGGGCGTTCATGGGCTTATTTTCGCTGCTATTCCGAGACCATGCTGGCGGCCTAGGCGGGCGCGGCCTGCACCAGCTCGCGCAGCCGTCGCAACGCCTGCAGCAGCGTGGCTTGGCGCACGGCCCGCCGGTCGCCGGGGAAGTGGTGCAGGGCGCTGCTGAGCTGGCCTTGTACCGACCATGCCAGCCACACGGTGCCCACCGGTTTTTCTGCGCTGCCGCCCGTGGGGCCGGCCACCCCGGTCACCGCCACCGCCACCTGCGCCAAGCCCTCAGCGCGGCGAATCGCGCCCACGGCCATGGCGCGTGCCACTTGTTCACTCACGGCGCCGTAGTTTGTGATGAGGGCCGGGTCCACGCCCAGAAGTTCTGACTTGGCTTCGTTGGAGTACGTCACCCAACCACGCTCAAACCAGTTGCTGGAACCCGAAAGCTCGGTGCAGGCCCCGGCGATCAAGCCGCCGGTACAGCTTTCTGCGGTGGCCATGCGCCAAGATCTTTCTTGCAGCAAATCGGCCAAAGCCGCACATTCAGCAAGCGCAAGTTGCTCGTTATTTTGTAGCGATTCAGTCATGACCAGAACCTCCAAAGAGCGAACACCAGCAGCGTGCAAAAGGCTGCCACCAGGTCGTCGAACATGATGCCAAAACCGCCGCGTGCGCCAGTGCCCTTGAAGGCCTTGTCGGCCCAGGCCACGGGGCCGGGCTTGGCGGCGTCGAAGTAGCGAAACAGGCCAAAGGCGATCAACTGGCCCAGGAAGCCGGTAGGCATGACCAGCCAGAGAATGATCCAGAAGGCGACGATTTCGTCCCAGACGATGTTGCCCGGGTCGGCCACCCGCATATTGCGCGCACACACCGTGCAGGCCCACCAGCCGATCAGCAGGCTGACCAGGAGGAACCAGCCAAACTGTGCCGGCGTGAACCACGGCGCTATCACCAAATACGCCAGCCAGGCCCATAAAGTGCCAGCTGTGCCCGGGGCAAAGGGGCTTAAACCGGAGCCCAGGCCCAGCGCGATGAAGTGCGCCGGATGGCTGAACATGAAGCGCGAGCTGGCCCGCCTAGGGGCGGCCGCGCCAGGTGCGGAGGCCGGGTTGTCAGCTTGGGCGGGGGCAGGGTCGGGAATGTGTTCAGCGGCGGACATGGCCTGATTATCGCGCTAGATGTTAGGGAAAATAGTGCTGTGGCATAGGCATAACAGGGTTAACATGCTACACATTTCGTAGCTTGAAGGTCCAGGGAACCTTGGCACGAGCTTCCAGGGCGAGCCATTTGGGGTGGTCGCCATCGCGTTGAATCGCATGAAAAACACGACCACAAGGATGTGCCATGGCGGACATGGTTGAGCCCGCGCAAGGGGCGGCAGGGGGAGGGGACAAGGGCGGTGCCAGCCGCGTCGAGATGCTGCAATTGCTGACCGACGCCGTGCCCGCGTTGCTGGCTTATTTCGACACCCCTTCCATGTGCTGCCGCTTTGCCAACCGCGCCTACGCGGAGCAGCATGGTTTTGCCGGTGACAACATCTTGGGCAAACACGTGCGCGACACGGTGGGCCCCGAGGTCTGGGCCGAGATCCAGCCCTATGTGCAACGTGCCAGCCAGGGCGAACGCGTCACCTACCAACGCGAGCGCACCCGCAGCAACGGGCTGGTGGTCACGCTGGAAGTCACCCTGGTGCCACATTTCGATGCCACCGGTGTGCAGTGTGGGGCCTTTGTGCTGATGAACGACATCAGCCACCACGCGCGTGCCGAGCAGGCGCTGCGCGAGAGCGAAGAGCGCATGCGCAAGTTTGCCGAGGTGACGCAGGAGGGCATAGTCTTCCACCAGGACAGTGGCATCACCGACGTGAACGCCGCCCTGCTGCGTATGGTCGGTTACACGCTGGACGAGGTCAAAGGCCGGCGCTCGGCGGAGTTCATCGCCGAGGCCTGGCGCCAGCACGTGGCCGAGCAGTTGCGCATGGGCAACGAACAGCCTTACGAGGCCGCGCTGCTGCACCGCAGCGGGCGCGAGATTCCGGTGGAGATGGTGGGTAAGACGCTGGTGGTCAAGGGCGAGATCCAGCGCATCGCCGTGGTGCGCGACATCACCGCGCGCAAAGAGGCGCAGCAGCGCATCGAGCACATGGCGCTGCACGATGCGCTCACCGGTTTGCCCAACCGCAGTTTCCTGAACCAGTGGCTGGAGCATTCTCTGGCAACCGCGCAACGGCACCAGTCGGTGCTGGCGGTGTTGTTCATCGACCTGGACAACTTCAAGACCGTCAACGACTCGCTAGGCCACCACGCGGGTGACCAACTGCTGTGTGAAGTCGCCAGCCGGCTGGTCGGCTGTGTGCGCAAGGCCGATGTGGTGGCGCGCCTGGGCGGCGACGAGTTTTTGATCGTGCTGCCCGACATCGGCACCCGCGACAGCGCCGTGCAGGTGGCCTCGAAGATGCTCGACACGGTGAAAAAGGTCATCCACCTTGAAGGGCACAAGGTCTCGGTGTCTCCGTCCATAGGCATTGCCATGTTCCCCGACGACGGCAGCACCGTCGACGAGTTGAGCCGCCATGCCGATGCCGCCATGTACCACGCCAAAGACAGTGGCCGCGGCAACTACCAGTTCTACACCGCCAGCATGTCGCAGCGCGCCTTTCGTGCGCTGCATCTGGAGCACCAGTTGCGTGAGGCCATTGCCAACAAGGAATTCGTGCTGCACTACCAGCCGCAATGGCGGCTGTCGGATGACAAGCTTGTTGGTGTGGAGGCGCTGGTGCGCTGGCAGCACCCCGAGCTTGGCTTGCTCGGGCCTGAAGATTTTGTCTCGTTTGCCGAAGAGCGTGGTCTGATCCAGGCCATTGGCCAATGGGTGCTGATGGAGGCTTGCTGCCAGATCAAAAAGTGGCACGACGCCGGATGGCTGTGTGTGCCGGTGGCGGTGAACCTCTCGGCCATAGAGTTCAAGCAGCGCGATCTGGTGGGCGTGGTGACGCGTGCGCTCACCACCTCGGGGCTGGCGCCAGCGTTTCTGGAGCTGGAGATGACCGAGTCGGTGCTGATGGATTCCAGCAGCCTGGTGCTCGACAACCTTCACGTGCTCAAACGCTTGGGCGTGGGGCTGACGATAGACGACTTTGGCACCGGCTACTCGTCGCTCGCCTACCTCAAGCGTTACCCCATCGACAAGCTCAAGATAGACCGCTCGTTTGTTCGCGAAATGCACAGCGACAACGACGACCAGGCCATCGCCTCGGCCGTGATCCAGATGGCGCGCAGCCTCAAATTGCGCACGGTGGCCGAGGGTGTGGAAATCGAATCCCAAGCCGATCTGCTGCGTGGCATGGGCTGTGACGACTTCCAGGGCTTCTTGAACGCGCCACCGGTGGATGCGCTGGGCGCACAAGCCTGGCTGGGCGGGCGCGGACTGGCGACGGCCTAGCGCGCTACGCTGTGTCGATTTGGGCGTAAGCTGGCGGCTGTTCTTCGTCAGTTCTCAACCGCGACCCCATGACCACCAACGCTCCCCAGCTTCACATCAACACCCAGTTCGACGGCGGCGCCATCGAGGTGGTGCGTATCGACGACCCACGCGACATCCAGTTGCGCATTCGCCCCGACAACGCCAGCGAATTCGCCCAATGGTTTTATTTCGCGGTGTACGGCGCGGCCGGTCAATCGCTGCGCCTGCGCTTTCTGAACGCCAGCCAGTGCGCCTACCCCAAGGGCTGGGACGGCTACCAGGTGGTGGCCAGCGTCGACCGCCAGCAATGGACACGCATCGCCACCAGCTATGACGGCACCGAGCTTTGCGCCGAGTGTGTGGCCGAGGCCGACTGTGTCTATTTCGCCTACTTCGAGCCCTATCCCTACGACCGGGTGCTAGACCTGCTGGGCTCGGTGGCGCATTCCGAGGCGGTCGCGCTGGAGCACCTGGGCCACACGGTGGAAGGCCGGCCTATGACGCTGCTGCACATCCGCCGGCCGGATCAGGTCAACGCCACGGCCACGCCGCTGCGCAAGATTTGGCTCATCGCGCGCCAACACCCCGGCGAAACCATGGCCTCGTGGTTCATTGAAGGTTTTCTGGAGCGCCTGCTCGACGTCGACGATCCGCTGGCCCGCGCACTGCTGGCGCGCTGCGAGTTCTACGTGGTGCCGCACATGAACCCCGACGGCGCGGTGCGCGGCAATCTGCGCACCAATGCCGTGGGCGCCAACCTCAACCGCGAATGGCTGGAGCCCACGGTAGAGCGTTCACCCGAAGTGTTCTGGGTGCGGCAAAAGATGCTGGCGACCGGTGTGGACCTGTCGCTGGATGTGCATGGCGACGAAGGCCTGCCCTACAACTTCCTGGTCGGCACCGAAGGCCGCGCCAGCTTTGGCCCGCGTATCGATGGCCTGCAAAAAGAATTCAAGGCCGCCTGGCTGGCCGCCAGCCCCGACTTCCAGACCACCCACGGTTATCCGCTGCCAGCGCCCGGCCAGGGCAATAAGACCCTCGCCACCAACTGGGTCGGTCAGCAGTTCGACTGCCTGGCCTTCACCATAGAGATGCCTTTCAAAGACAACGCCGACCTGCCCGATCCGGTGGTGGGCTGGAATGGCGAACGCTCGCGCAAACTCGGTGCCAGCGTGCTGCAGCCGGTGTTGGCGGTGTTATCAAAACTGCGTTGAAGGCTGCAAAAGAAAAGCAGCCTCTGCGCATGCTGGTCAAGCGCAGATAGCTGCTTTTTTAATAGCGAAAATCGGCAGAGTGGGGCTTAGTTGATGCCCAGCAATTCGACTTCAAACTGCAGGGTGGCGTTGGGCGGAATCACGCCGCCGGCGCCGCGCGCGCCGTAGGCGATGGCGGCGGGGCAGGTGAGTTTGGCCTTGCCGCCGATCTTCATCATCTGCACACCTTCGGTCCAGCAGGCGATCACGCCGTTCAACGGAAACGAGATCGGCTCGCCGCGTTTGTACGAGCTGTCGAACTCCTTGCCGTCGAGGAAGGTGCCACGGTAGTGCACCTTGACCTTGTCGCTGGCCTTGGGGCTGGCGCCCTGGCCGTCTTTCAGCGAGCGAAACACCAGGCCGCTGGACGTGACCACGGCACCGGCTTCTTTGGCCGCATCAGCTGCCGTGGGAACTTGCGCCTGGGCCAGGCCCGCCGTGAGGGCCAGCACGCTGGAGACGATGGCGGTAGTGATTGATTTCAAAAAAAATACCTCTTGAGAAACAGGTGGAAAAACGGATGAAAGTAGCATGTTAGTTTCTGCCGTCCACCCGCAGCGCAACAAAAGGAATCTTATGCCCAATTTCGACTATGACCTGTTTGTCATCGGCGGTGGCAGCGGAGGGGTGCGCGCCGCGCGCATGGCCGCACAACGTGGCGCGCGCGTGGGCTTGGCCGAGGTTGGCGCGCTGGGCGGCACCTGTGTCAACGTCGGCTGCATCCCGAAAAAGCTCTACAGCTATGCGGCGCACTATGCCGCGGCATTTGAAGAATCGCGCGCCTACGGCTGGGACTTCGACGGCTTGCGTTTCGACTGGGCGCGGCTCAAGGCCAACCGCGCGGTCGAGATCACGCGGCTCAACGGCATCTACGCCGGTTTGCTGAAATCGTCCGGTGTCACGGTGCTCAATGGCTGGGCCAGCTTGGCCGACGGCCACACGGTGGAAGTGGACGGTAAACGCCTCACCGCCCAGCACATCCTGCTGGCCACCGGTGGCCGGCCCAGCGTGCCCGATGTGCCTTGGCGCGACCAGGTGCTGGTGTCGGACGATATGTTCGACCTGCCCACGCTGCCACGCCGCCTGCTGGTGGTGGGCGGCGGCTACATCGCCAGCGAAATGGCGTCCATTTTCCATGGCCTGGGGGCCGAGGTCACCCAGGTGCTGCGCGGTGGCACTTTGCTGCGTGGGTTTGATGCCGACATCAGCACCTTCTTGGCCGCAGAGATGCGCAAGACCGGCGTGCAACTGCGGCTGAACACCCAGGTGAGCGGGCTGGCCCGCCATGGCGAGAGTTGGACGGCACAGTTGAAGACGGATGACGATACTGTGTCGCTGCCCGTGGACGCCGTGCTCTACGCCACCGGCCGCACGCCCAGAAGCGCCGGCATGGGCTTGGCCGAGGCGGGGGTGCAACTCGACGAAAACGGCGCGGTGGTGGTGGATGCGCGCTACGCCAGCAGCCTGCCATCGGTGTTTGCGCTGGGCGACGTGACCAACCGCCTGCAGCTCACCCCCGTGGCTTTGGGCGAGGCCATGGCCTTGGTCGATGACCTGTTTGGCCCGGCGCGTGGCAAACCGGTGCGTCACATGGCTTATGAATACATTCCGACGGCCGTGTTCACGCACCCCAACGTGGGCACGGTGGGCTTCACCGAGGCCGAGGCGCGCGAGGAGTTTGGCGCTGTGGATGTGTACCGCAGTGAGTTCAAGGTGCTGAAGCACACCATCAGCGGCAGCACCGAGCGCACGCTGGTGAAGCTGCTGGTCGACAAGGCCAGCGATCGCGTGGTGGGCCTGCACATGGTCGGGCCGGATGCGGGCGAGATCGTGCAAGGGTTTGCGGTGGCGCTGAAGGCGGGCGCCACCAAGGCCGTGTTTGACCAGACCATAGGCATCCATCCCACACTGGCCGAAGAGTTCGTCACGCTGCGCGAGCCGCTGCCGTGAGCACACGGCACAGCAGCAGGCAGTGTTGTGTGTTGCCGTCAACTCTCTAGAGCGCGGCGGCCCCGGGCGCAAATTCGTTGCGAATTCGTCTTGGGGCCATTGCACAATAGGCGCATGCCCTATCTACCGCCTTTTGTTGCCCCCATGCGTTTCACCGATGCTGCCGCCGCACTGGCGCAGGTGAAGGCCATCTACCACCAGCAGATTGAACACTTGCGCCTGGCCATGCAGCAGTTTGTGGCTGGCGAGACTTTGCCGGGCCACGTGCGCGCCTGTTACCCGTTTGTGCGGGTGTACACCACCACCGTGGCGCGCGCGCCCAGTGCGACGCTGGAGAGCACCCACCTGAGTTTTGGCTTTGTCGCGGGCCCCGGCCGTTTCGAGACCACGCTGACGCGCCCCGACCTCTACGAGCACTACTACCTGGAGCAGTTCCGCCTGTTGTTGCAAAACCACCAGGTGGAGCTGGAAGTGGGCACCAGCACGCAACCCATTCCGGTGCACTTCTCGTTCGCCGAACATGACCACGTGGAAGGCAGCATGACCGCCGAACGCCGCATGCTGATGCGCGACGTGTTCGACCTGCCCGACCTGGCCTCCATGGACGACGGTATCGCCAATGGCACCTACGAGCCGCACCCGGGCGAGCCCATGCCACTGTCGCTGTTCACCGCGCCGCGCGTCGATTATTCGCTGCACCGGCTGCGCCACTACACCGGCACCGGCCCCGAGTGGTTCCAGAACTTTGTGTTGTTCACCAACTACCAGTTCTACATCGATGAGTTTGTGCGCATGGGCCGTGAGGCCATGACCGACCCGAACAGCGAATATATTGCCTTCATCGAGCCCGGCAACGTGGTCACGCGCCGTGTGGGGCTGGCCGCAGAGGCCGTGGATGCGTTCGGCGTAGAGCCGCCGCGCCTGCCGCAAATGCCCGGCTACCACCTGGTGCGCAGCGACCGCAGCGGCATCACCATGGTGAACATAGGCGTAGGCCCGGCGAATGCCAAGAATATTACCGACCACATCGCCGTGCTGCGCCCGCACGCCTGGATCATGCTGGGCCACTGTGCCGGCCTGCGCAACAGCCAGCAGTTGGGCGACTACGTGCTGGCCCACGGTTATGTGCGTGAAGACCATGTGCTGGATGAAGAGTTGCCGCTGTGGGTGCCGATCCCGGCGCTGGCCGAGATCCAGGTGGCGCTGGAAAGCGCCGTGGCCGACGTGACCCAGATGCAGGGGGCGGCGCTGAAGAACATTATGCGCACCGGCACCGTGGCCAGCACCGACAACCGCAACTGGGAATTGCTGCCGAACAACCAGCCGCAACGCCGTTTCAGCCAGAGCCGCGCCGTGGCGCTGGACATGGAAAGCGCGACCATTGCCGCCAACGGCTTTCGTTTTCGCGTGCCCTACGGTACCCTGCTGTGTGTGAGCGACAAACCCCTACACGGCGAAATCAAGCTGCCCGGCATGGCCAACCACTTTTACCGCGAGCGTGTGGACCAGCACTTGCGCATCGGAGTGCGGGCGGTGGAACTGTTGCGCGCCCAAGGCATCAACCAGTTGCACAGCCGCAAGTTGCGCAGTTTTGCGGAAGTGGCGTTCCAGTAAGCCTTCTGCCATTTCGCGCGCGTCGAATACCGGACCCAACGACCCTCATGCAACTTGACGTCACCACCCTGCTTGTCGTGACCGCCTGCAACCAGCTGGCGGTGGCGCTGGCTCTGCTGTTGATCATGGGCCGCGGCGTCAGTGTGGCTGCGCGCTGTGCGCAGTTGGCGGTGCTGGCCCAGGCCCTGGCTTGGACCACGGTGCCCGTGTCCACCCTGGGGGCTGAACACTGGTGGCTGGCGCTGGGGGTGTTGTTGCTGCATGCTGGCTTATGGCTGCTGCACCGTGCGCTGAACGGCTGGCTGGGCACACGTGGCGGTGAAATGATTCTGCGCGTGCTGCTGGTGGTGGCTCCCTTGGGATATTTGCTGACCCTGCGTTTCCCTTTGCTGAACGCGGTGTGGAGCAATGGCTGCCTGGCCGTTGCGCTGCTGGTGGTGGCGCGCGCCACATTGGCGCCGATGCGGCGCAGCTCGCGGCGCTGGCGTGGCATGTTGTGTGGCTGCCTGTTGGCGGTGGCGGTATTGGCACTGGTGCGCGGTGTGGTGCTCAGCGTGCAGGCAGGGGCGCTGCAAAGCAGCGTGGACATGTCGCACCCCATCAATGTGGTGGTGGCGTTGATGGGCAATGTGGCCCTGCTGCTGGTCACCGTGATGGTGCTGGTGGCCTGGCGTGAAGAAGCCGAGAGCAAGCTGCGCCGCCAGGCCATGACCGACGGGCTGACTGGCCTGCTGAACCGCCGGGGCTGGACCGAGCGCGCCGAGGGGGTGTTTGCCAACGCCGTGCGTTACCACCTGCCCATGACGCTGATCATGCTTGACCTGGACCATTTCAAGCGCATCAACGACCGCCACGGCCACGAGGTCGGCGACCGCGCGCTGCGCCTGTTTGCGCGCATGCTGCGGGTCACGCGGCGCACCGGAGACTTGGTGGGGCGCCTGGGCGGCGAAGAGTTTTGCATCGTGCTGTCCAACACCCACAAATCGGCTGCCACCGGCTTTGACCAACGGCTGCGTACGCGCCTGCTCGACGCGTCGAAAAAGGAACTGGGTTTTGAGTTGGACTACAGCGCCGGTGTGGCCGTGCTGAAAGATGGCGATGGCACGCTGGCGGGGCTGCTGGCGCGCGCCGACTTGGCCCTTTACCAGGCCAAGCACAACGGCCGTGGCCGCATGGAGCTGTCGGCTGGCGGCGTCGGCCATACCGTCATTTAGGCTCACCCCCAGTCTTCGTGCACTGCGTGTCACTGCGCCAACCCCCTTACAGGGGGAGGCGGGGCTCACCCCCAGTCTTCGCGCACTTCGTGTCACTACGCCAACCCCCCTTGCAGGGGGCAACACCAACAGCCTGGCGCAGCCAGTTCTGTGGTGTTCTGATCTGGAGACCGTGGCCGCGCTTTAGGCCGGGTTAAGCAAACAGCTGAGCTTGGCGTGCTGCAGCAGCATGATGGTTTTGCCGTCGCAGATCTTGCCCTCGGTAATCCACGCCATCGCCGTGTTCAGCGGCACTTCCAGCACTTCAATGTCTTCGCCCTCATGGGCGTGGCCGCCGCCCTTGGATACCTTGTCGGCATGGCTGTATTCACCCACAAAGAAGTACAGCCGCTCGGTCACCGAACCCGGGCTCATGTAGGCCTCGAACACCTTGCGCACGGCGTGGATGCGAAAGCCGGTTTCTTCTTCGGTTTCGCGGCGGATGCAGGTTTCCGGGTCGTCCTGGTCGAGCAGGCCGGCGCAGGTTTCGATCAGGCGGCCATCGGGCGTGCCGTTCACGTAGGCCGGCAGGCGGAACTGGCGTGTCAGCACCACCGTGCCCTGGGCGCGGTTGTAGAGCAGGATGGTGGCGCCGTTGCCAC
Source organism: Variovorax sp. HJSM1_2 (assembly GCF_049316285.1). Taxonomy (NCBI): domain Bacteria; kingdom Pseudomonadati; phylum Pseudomonadota; class Betaproteobacteria; order Burkholderiales; family Comamonadaceae; genus Variovorax; species Variovorax sp. HJSM1_2. The sequence continues at coordinate 15,398 of NZ_JBMOXA010000009.1, read as the reverse complement.
GGTCGTAGGTCTCGCGGCTTTGGCGCTGCCATTGGCCGTCGCGGCGGCGCAGGTCGAAGGTGTTTTTCTTCAGCAAGTACCAGTCGTTAGACAAAACCTGCACGTCGACCATGCGAATGGGTTCTTGGGTTTGCATGATGTTGCTCCTTTGGCTCAATCAGGTTGCACGTTTTTGCCTATTTTAATCAAAACAAGAAAAATCGTGCAAATCCGAAGATAAACATGCAAGCTCGTGCAAGTTAACATCGCCCCATGCTCACCCAGCAACGCAAACAACTCATACTCGACAAGCTGCGCCAGGATGGCCGCATCGTCGCCGCCAGCCTGAGCGAAAGCCTGAACCTGTCGGAAGACACCATACGCCGCGACCTGCGCGCCCTGGCGGCCGAGGGCCTGCTGCAGCGGGTGCACGGCGGCGCCTTGCCAGCCTCTCCTGCCGCGGGCAATTTCGCCGTGCGCAGCGCGCTGGCCGTGCCGGGGAAACAAGCCATTGGCCGTGCAGGGGCAGCGCTGGTGCAACCCGGGCAGGTGGTGTTCATCGATGGCGGCACCAGTTGCCAACAACTGGCGTTGCAATTGCCAAGCAGCTTGCGGGCCACCGTGGTCACCCACAGCCCGACGATTGCGCTGGCGCTGGTGGAGCACCCGCTGATCGAGGTGCAACTGCTCGGCGGGCGCTTCTACAAACACTCGGTGGTGGCCGTGGGTGCGGCCACGGTCGAGGCCATCAGCCGTATCCATGCCGACCTGTATTTCATGGGCGCCTCCGGGGTGAGTGCCAGTTCGGGCCTGAGTACCGGCGATATGGAAGAGGCCTTGGTGAAACGCGCTTTGATGGCCCAGGCGGCGGAAACCTGGGTGCTGGCCTCGGCCGAGAAGTTGAACGCGGCTTCGCCTTATGTGATTGCCGCTTGCCGCGAAGCCGCAGGGCTGGTGGTCGAGGCCGATACTCCGGAGAAGATCTGTGCGCCGTTCGAGGCCGAAGGCCTGACGGTGTTACGCGCCTGAGGCCAGGTCCAGGGCCGCTGGCGGTGTGCGTTCATCCGGCTCGGTGCGCACCAGCGGCAGGCATTGCGGGTATTCACGCTGAATGAAGTCCAGCAGGCCTTCGCGCACTGCGCAGCGCAAGTCCCAGTTCTTGTCCGAGTCGGAAGATGTGGCCAGCACACGGACCCGCATGGCGCGTTCATTGGTATCGGTGATCTGCACTTTGCACAGCCGGCCATCCCAGTCCGGCGAAGACTGGCAGATGCGCAAGGCTTCTGCGCGCAGCGGCGCCATGGGCAGGCGGAAGTCGGTCCAGAGGAAGACTGAACCTATCAGGTCGGCGTTGTGGCGCGTCCAGTTCTGGAAGGGGTTCTCAATGAACCACTGCAGCGGAATGATCAGTCGGCGCTCGTCCCAGATGGCCAGCACCACGTAGGTGCCGGTGATTTCCGAGACACGGCCCCATTCACCCTGCACGATGAGCACGTCGTCCAGGCGTATCGGCTGGGTCAGTGCGATCTGCAGTCCGGCCAGCAGATTGGAGAAGACCGAGCGTGCCGCGATGCCCACCACCAATCCGGCCACACCGGCGGAGGCCAGCAGGCTGGTGCCGATCTGGCGCGCGCCGGGGACGGTGCGCAGAATCAGGGCCGTGCCTATGATCCATACCAAAACCATCAAGGTTCTGGCCAGCACGCGCGTGCGCGTGTGGATGCGTCGTGCGTGAAAGCTGTTCGGGCCGTTCAACGGGTAGTGCAGCAGGATGCCATCGGTGACACCGCGAATGATGCTGGTCCCGAGCCAGGTGACCGCGACCACGAGCAACAGCTCAGAGAAGTAGCGCAACGGGCCTATCAGTGGAAAGTCGCTGGACGCGCCATGCAGCACGGCGCTGATGGCCGCCAGTGGCAACAGCACCTGGGTGGGGGCGCGGATCGCCTCGACAAGGCTGGCGCTGGTGACCGAAGTGCGCGTCACCCGGCGCAGGACGAGCAGCCCCACCCTGTGGATGACCAGGCCCGCCACAAGGGCCAGCGTCAGCGCGAGCAGCAAACCCTCATCCGTCAGCCGCATGAAGGCGGCCCAGTCCATGTTGTGCATGGCTGCATCCTACCCAGAGCCTGGAAACGCCGCCACCCCGAGCGGGATGGGCGGCGCCGTCTGTTGTAGAAATGAAGCTAAATGGGCAGGGGTCGCTTGCTGGATATCCGCAAGCAGCTATCAAAGTTGATAGCCGAACGGCTTACTTCGCCGTGTGTGGGCGCACCTTGGAGGCGGCCAATTTGGCGTTGCTGCGGGCCACTTCCACGTCGGCATCAAATGCCAGTGCCACACCCATGCGGCGCTTGGTGAAGCTCTCGGGTTTGCCGAACAGACGGATATCGGTGTTCGGCACTTGCAGGGCTTCGGCCACGCCGTCGAAGACTATGCCCAGGGCGTCCACGCCGCCGTAGATCACGGCGCTGGCGCCGGGGCTCTTCAGGCTGGTGTTGACGGGCAGGCCAAGGATGGCGCGGGCGTGTAATTCAAACTCGTTCTGCCATTGCGTGGTCATGGTGACCATGCCGGTGTCGTGTGGACGTGGGCTGACTTCGCTGAACCAGACGTCTTCGCCCTTCACGAACAACTCGACGCCGAACAGGCCCTGGCCACCGAGGTTGTCGGTCACGGCTTTGGAGATCTGGCGTGCCTTCTCGAGAGCGGTCGGGTGCATGGGGTGTGGCTGCCAGCTTTCCACGTAGTCGCCGCTGACCTGGATGTGGCCTATGGGGTCGCAGAAGTGGGTTTCGATCTGGCCGCTGGCGCCCTTGGCGCGCACGGTCAGTTGGGTGATTTCGTAGTCAAAGTCGATAAAACCTTCGACGATGACGCGGCCGTGGCTGACGCGGCCACCGGCCATGGCGTAGTCCCAGGCTTTTTGCACGTCGGCCGGGCCGCTGATCTTGCTCTGGCCCTTGCCCGACGAACTCATCACCGGCTTGACGATGCAGGGGTAGCCGATCTTGCTGTCCACCGCAGCCTGCAACTCGGCCAGCGAGTCGCAGAACACGTAGGGGCTGGTGGCCAGGCCCAGGGTTTCGGCGGCCAGGCGGCGTATGCCTTCACGGTCCATGGTCAGGCGTGCGGCGCGCGCGGTGGGGATCACGCGCACCACACCGGCGGCTTCCAGCTCTTCGAGCATGGGCGTGGCGATGGCTTCGATCTCGGGCACCACCATGGCGGGTTTTTCGGCTTCGATCAGTGCCTTGAGCTGGGCCGGGTCGCTCATGGTGATGGTGCGCGCGTGGTGTGCCACCTGCTGGCCGGGCGCGTTTTCGTAGCGGTCTACCGCAATGGTTTCCACGCCCAGGCGCTGCAGGGCGATCAGCACCTCTTTGCCCAGCTCGCCGGAGCCGAGGAGCATGACTTTGGTTGCGTTGGGGGAGAGAGGGGTGCCGAAGGTGGTCATGTGAGAGAACAGGGTTGGCGCTTGTGAGGTGTGTGCAGCGCGTGTGGCGGGATGGAAACCGGGGAGTGCGGGTATTTTAGTGAGCCCCCGCGCCTTCAGCTCGTTTTGCGGCGTGTGCGTTTGGCGGGCGTGGCTTTTGCTGCGCCGGGTTCGGCCGCGGCCATGGAGGCATCCTGCGCGGCGATGCCGCTTTGAAAGTGGCTCAGAAAGCTCTGGCAGGGGGCCGACAGCGCACGCCCCTGGGCGGTCAGGGCCACGATGCTGCGCTCCAGCACAGGCGTGGTCAGTGGCACGCCCTTGACGCCAACGGCGCGGGTGCGCCGCAAGGCGTAGGCCGGCAGTATGGAAATGCCCAGGCCGGCCTCAATCAAGCCCATGGCGGTGGTGACGTTGGCGACCTCGAAGGCCGGTGCCACGGCCTCACCCGCTTGCGCGAAGCCCTGTTCCACCAGGCGGCGCAGGCCGCTGCCGGAGCGCAGCCAAATCAGCGGTTCGCTGGTCAAGTCGCTCCAGCGCACGGAAGCCTGCTGGGCGAGCGGGTGTTGCTCGGGGCAGGCCAGCATCAGCCGGTCCTGGTAGAGCGGGCTGATGACGAGGTCGCTGGGGTCGGTGTCGATGGTGCAGACACCAAAATCAGCCTGCCCGCTGCGCACGGCCTGGGCAATGCCATCGACGGGCAAATCCAGGATGTCGACCCGAATCGCCGGAAAACGCTCGCGAAAGCTGGCCAGCAAACCGGGCAGCAAGGTGGCGGCCAGCAACGGCGAGGTTGCCACGGCAAAGCGGCCACTGCGCCGGTCGGAGAACTGGCGCAGCGCATCAAAGGCAATGTCCAGATCAACAAACACCTTGGAAATGGCGGGCAGCAATTCCTGCCCGGCTTCGCTCAGCGCCATGCGCCGTGTGGTGCGCTCGAACAGCCGCACCGACAGTTCACCTTCCAGGCCGATGATCAACATCGACAACGCCGATGGCGTGAGGTGCAGGCGTTGCGCCGCGCGTGTGATGCTGCCGTCTTCCGCCACCGCCACAAACGCCCGCAGTTGCCGAATGGTGACGCTGGCGGTTTTTTGGCCGCCTAAGGTGAGTGGGAGGGGCATGGGTATTGTTTTCCGGGAAAAGATCGAGTGGGTCTGCGCCACATGCTATTAAAAATGAAGTTTCTAGGCGTTTTCCAGCGCGCTTCAAACCGGCTGCTAACACGCGTCGAAGGCGATTTCGGTTCGTGTGCTTATTTTCTTCGCAGTCGGTTGACAAAAAATACCGCCCGCTGCATAATCAAAGGCTTCGCTCTAAAAAGCGATGTTTCTGCCCAATCAAAGGCACTGCAAGTGGTTTGTGGTGCGGCTGACGGGCCCAAGACTGACTAGGCGCCCTCCAGCGTTTGGTGCAAGTTGGGAAATATTGAAATGATCCAAACTGAATCCCGGTTAGATGTTGCCGACAACACTGGCGCGAAGTCCGTTCTTTGCATCAAGGTGCTGGGCGGTTCCAAGCGTCGCTACGCAAGTGTTGGCGACATTATCAAAGTGAGCATCAAAGAAGCTGCTCCGCGTGGTCGCGTCAAAAAAGGCGAGATCTATAGCGCGGTGGTGGTTCGTACGGCGAAGGGCATCCGCCGCGCTGACGGTTCGCTCGTTAAATTCGACGGCAACGCAGCAGTGTTGCTCAACGCAAAGCTGGAGCCTATCGGCACCCGCATCTTCGGACCAGTGACGCGCGAGTTGCGCACTGAAAAGTTCATGAAGATCGTGTCTTTGGCTCCTGAAGTTCTGTAAGGACACGACATGAACAAAATTCGCAAGGGCGACGAGGTGATCGTGCTCGCAGGGCGCGACAAGGGCAAGCGCGGCGTGGTTTCGCTGCGCAAGGATGACTCCCACGTGGTGGTTGAAGGTATCAACCTGGTGAAGAAGCACGCCAAGCCGAACCCTCTCAAGGGTACGACCGGTGGCATCGTTGAAAAGACCATGCCGATTCACCAGTCCAATGTGGCGATCTTCAATGCGGCAACCGGCAAGGCCGATCGCGTTGGCATCAAGGTGCTGGCTGATGGTAAGCGCGTGCGCGTTTACAAATCCAGCGGCGAAGAAATCAAGGTGGCATGACCATGGCACGACTCCAACAACACTACCGCGAAAAAATCGCTCCTGAGTTGACGGCCAAGTTTGGCTACACCTCGCCAATGCAAGTTCCACGTATCACCAAGATCACGTTGAACATGGGTGTGAGCGAAGCTGTTGCCGACAAGAAGGTCATGGACAACGCTGTTGCCGATCTGACCAAGATTGCGGGCCAAAAGCCTGTGGTGACCAAGGCCAAGAAAGCTATCGCCGGTTTCAAGATCCGCGAAGGCCAGGCCATCGGTTGCATGGTGACCCTGCGTGGCGTTCAGATGTATGAATTCCTGGATCGTTTCGTGACCGTGGCGCTGCCCCGTGTTCGTGACTTCCGTGGTATTTCCGGTCGCGCTTTTGACGGCCGTGGTAACTACAACATCGGCGTCAAAGAACAGATCATTTTCCCTGAAATTGAATACGACAAGGTTGATGCCTTGCGCGGTCTCAATATCAGCATCACGACGACGGCCAAGAGTGACGAAGAGTGCAAAGCTCTGCTCACCGGCTTCCGTTTTCCGTTCAAGAACTGAGGTGACGTGTGGCTAAAGTAGCACTGATTCAACGCGAACTGAAGCGCGACCAACTGGTTGCCAAGTACGCAAAAAAGCACGCTGAACTGAAAGCGGCGTCGAGCGACGTCAACAAGACCGAAGAAGAGCGCGCAGCTGCCCGCTTGGCTTTGCAAAAGTTGCCCCGCAACGCCAACCCTACGCGTCAACGTAACCGTTGCGCGATCACGGGTCGTCCACGTGGCACGTTCCGCCAGTTCGGTTTGGCGCGCGCGAAAATTCGTGAATTGGCTTTCGCTGGTGACATCCCCGGCGTGACCAAGGCCAGCTGGTAAGCAGGGCAGGAGTAAGCAAACATGAGTATGAGTGATCCAATTGCCGACCTGCTGACGCGTATTCGTAACGCGCAAATGGTGGCCAAATCGACTGTGTCCATCCCATCTTCCAAGGTGAAGATTGCGATTGCCCAAGTGCTGAAGGACGAAGGCTACATTGACGGCTTCAAGGTGAATACCGAAGCTGGCAAGAGCGAGCTGGAAATTACCCTGAAGTACCACGCTGGCCGTCCAGTGATCGAGCGCATTGAGCGCGTGAGCCGTCCTGGCCTGCGCGTCTACAAGGGCCGTGACGCAATTCCGCAGGTTATGAACGGTTTGGGTGTTGCCATTGTGACGACTCCCCAAGGCGTGATGACCGACCGCAAGGCTCGCGCCTCTGGCGTTGGCGGCGAAGTGCTGTGCTACGTCGCTTAAGCAGGAGAAACATTAAATGTCTCGCGTAGGAAAAGCGCCTGTTGCCATCCCCGCTGGTGTGGATGTGTCGGTTCAGGCCAATCAAATCAATGTAAAAGGCACTGGTGGTGCTCTTTCCCTGACGCTGAACGCGTTGGTGAAGGTGTCCAACAATGCCGGCGTGCTGGCTTTCGAGCCTGCAAACGAGTCACGTGAAGCTAATGCTATGACGGGCACCATGCGCCAGCTGGTGAACAACATGGTGTTGGGCGTGACCAAGGGCTTCGAGAAGAAGCTGACCTTGATCGGCGTGGGTTACAAGGCCCAAGCCCAAGGCAGCAAGCTGAACCTGACGGTTGGCTACTCGCACCCTGTGAACAAGGATATGCCAGCTGGTATTACCGTTGCGACCCCAGCCCCCACGGAAATCGTGATCAAGGGTGCTGATCGTCAACGCGTTGGCCAAGTGGCTGCTGAGATTCGCGCCATTCGCCCACCTGAGCCTTACAAGGGCAAGGGCATCCGTTATTCGGATGAGAAGGTTGCGATCAAAGAAACGAAGAAGAAATAAGGAGTGGCAACATGTTGACGAAAAAAGAACAGCGTCTCCGTCGCGCCCGCCAAACACGCATCCGTATTGCGACGCAAGGTGTTGCACGCTTGACGGTGAACCGTACCAACCTGCACATCTACGCCAGCGTGATTTCCGGCGACGGTGCAAAGGTGTTGGCCAGCGCTTCCACGGTAGAAGTTGCCGTGCGCAAAGAACTGGGTGGTTCCGGCAAGGGTGGTAATACCGCCGCTGCGCAAGCCATTGGCAAGCTGATCGCTGAAAAGGCGAAAGCTGCTGGTGTTGAAAAGGTAGCGTTTGACCGCTCTGGTTTTGCGTATCACGGCCGTGTCAAGGCTTTGGCCGATGCAGCCCGCGAAGCTGGCTTGCAGTTCTAAGCAGATCGGAAAATATCATGGCTAAAGTTCAAGGAAAAATGCAGGGTAAGGCTGAAGGGCCTGAAGACGGTCTGCGCGAGAAGATGATCGCGGTCAACCGCGTCACCAAAGTCGTGAAGGGTGGCCGTATTCTGGGCTTCGCCGCACTGACCGTGGTTGGCGACGGCGATGGCCGCGTTGGCATGGGCAAGGGCAAGTCGAAAGAAGTGCCAGCAGCCGTGCAAAAGGCGATGGAAGAAGCCCGTCGCAACATGGTCAAGGTTACGCTGAAGAGCGGTTCCGTGTTCCACAAGGTCGAAGGTCACCATGGCGCAGCACGCGTGATGATGGCTCCAGCACCAAAGGGTACCGGCATTATTGCCGGCGGCCCAATGCGCGCTGTTTTCGAAGTGATGGGTATCACCGACATCGTGGCCAAGAGCCATGGTTCGTCGAATCCATACAACATGGTTCGTGCCACGCTGGACGCTTTGCGCAATTCCACCACTCCTGCGGACATCGCAGCGAAGCGTGGCAAGAGCGTTGAAGACATCGTCGCTTAAGTAGGAGCCACACAACATGGCAACGCAACAAACACTCAAGGTAACGCTGGTTCGCAGCCCTATCGGAACCAAGGAATCGCATCGCGCGACGGTTCGCGGTCTGGGTCTGCGCAAGATTCGCAGCGTTCGCGAATTGCAGGACACCCCCGAAGTTCGCGGCATGATCAATAAGATCAGTTATCTGGTCAAGATCCTCGATTAAGGGATGATGATGGAACTCAATGGCATTAAGCCCGCAGAGGGTGCAAAGCACGCCAAACGTCGCGTTGGTCGCGGTATTGGCTCTGGTCTGGGTAAAACGGCTGGTCGTGGTCACAAGGGTCAAAAGTCCCGTTCCGGTGGCTACCACAAGGTTGGTTTTGAAGGCGGTCAAATGCCTATGCAACGCCGCTTGCCCAAGCGCGGTTTCAAGTCGCAGCAGCTGAAATTCAATGCTGAAGTGACCTTGGCTGCTCTGGAGCAACTCGGTGCTGCCGAAGTCGACGTTTTGACGCTGAAGCAAGCTGGCCTGGTAGGTCAGTTGGCCAAGGTGGTGAAGGTCATTGCCACTGGCTCGCTGACGAAGTCCGTCAAGCTGACCGGTATCGGTGCGACGGCTGCAGCTAAAACCGCGATTGAAGCGGTTGGCGGTAGCTTGGTCTAATTCTGTGATCTTGTTCTCCAAGGAAGAATTCGGTGGCAACTAGCGCTCAAATTGCAAAAACAGGGAAGTTTGGGGACTTGCGTCGCCGCTTGGTCTTTTTGCTGCTCGCGTTGGTTGTCTACCGTATTGGTGCGCACATTCCAGTACCGGGTATTGATCCTCAGCAGCTCCAGCAGCTCTTCAGTGGGCAGCAAGGCGGCATATTGAACTTGTTCAATATGTTCTCCGGTGGGGCTCTTTCGCGCTTTACCGTGTTTGCTCTGGGGATCATGCCCTACATCTCCGCGTCCATCATCATGCAGTTGATGGGCTACGTGGTGCCAGCTTTTGAGCAGATGAAGAAAGAGGGCGAAGCGGGTCGACGCAAGATTACGCAGTACACCCGTTACGGCACGCTGGGTCTGGCTTTGTTCCAGTCTCTGGGTATTGCTGTTGCGCTGGAAAGTTCTGCGGGTTTGGTGTTGTCTCCAGGTTTTGGATTCCGCATGACGGCAGTGGTGAGCTTGACCGCCGGAACGATGTTCCTGATGTGGTTGGGTGAGCAAATTACCGAACGCGGTCTCGGCAACGGCATCTCCATTCTGATTTTTGCGGGTATTGCTGCTGGCTTGCCTGGTTCTATCGGTGGATTGCTGGAGCTGGTGCGCACGGGATCCATGAGCATCATTGCTGCGATCATCGTGGTGATCGTTGTGGCGCTGGTGACTTACTTCGTGGTTTTTGTGGAGCGTGGGCAGCGCAAGATTCTGGTGAATTACGCGCGGCGCCAGGTTGGTAACAAGGTTTATGGCGGCCAGTCTTCGCACTTGCCGCTGAAGCTGAACATGGCAGGTGTGATTCCTCCCATCTTTGCTTCTTCCATTATTTTGTTGCCTGCAACGGTGGTTAGCTGGTTTAGTTCGGCGGAGTCGCTGCGTTGGTTGAAGGACATTGCAGGAATGCTGAGTCCTGGCCAGCCGGTTTACACGCTGATCTACGCTGCTGCGATCGTCTTCTTCTGCTTCTTCTACACCGCGCTTGTTTTTAACAGCCGGGAGACTGCAGACAACCTGAAGAAGAGCGGTGCTTTTATCCCTGGTATTCGCCCTGGCGAACAGACTGCACGTTACATCGATAAGATTCTTTTGCGGTTGACTTTGGCTGGTGCTGTCTACATCACGTTTGTGTGTTTGCTGCCTGAGATCTTGATCCTCAAGTACAACGTACCATTCTATTTTGGTGGTACTTCGTTGTTGATCATCGTGGTCGTGACCATGGATTTCATGGCGCAGGTGCAGAACTACCTGATGTCGCAACAGTACGAGTCGCTGCTGAAGAAGGCAAACTTTAAAACTTCAGCAGGCGGTTGAGCGACATGTCTAAAGATGATGTCATCCAGATGCAGGGTGAAGTGGTCGAAAACCTGCCCAACGCGACCTTTCGAGTGAAGTTGGAAAACGGCCACGTGGTACTGGGTCATATTTCTGGAAAAATGCGGATGCACTACATCCGTATTCTTCCGGGAGACAAAGTTACCGTTGAGTTGACGCCCTACGACTTGTCGCGGGCTCGTATTGTGTTTCGAGCCAAGTAGGTTCAAGACGTATTTGAGAGTTTTAGGAGAATCAAATGAGAGTTTCGGCTTCGGTCAAGACAATCTGCCGTAACTGTAAAGTCATCCGGCGCAAGGGTGTGGTTCGTGTAATTTGCACTGATCCTCGTCATAAGCAACGCCAAGGTTGATTTCAGAGATTTAGAGGACGCATATGGCACGTATTGCTGGTATCAATATTCCCCCGCAGCAGCATACTGAAATTGGCTTGACCGCCATTTTCGGTATCGGTCGCACCCGCGCTCGCAAAATTTGCGAAGCTTGCGACATTGCTTATTCCAAAAAGGTTAAAGACCTGACCGACGGCGATCTCGAAAAAATTCGTGATCAAATCGCTCAGTTCACGATCGAAGGTGACTTGCGTCGCGAAACCACCATGAACATCAAGCGATTGATGGACATCGGTTGCTATCGCGGTTTCCGTCACCGTCGTGGTCTGCCAATGCGCGGTCAGCGCACGCGTACCAACGCTCGGACGCGTAAGGGCCCACGTAAGGCTGCTGCGTCACTGAAGAAATAAAGACTGAGAGATTACTATGGCAAAAGCCCCATCTAGTAACGCATCGCAGCGTGTTCGCAAGAAGGTTCGTAAGAACGTATCTGACGGCGTGGCACACGTTCATGCTTCGTTCAACAACACGATCATCACGATCACCGACCGTCAAGGTAATGCCTTGTCTTGGGCGTCGTCTGGTGGCCAAGGTTTCAAGGGCTCGCGTAAGTCGACTCCGTTTGCAGCTCAAGTCGCATCCGAAGTTGCTGGCCGCGCCGCCATGGAACAAGGTATCAAGAATCTTGACGTCGAAATCAAGGGTCCTGGTCCAGGTCGTGAATCGTCGGTGCGTGCATTGGGCGCCCTCGGCATTCGTATCACGTCTATCGCTGACGTGACGCCAGTTCCGCACAACGGTTGCCGCCCACAAAAGCGTCGCCGCATCTAAGTTTTAGTTAACCTCGGTTAACGCTTTTATTAAGCCCACCGCCACGCGTTCATTCGCGATGGCTCCCGTCTTGCATATGCAATTCGGCAGAAGACATAAAGGAAATTCAAGTGGCACGCTATCTTGGCCCTAAGGCAAAACTCTCCCGTCGCGAGGGTACAGACCTCTTTCTGAAGAGCGCTCGTCGTTCGATCAGCGACAAAGCAAAGTTTGACTCCAAACCAGGCCAACACGGCCGCACGTCTGGTGCTCGCACTTCCGATTTCGGCTTGCAACTGCGCGAAAAGCAAAAAGTAAAGCGCATGTACGGTGTTCTCGAACGCCAATTCCGCCGTTATTTTGAAGAAGCCGACCGCCGCCGTGGCAATACCGGCGCGAACTTGCTGTTCTTGTTGGAATCCCGTCTGGACAATGTCGTCTATCGTATGGGTTTTGGCTCTACCCGTGCTGAAGCACGTCAGCTGGTTTCTCACCGTGCCATCACGGTCAACGGCGCCAGCGTGAACATTCCTTCGTTCATGGTCAAGAGCGGTGACGTGGTCGCAATCCGCGAAAAGTCCAAAAAGCAGAACCGCATCGTCGAAGCACTGCAACTTGCACAGCAAGTTGGCCTGCCAGCTTGGGTTGAAGTCAGCGTTGAGAAGGCTGAAGGCACTTTCAAGAAGGTACCTGACCGTGATGAGTTCGCATCTGATATCAACGAGTCGTTGATCGTCGAACTGTATTCGCGTTAATCTCGAGAGTTTTGATCGTTTTTGTTCCTGGACTGAATGGGGCACCGTAGTCCAGGACCTTCACCAGCCTTACCGGCGTAACGAGCTGGGGGTATTGAGAGGAAGCCTGAATGCAAACTAATTTGCTGAAACCCAAAGCTATCAATGTGGAACAGCTTGGCAACAACCGTGCGAAAGTCGCGTTGGAGCCGTTTGAACGTGGATATGGGCATACGCTCGGCAATGCGCTTCGCCGCGTTTTGTTGTCGTCCATGGTGGGGTATTCGGCAACTGAAGTGACGATTGCAGGTGTACTGCATGAGTACTCGTCTATCGATGGTGTTCAAGAAGATGTGGTGAACATTCTTCTGAATCTTAAGGGCGTGGTCTTTAAGTTGCACAATCGTGACGAAGTAACGCTGAGCCTCCGCAAGGACGGCGAAGGCGTGGTCACTGCTGCCGATATTCAGACTCCACACGATGTGGAAATCATCAACCCTGACCATGTTATTGCCCATTTGTCGCAAGGCGGCAAGCTGGACATGCAAATCAAGGTTGAAAAAGGCCGTGGTTATGTGCCAGGCAACATGCGCCGCTATGCTGACGAACAGACCAAGTCGATTGGTCGTATCGTTTTGGATGCGTCGTTTTCTCCAGTGAAGCGTGTGAGCTACACGGTTGAGAGCGCACGGGTTGAACAGCGTACCGACCTGGACAAGCTGGTGGTTGAGATCGAAACCAATGGTGCGATCACGGCCGAAGATGCGGTTCGCGCATCGGCTAAAATCCTGGTTGAACAATTGGCTGTGTTTGCGCAATTGGAAGGCAGTGAACTCACGAGCATCTTCCAGTCGCCAGAACCACGTGGCAATGCCCAGTTCGATCCAATTCTGCTCCGCCCTGTGGACGAGTTGGAACTGACGGTGCGTTCCGCCAACTGCTTGAAGGCAGAGAACATTTACTACATTGGTGATTTGATCCAACGTACGGAAAATGAACTGCTGAAGACCCCGAACCTGGGTCGTAAGTCGTTGAACGAGATCAAGGAAGTGCTCGCATCCCGCGGCCTGACCTTGGGCATGAAGCTGGAAAGCTGGCCTCCTGCTGGTCTCGACAAGCGTTAATTTTGAAAGTGGCCCTGCACAAGGGCCTGAAAGTGCAACGCGCAGTACCTGATCCGGCTGCGCGTATTAATATTTGAAAGGAAAGCACTATGCGTCACGGACACGGACTTCGTAAACTTAATCGCACCACCTCGCACCGCCTGGCGATGCTGCGCAACATGATGAATTCGTTGATCGAACACGAAGCCATCAAGACCACCTTGCCCAAGGCCAAGGAACTGCGTCGCGTTGTGGAACCGATGATCACCCTGGCGAAAGAGCCTACGGTTGCCAACCGTCGTCTGGCGTTTGACCGCCTGCGCGATCGTGACAGCGTGACCAAGCTGTTCGACGTGCTGGGCCCACGCTTCAAGGCGCGTCCAGGTGGTTACACCCGCATCTTGAAGATGGGTTTCCGCGTGGGCGACAATGCGCCTATGGCCTATGTTGAATTGGTTGAACGCAGCGAAGAAACTGCAGTTGCTCCCGCAGCAGCAGAATAACGTGCTATAATCTAAATCTACCGCGCGATGGAGCAGTCTGGTAGCTCGTTGGGCTCATAACCCAAAGGTCGGAGGTTCAAATCCTTCTCGCGCAACCAAGTTGATTTAAAAAGCCCGCTTTTAGCGGGCTTTTTTTCGTCTGTGCTTAGCCTTTCTACGGGAACAGCATCAGGGTGCAGGCTAGAAACCGCCTTCCCGCAAAAGAACCGCCAGCAGTTTGTCAAAACCTACGTTCAGCCAGCTGCGGCGTTCGCCTTCGAGCTGAATCTGGCCCTTGGTTTCGTTCAACGGAGTGGGTGGTTCGTCTAATTGCACCAACACGTGGAAAACCGCCTGAGATGGGGTCAGCGCATTGCCATGTGTGGCGGTGGAAATCGGCCCACCAAACCGGGAGGATAGTGAAGGGTGCTCGAGTTCGGTGATGCGTGTGCGGCCTATCGCGAGGATGTGACCCGGGATTCGGTGGGTACGCCCGTCCGCATAAAAGTAGGCGTTGTCGCCGACCGAAAGGCGGGGGACCTCGTCCTGCGCGATATAGGCGTCCACTTGCCAGCGGGTGTTGTCCAACAGAACCCCCAGCGCTTCTTTGCTGCCCACCCATTGGCCGGCCTGCCACTCGGGGTTGACGTCGCGCCAGTGCCCAGCAAAAGGTGCTGTGATCGTCAGCCGGTTCAGCTCGGTATGCAGCGCCTGTGATTGCTGGTATTCGGCGATGAGCCGCTGGCGAGTGGCGGAAACGTCCACGCTGGCCCCGGTATCGGCTGCCATGCCTGCCAAGCGCGCTTCGTAGCTGCTGATGCTGGCGGCGCTGCCTTGTGAGCGTGCATCGATGTCGGGCTCGGTCAGCGAAATCAGCACCGCACCGGCCGCGACCGGGCCGGCCGCATGGACGTGTTCTATGCGGGCAGCAAACGGCGCAAACACTCGGTACTGGTCTTGCACCCGCGCCACACCGTAACCGTGCACCTGGCTTCGAAAGGGCATGATCAACAGCACCAAACTAACCAGGAGCAACGCCCACAAAAGCCAACGCCGCTGCGATGGCATCTGGGTGCGCGCGCGCCACCAGAAATTCAGCTCGCGCCATACCGGCAATGCGATGAACCATGTCACTTCCACCATGAATAGCGCAATACCCAGCAGCTTGAAGAACAGGTAATACACCGCCACCGCGATGCCTAGGAACAGCGTCAAACGGTAGAGCCAGGTGATGAAGGCAAATCCTATGAGCAGGCGCCGGGTCGCTGGCGCAAAACGCTCCGGCCATGGCAACGCCAAGCCCAGCACCGCGCGCCGCAGAAAGGTCTTGGCCATTGCCGTGGAGCGTTCGTGCAAATTCGGAAAGTCCAGAATATCGGACAGGATGAAGTAGCCGTCGAAACGCATGAAGGGGCTGGCGTTCAGCAAGATGGACAACAACCAACTGGTGGTGGCCAGGTACAGCAGACCGTTGCGCATTGCCCCTGGTTCACACAAGGCCCAGCCCAGGGTGGCCAACCCGGCGAGAGCCAGTTCCGTCAAGATGCCGGCCGAGGCCACGGCCAGCCGCTGCCGGTGGCTGGAGAGCTTCCAGGTTTCGCCGGTATCGGTGTAGAGCATGGGCCACAACACCACAAAC
>NZ_JBMOXA010000008.1:0-240897 GCF_049316285.1 Variovorax sp. HJSM1_2 | reverse complement strand
CAAGGTGGTCGATGGTGTGCTGCGCCCGGTGATCGAGCAACGCTTCGACCCGGCCATCATTCCCGCCGCTTCACCGCTGTGCAAGATGTCCTAAGCCACACTGCAAAGGAAGTTCCATGCGGCAGTTGAAGAAGGTATTGGTCACCGGCGGCAGCGGCTTTTTGGGCGCGTGGATCGTGCGCCGGCTGCTGGCCCAGGGCATTGGTGTGCGTGTATTCGACCAGCACAACCGGCGCGACACCATGGTGTCGATCGCCGGTGCCGTGGCGCACACACTCGACTGGCGTGTGGGCGACATCAGCCGCGCGGCCGATGTGCAGCAGGCCATGCACGGCTGCGACGGGGTGATCCACCTCGCGGGTGTGCTGACGCCGTTGTGCAGCGCCGAGCCGGTGCGCGGGGCCGAGATCAACCTCATAGGCTCGCTGCATGTGTTTGACGCAGCACTGGCGCAGGGCATCACGCAAATCGTCTACGCCAGTTCGGCCGGTGTTTATGGCCCGGACGACGCGTCACACCCTGCGCCCGCCACCCACTACGGCGCATTCAAGCTGGCGGTGGAAGGTGCGGCGCAGGCCTATTGGCGCGAGCAACACCTGGCCAGCGTGGGCTTTCGCCCGTTTGTGGTGTACGGCCCCGGCCGCGAAAGCGGCGCCAGTGCAGGCCCCAGCCTGGCCTGCCGCGCAGCGGCACGCGGCGAAGCCTTCACCATCGCCATGACCGGCAGCTGTGGCCTGGTCTACGTGGACGACGTGGCGCAGGCCTTTGTGCAAGCGCTGCTGACGCCGGTGCAAGGCGCGCCGGTCTACAACATGGTGGGGGTGCAGGCCAGCATGGACCAGGTGATGGACGAGATCCGCCGCCAGGCGCCTGCCGCCCGGTTGCGCGCCGAAGGCCAGCCGCTGACGATTGCCGAGGGCATCAGCGAAGACGGGCTGGATACCCTGCTGCCGGGCCGGCAGAAAACCAGCCTGACCCAGGGCATTGCCGCCACGCTGCGGCATTACGGCCAGTAAAAACCAGGCAAGACCAGGCAGGGACAAAAAAGCATCACCAGACACGCCGCGCCTGCTGTGCCTTCTCAAGCCTAGCCTCAAGATTGAATTCGATTAGAAAGACCACCCATGCCAGTCTCTGAAAGCTCTCCCCGCGCCGTGCACGCACTCGTCACCGGCGCCGCCGGCGGCATTGGCCGCGGCATTTGTTTTGCGCTGATTGCGCAGGCGCAAAAAGACGACCTGCCGGTGCACATCTCGGCTGCGGCATCACAGCCCGGCGAAAAACTCGACCAGTTGCTGGCCGAGCTGCGTGCCACCGGCGCCAGCGCCACCGGGGTGAGCGGCGACATCACCGACCCCGCACAATGCGCCGCCCTGGTGGCCGGGGCACACGCCGCCGCAGGCGACCTCACGGCACTGGTGTGCAACGCCGGTGCCTCCGGACCAGGCCACCTGGCCGATCTGCCGGTGGCGCAGTGGGACCACACCTTCAACCTCAACACCCGCTCGGCCTGGCTGATAGCACAGGCCGCCTACCCCCAGTTGCTGCGCAGCCGCGGCAGCATCACGGCGGTGGCATCGATGTCCGGCCTCACACCCCACCCAGGCTACGGCGCCTACTCGGCCGCCAAAGCCGCACTCATCATGTTGTGCCGCCAGTTGGCGCAGGAATGGGGCGCGGACGGCATTCGTGTCAACACCGTATGCCCCGGCATGGTCCACACACCACTGACCGATGCGGTCTACCACGACCCCAATGTCAAAGCCAAACGCGAGAGCCTGGTGCCGTTGGGCCGCATAGGCCAGCCGGCCGACATAGGTGCGGCCGTGGCGTTTCTCTCCAGCCCCGGTGCGGCCTATGTGACGGGACAGAACCTGGTCGTCGACGGTGGTATCTCAGACCACATGCTGACCATGATTCCGGGCCGCCCCGGCCGCACCGCCATCGGGCAGTACGTGAGCTGATCGCTTCATCATGTGATCGCGTTCTGGTTTTATACTGCGAGCATGCCCGCCTACTCCACGTCCATCCACCATGCTGCATCCCTTGTTGCAGCACCGGACGTTGGCCATGTCGGTCATGTTGGTAAAGCCAAAAAACCCAAGCTCATCTGACCGGAGCTGCGGTTCCGTCCAGATGAGCGACGGAACCCGCACAACGTCAGAAACCACGGCATCCTCCCTTCGTTTTCAGGCGCCCACGCAGTCTCCTCGCTTCGCTGAACGGTCTCTTACGGTCGTGTTCTGCAAGGATACAAGCGCATGTCTTCTCTCGGTACTTCTGTTGATTTTTCGGGGCTCTGGATTCCGCTCGTCACCCCTTTCCGCCAGGGCGCGGTAGACCATGCGGCGCTGGCCGCTCTGGTCAAACGCCTACATGCCGATGGTGTGGCGGGCCTGGTAGTGTGTGGTTCCACGGGCGAAGCCGCAGCCCTGGATACCGCCGAACAAGACGCGGTGCTGGCCACCGTGCTGCGGGCGGCCGCGGGCTTGGCCGTGGTGATGGGTGTATCGGGCTACCACCTGGGCCATACGCTGGAGCGTGTAGCCGAGTTGAACAGCCAGCCGCTGGCCGGCCTGCTGGTCGCCGCACCGCACTACATCCGCCCGTCCCAAGCAGGCCTGCAGCAATGGTTTGAAGCGATTGCCAGCGCCAGCCGCCATGCCATCATCGTCTACGACATTCCCTACCGCACGGGCGCTACGCTGGAGCTGGCCACGCTGCGTGCACTGGCCGCCCACCCCAACATCCGCGCGCTGAAGGACTGCGGCGGCAACACGACCAAGACGCAGGCCTTGATTGGCGATGGCCAGTTGCAAGTGCTGGCGGGCGAAGACATACAAATCTTCACCACCGTGGCCTTGGGTGGTGTTGGCGCCATCGCTGCCAGCGCGCATGTGCACACGCGGCGTTTTGTTGAGCTTTTGCAGCGTCTGCAGCAACACGATCTGCCCGCTGCACGCGACGTGTGGCACGGCCTGCGCCCCTTGGTCGAACTGGCTTTTGCCGAGCCCAACCCTGGCCCGGTGAAAGCTTTACTGGCTTTGCAGGACGAGATGACGGCCGAGTTGCGTGCGCCGATGACACCGGCATCGGCAGCACTGCTCACGCAGCTGAAAACACTTCTTTAATGGTGCGGGCTGAGGGCTCAGGATTTTCGCGCATAAGCCTGTAGCCCCGCCAGGTTCAACACTTCGATCGCGCCGTACTGGATACGCAGCAAGCCCGCTTCTTCCAGTTCGTGTAATGCCTTGTTGGTGTTCTGCCGCGACAAGCCGCTGAGCCGCCCAATTTCTTCCTGCGACAACACCAGCAGCTTGTGTGTGGTCGGAAAAAGCAATGGGTTGAACAACTCGGCAAGACAGTAGGCGACACGCACATTGGCCTCGCTGAAGCGCAGGATTTCGATGAATTCCACGTAGTGCCCGAGCCGCGCGTTGAGTTGGTCTATGACCCAACGGCTGAAGAAGTGGCTCTCATCGATGAGCCATTGAAAAGTGTCACGCGGCAGAAATGCCACCTTGCTGTCGCGTATCGCCACAACCGCGTAAGGACGCGCCTCACCTTTGAGGACGGCACCTTCGCCAAACCACGCACCCGAAGACACACCGGCAAAGGTGGTGCTACGGCCATCGGCGGCCACGGTATCGACCTTCAGCATGCCCTCGACCACCCCCAGCCAGTGCACCGATGGCGCACCTCGTGGGCACACCGTGGCGCCCGCAGCGTAGCTCTTCAGAAACATGTCGCGGCCCACCTTTGCCAACTGATCTTCGGTCAATCCCTGGCTCCAGGTGGACGACAGAACAAAGGTTTGCAACAGGTTCTCAAATGTCATGTGCTGAACATTCTTAATGAAGGAAGAAGTCTATGATTTTCCGACGACGGTGAGCGCTTTGACAAGCAAGCTGGGCTGCGCCGCCTCGCATCAGAACATTGGAGACTTATGGAACGCCACCCTCTCGCACCGTCGCTTGACGCGACGACACTCGCGCATGCCGTGGACTGGGCGATTGCCTCGCGCCGCAGCATTCGTGCCTTCAGCCCTCAAGCCGTGTCGCGGCAAGACATCGACGCCATCCTGGAAGTTGCGCGTTATGCGGCCTCCGGCATGAACACCCAGCCCTGGCAGGTCCATGTGCTGACAGGATCCGCCAAAGAACGCTTGAGCCGTGCGATTGCGGCCATCGACGACGACCCGCAACACAGCCAGGAGCTGCGCGAACCCTACACCTATTACCCGCTCACCTGGGTCGCCCCTTTTGTGGACCGGCGGCGCAAGGTCGGCTGGGATTTGTACGGCCTCCTGGGCATCAGCAAGGGCGACAAAGCGCGCATGCACCAACAACATGGCCGCAACTACCACTTCTTTGATGCGCCAGTAGGGCTGATCTTCACCATAGACAAAGTGATGGCACAAGGCAGCTTTCTCGACTACGGCATGTTTTTGCAAAGCATCATGGTCGCCGCGCGTGCACGTGGACTGGATACCTGCCCGCAGGCGGCGTTCACCAAGTTTCATGCGGTGATCTCTCAGCAACTTGTGATTCCCGACTCCCAGATGGTGGTGTGCGGCATGAGCCTGGGTTATGCCGCTGCCAACAGCGTAGAGAACACCTTGGTGACTGAGCGCGAACCGGTTTCCGCGTTCACCACCTACCACCATCACGTGCACCAGGAGGCCACCCCATGAGCCACCAAGCCTACGCCACGGGGCTGGACCGCAACCCCGCCAACCACGTGCCACTCACGCCGCTGGGTTTTCTGGACCGCACCGCCAGCGTCTACCCCGAGCGCATCGCCATCGTGCATGGCGCGCTGCGCCAGACCTGGGCGCAAACGCGGGAGCGCTGCTACCGCCTGGCCTCGGCCTTGTGCAGCCAGTTTGGTATTACACGCGGCGATACCGTTTCCATCATCGCCCCCAACACGCCCGCCATGTTCGAAGCCCACTTCGGCATCCCACTGGCCGGTGCTGTGCTGAATGCCATCAACTGCCGGCTTGACGCCGACGGCATCGCCTTCATCCTGCAACATGGCGAGTGCAAACTTCTGCTGGTGGACAGCGAGTTCACCGAAGTGGTGTCGCGCGCCATTGCACGCCTGGACAACCCGCCCCGGCTGGTGGCCATCCATGACAGCGAAGCCCCTCGCGCGGCTGGCATAGTTGAAATGGATTACGAGTCCTTGCTCGCCCTCGGCGACGCAGGCTTTGCCGGTCTATGGCCCGAAGATGAGTGGGAACCCATAGCACTCAACTACACCTCGGGCACCACCGGCGACCCCAAAGGCGTGGTGCCCAGCCACCGGGGCACTTACCTCATGAGCCTGCTGCAACTGACCGATTGGGCCGTACCCCGCGCCCCGGTGTATCTGTGGACGCTGCCGATGTTCCATGCCAATGGATGGTGCTTCACCTGGGCCATCACCGCAGCGGCGGGAACACATGTGTGCCTGCGCAAGGTTACGGCAGGCGCGATCTTCAGCGCCATTGCAGAACACGCGGTAGATCATTTCTGCGCCGCCCCGACCGTGCTGGCCATGCTGGTCAACGCGCCGCCGGGCGAACGGCGAGCCCTGCCGCGCGCCGTCAGGGTGCTCACGGCGGGGTCTCCACCGCCCGCCAGCATTCTGGAATCAACTTCGGCCATGGGGTTTTCGGTCGACCATGTGTACGGCATCACCGAGATATCAGGCACCCCTGTGAGCTGCGCCTGGCAGTCATCCTGGAACACACTCCCCGCGCAGCTGAAGGCACAACAGCAGGCCCGCCAGGGTGTGCGCGCAGCGGCGCTCGAAGGTTTGCGGGTGGTCGATACACACATGTCACCCGTGCCGTCAGATGGTGTGACCAGCGGTGAAATTGTGATCCGTGGCAATACCGTGATGAAGGGTTATTTGAAAAACCCCAAAAGTACCGCCGACGCCTTTGCAGGCGGCTGGTTTCACACCGGCGACGTGGCGGTAGTGCACCCGGATGGCTACGTGCAGATCACCGACCGCTCCAAAGACATCATCATCTCCGGGGGAGAGAATATTTCCTCGGTGGAAGTCGAAGATGTCTTGCACCGGCACCCCAGTGTGCTCCACGCCGCACTGGTGGCCAAGCCCGATGAAAAATGGGGCGAGGTGCCCTGTGCCTTCATTGAGTTGAAGCAGGCGTCGCCTGGCCTGTCAGAAGCCGAGTTGATCGCCTTTTGCCGCGAGCGTTTGGCGCACTTCAAATGTCCACGCCGCGTGGTGTTCATGGTGCTGCCGAAAACGGCCACGGGCAAAATTCAGAAATTCCGGCTGCGTGAGTTGGCTGGCAGTAGTCAAGCCATTGCACCCACCAAGCTCGCGGCTTAGCTAAGGCAGCGCTGAACAAGTCCACTCGGATGGCCGCGCCCTGGAATGGGAGGGACTGCTAGGCGCAAATCCTCGCCATAGCCCGTGCTATGGCGAGGATTTGCAACGCCGCAGGCTGCCCATGCCAGGGATGCGGACGCCGAGAGGGAATTGTTCAGCGTTGCCTAAGCCAGTTCCTGCAAGCCGCCATCCTTGGCATCGTTGCAGCACACCACCAGGATCTGCGCGCCCTCGTCGCCACCGTTCACGTAGAGGTGGCCGAGGCCGCTGTCGAAGTAGATGCTGTCGTGTTTTTCGAGCCGCGCCACGCGGCCATCGGCGAAGTGCATCTCCAGCACACCGTCGAGCACAAAGATGAATTCTTCGCCCGGGTGTTTGCTGAACTCGCCCGGCCGCAGCACCGAGCGCGCTTCGACACGGCCAATCATAGGCGTCATCTTCTTCGCCGCCACCTTGGTGGCCAGCATGCCGTAGAGGTAGCGCTCGGACTTGTACTCCACCACCTCTTCGCTGCGCGTGACGACGGCACTGCCGGCCTCAAAGCCACCGGGGGCATCACCAAACAGCATCGACAAATCGAGCTTCAGCGCTGCCGCCAAGGCGGCGAATTTTTCGTAGCTCAGCGCCAGCAGGCCACGCTCGGCTTTGGAGATAGACGCCACCGACACCTGGGACAACTCGGCCAACTCGGCCAGCGTGAGGTTCAGCGCCTGGCGTGCGCTGCGCAAGCGCAGGCCCAGTTCCGATTTGTCGAGTACGGTTTTGCCCGGCGGAGTGGTCATGGCGAGGTGAGCAATGGGAGACACAACTTGCATCAGATATTTCTTATATGAAAATTTTCGTATATGATAATTTTATGAAAACGCCGAACACCGCTGCCCTTTTTCCGGTTTCTCTCGCATGGATAGAAAAGCTCATCCGCTTCGACACCACCAGCTTTCAGTCTAATCTGGGCCTGATAGAAGCGGTGCGCGACTACCTCGCGGAAGCCGGCATCCCGGCCACCCTCACCTTCGAGCCCAGTGGCAAAAAAGCCAACCTGTTTGCCACCTTACCCGCAGCCGATGGCGGCACGCAAGGCGGGATTGTGCTGTCTGGCCACACCGACGTGGTGCCGGTCAAAGGCCAGAACTGGGACAGCCCGCCCTTCGAGCCGACGATTCGCGACGGAAAACTCTATGGGCGCGGCGCCTGCGACATGAAGGGTTTCATCGGTGTGGCGCTGGCCTTGCTGCCCGAGATGCAGGCCGCCCGCTTGCGCGAACCGATTCACTTCGCCTTGTCCTGCGACGAAGAACTCGGCTGCATTGGCGCGCCCTACATGCTGGCCGACCTGAAGGCACGCGGCATCACGGCCAACGGCTGCATCGTCGGTGAACCCACCGACATGCGCCCCATCGTGGCCCACAAAGGCATCAATGCCTACCGTTGCCGTGTGCACGGCCATGCGGCGCATTCTTCACTCACGCCCCAGGGTTTGAACGCCATCGAATACGCGGCGCGCTTGATCTGCTTCATCCGCGACCAGGCCGACCAGTTCCGCGCCCAGGGCCCGTTCGACCAGGACTTCGACGTGCCCTTCACCACGCTGCAGACCGGCACCATACAGGGCGGCATTGCGCTCAACACCGTGCCCGCACAGTGCGAGTTCAGCTTTGAATACCGCAACCTGCCGGGCGTGGACAACGCCCCCATACTGGCGCGCATCCAGGACTATGCGGCCAATACCTTGCTGCCGCGCATGCGTGCCGAGCACCCCGACGCACGCATCGAATTCGACACCCTGGCACTCGCGCCCACACTCGACGCCTCGGAGCAAGCCGCCATCACACAACTGGTGCGCGCGCTCACTGAGGACCGTGCCACACGCAAGGTGGCCTATGGCACCGAGGCCGGGTTGTTCCAGGCCATGGGCATTCCGGCCATCGTCTGTGGGCCGGGCAACATCGAGCAGGCACACAAGGCCAACGAATACGTCACGCTGGAGCAGATCGCGCAGTGCGAAGCCTTTATGCGCAAGCTGATTCAAAGCCTTTCGGTCACCACCTGACCGCCCCTTTTCCGCTGTCATAACGCCGGTCTCCAGCACCGGCATGCCCTTGGCTTTTCGTCGTTTCCAATGTTTCAAGGAATCCGTCCCATGGCTCAGAACCCCCCGTCCTTTCCGGCCCAGCCCACCGACGTACACGCACCACCGTGGCGAGCGGTGATTTCGGCGTCCATAGGCAACGCCTTGGAGTGGTTCGACCTGGTGGTCTACGGCTTTTTTGCTGCCACCATCTCCAAGCTGTTTTTCCCCACGGGGGACGACACGGTGTCGCTGCTGCTCACGCTGGGCACCTTTGGTGTGTCGTTCTTCATGCGGCCGCTGGGCGCCATCCTCATCGGTGCCTATGCCGACCGCGCGGGCCGCAAGGCCGCCCTCACACTGTCCATCGTGCTGATGTTCATCGGCACACTGATGATCAGCGTGGTGCCGACCTACGCCAGCATTGGTTTGCTGGCCCCAGCCGTGCTGGTGTTGGCGCGCATGATCCAGGGCTTCTCGGCCGGTGGTGAGTTTGGCAGCGCCACGGCCTTCCTGGCCGAACACGCACCCAACCGCCGCGGCTTTTTCTCGAGTTGGCAAGTCGCCAGCCAAGGCCTGACCACGGTGTTGGCCGCCGGCTTTGGCGCCGTGCTCACCGGCAGCTTGAGCGCGGACCAGATGAACAGCTGGGGCTGGCGCATTCCCTTCATCTTCGGCCTGCTCATCGGCCCCGTGGCCTATTACATTCGCCGCCACGTGGACGAGAGCCCGGAGTTCCAACGCATTGAAGCCACCACGACGCCGCTGCGCGATGCCTTCAGCGAGCAAAAGCTGCGCCTGCTGCTGGCCGTGGGCATTGTGATCCTGGGCACGGTGTCGACCTACCTGGTGTTGTTCATGCCAATCTACGGCGTGAAGCAACTCGGCCTGCCGGCTTCGGTGGTGTTTTCGGCCACCACCATGGTGGGCGTGATCCAGATGTTCCTGGCGCCCGCCATCGGCCATTTGTCTGACCGCGTGGGCCGTGTGCGCCTGATGAGCATCGCCGCCGTGTTGATGCTGCTGGCCATCTACCCCATGTTTGCCTACCTTGCGGCATCGCCCAGCTTCGGCACGCTGCTGGTCGTGCAGATCATCTTCGGCACCTTGATGACCAGCTACTTTGCGCCCGTGCCCGCCTTGTTGTCCGAGCTGTTCCCCACGCACACCCGCACCACCAGCCTGTCTTTGAGCTACAACACGGCGGTGACGATTTTTGGTGGCTTCGCGCCCTTCATCCTGACGTGGCTGATCAGCGTGACCAACGACAAACTGTCGCCCAGCTACTACCTGATGTTTGCCGCTGCCATCAGCCTTGCTGCACTGGTAGGCACGCGCCGTCATCTGGGCTTCAAATAACCTCAACACATGTTCCTCCGAGAATTTATGTCGCAACAAGACCTCGTCATCGACACCCAAACCCAGCCCACGCTGGATGCCATCCGTGCGCAGCACAGCAAGCTCGCACCGTATGTGTTCACCACACCCACACAAGACCGCGATGTGCTGGCCGACCTGAGCGGCACGGCCATCAACTTCAAGTTTGAATTGCTGCAAGCCAGCGGCACCTTCAAGGCGCGTGGCGCGTTCTCCAACCTGCTGGCCCTGAGCCTCAAGCAACATGCTGCCGGTGTGACCTGTGTGAGCGCGGGCAACCACGCGGTGGCCGTGGCCTATGCGGCCATGAAGCTGGGCATCAGCGCCAAGGTGGTGATGATCAAGACCGCCAGTCCGTTCCGGGTGGCGCTGTGCCGCCAATACGGAGCCGAAGTGGTGATGGCCGACAACGGCGCCGTGGCCTTTGAACAGGTGCGCCACATCGAGGCAACCGAGGGGCGCTTCTTCGTGCATCCGTTCAACGGCTACCACACGGTGCTGGGCACGGCCACGCTGGGTTTTGAGTGGGCCACCCAAGCCCGTGCGCTGGATGCGGTGATCGTGCCCATAGGCGGTGGTGGCCTGGCCGCTGGGGTTGCCACGGCCTTCAAGCTGGTGCAGCCCGAATGCAAGGTCTACGGTGTAGAGCCCGAGGGCGCGGACAGCATGGCGCAGAGTTTCAAGACCGGCGGCCCCATCAAGATGGGAGCCATGCAAGGCATTGCCGACAGCCTGATGGCGCCACACACCGAGGCCTACAGCCTGAACCTGTGCCGCCAGAACATCGATGAACTGACCACCGTCAGCGACGACCAGATTCGCCAGGCCATGGTGGTGCTGTTTGAAGAACTGAAGCTCGCGCCCGAGCCCGCCTGCGCCGTGGCCACGGCCGCGCTGTTGGGCCCACTGCGCACCAAGCTGCAAGGCAAACGTGTGGGTGTACTGCTGTGTGGCACCAACACAGACCTGGGCACACTCTCCAAACACCTGGATGCGGCAAAGGCTGCCACGGCATGAGCCGCATCAGCCAAGCAACAGTCCCGCCAGTGCTGTTCCTGAGCGCGGCACAAATCGCCAGCCTGCTGAGCGTGGCCGAATGTATAGACGTGATGGCCGACGCCATGGCCGAGCTGGCGCGTGGCAGCGTGCACCAGCCGCTGCGCCAGATCGTGCGCCCGCCGGACGCGATTGGTTTGCTGGGTTTGATGCCCGCCTATATCGGCGGCGCCGATCCGGTGTACGGCGCCAAAACCGGCGGCTTCTTCCCCGGCAACAGCGTCATGGGGCTGGACCCACACCAGGGCTGTGTGCTGCTGTTCAGCGGCAGCACGGGGGCGTTGTTGGGCGTGATGGCGGCGTCTGAGATCACCGGCATCCGCACCGCCGCCATGACCGGCCTGGCCACGCGCCTGCTGGCCCGGCCAGAAGCGCAAACGCTGGCGCTGGTGGGCAGCGGCCATCAGGCCGCGTGGCAACTCGCAGCGGTGGCGGCGGCACGGCCACTCACCAAGGTCAAGGTGGCCGCGCGCAGCCTGGCCAGCGCTGAAGCCTTTGTGGCGGCGCAGCAGCCGCACTACAACTTCGCGCTGGAGGCCGTCTCTTCGGTTGAAGAAGCCGTGGCCCAGGTGGACATTGTGGTCACGGTGACCAGCGCCCGCGAGCCGATTGTCAAAGCGGAATGGATTGCGCCCGGCACCCACCTCAACGTGGTGGGCTCGAGCACCCCTTCACACGCCGAAATGGAAGCTGCGCTGATGGGCCGGGCGTCGTTGTTTGTCGACCGGCGCGAGTCCACGCTCAACGAAGCGGGTGACTACCTGAACGCGCACAAGGCTGGCCTGGTGACCCCGGCAAGTCTGCTGGCCGAGTTGGGTGAACTGGTGATTGGCCAGCACCCGGGCCGCAGCAGTGCGGGTGAAGTCACGTTGTTCAAATCGCTCGGTATGGCGTTGGAAGACGTAGCCACGGCGCGGGTGTTGTACCAACGCGCTCGGGAACGCCAAGTCGGGACCTGGCTGGAGCAATAAGCGTGGCTTAACCGCCGGTGACGGGTGGAAAAAACGCCACCTCGTCACCTTCAGCCAACAGCGCCGTTTCATCACTCATCACCTGGTTGCGCGCCAGCCGCACGGTTTTGCCACGCGCCAGGCTGCTGGCGTAGGCGCCGCCCCGGGCGATCAATTCGTCTCGCAGCGCGCCCAAGGTGGCGGCGTTGGTCTCGACCGGCTCGCTGCCCGTGCCAATGGCTTCGCGCACCGAAGCAAAGTATTTCACCGAGAGCTTCTTCATCGCCGGGCCGCCCCAAGATGAAGAGCGGCCCCCTCGGGGGGCAGCGACCACACATGGTGGGCAGCGTGGGGGCTACTTCTCATGCCAGCAACTCCGCAAACGGAATAAAGTGCACCGTGTCACCACGCGCGATGCTTTGGCCGGGCGGGTTGTCGATCACACCGTCGCCCCACACGCTGGAGGTGAGCACACCCGAGCTTTGGTTTTTGAACAGCTCCAGCCCGCCTTGCGCATTACGGCGCACGCGCAAAAACTCGCGCCGGCGGTCACCACGTGGCCAGTCGAAATCGGCACGCAGCGCATAACCCACGGGGGTGATCTGGCTGGCGCCCTGCAGTTTCAGCAGAAACGGTCGCACCAGCAGCAGGAAGGTCACAAAACTAGACACCGGATTACCCGGCAAACCAATGAAATGGCAGGCCGCGTGCGGCGTACCGGGCGCCACGATGGGGTAGGTGATCTGGCCATAGGCGAAGGGCTTGCCGGGCTTGATGGCGATTTGCCAGAGGTTGAGTGTGCCGAGTTCTTGCACCGCGGGTTTGATGTGGTCCTCGTCGCCCACCGAGACACCACCGCTGGTGAGGATGAGGTCGTGCGACACCGCTGCATCGCGCAGCGCCTGTATGGTGGCGGCCCGTTGGTCGGGCACGATGCCCAGGTCGGTGACCTCGCAGCCCAGGCGCGTCAGCAAGGCGCGCAAGAAGAAGCGGTTGGAGTTGTAGATGGCACCGGGCGGCATGTCGGCCGGCGCCACGGCACCTGGCATCACCAACTCGTCGCCGGTGGAAAACAAGGCCACACGCGGCTTGCGTGCCACCTGCAAATGCGCCATGCCCACGCTGGCGGCCATGCCGAGTGCGGCGGGGCCCAGACGCTGGCCAGCGCTCAATACTTCGGCACCCAGGGTCACGTCTTCACCGCTGCGACGCACCCACTGCCCGACTTTGGGCACACTGTTGATGCGCACCGCGCCAGCGGGCTGTTCCAGCGCTTCACATTCTTCCTGCATCACTACCGCATCGGCACCGGGTGGCAAGGCTGCACCGGTGAAGATGCGCGCAGCCGTGCCGGGCTGCAGCGCCGTGCCCACGCTGCCTGCGGCAATACGTTGCGACACCGGCAACACCATGCCTGCGGCCGGCACATCGGCGGCGCGCATGGCGTAGCCGTCCATGGCGCTGTTGTCTTGCGGCGGCACCTGCAGTGGCGACACCACCGACTGCGCGAGGATGCGGCCATCGGCATCGAAGGTAGCAAGCGCTTCGGCTTGCGATAGCGGCACGGCAAAAGCCAACAACTCGGCCAAGGCTTGGTCGAGCGACTTGAGGGGCTGAACTATTGGTTTAGAAGCTTGGGACATGGTCATAACATCTCATGGTCTTTTGGCACGGCCATGCGTTCCACCAGCGTGTGAAGTTATGCCGTTGCCTCGGGTGCACTGTAGTCGAACCGGGCCGCGTGTTGTGCAAGCCATGCGGCTATTTGCCCGGCGTCGTTAAGGTCAAGCACGGGCAGCGCCGTGGGCTCGGGCAGGCTGGCCGCATCGTCGGTGATGATGGCCAACACCAGCGGGTCGTATGGGTAGATCGCGGGCTTACCGGCACTCGCGCGCCAGATTTCCAGCTTGGGCAGGTCGCTGTTTTTGAAACCTTCAACCAGCGCCCAATCTATGCCGTTATCCAGCAGCGCCAACAGGCTGTGCACATTGGGCGGCGTGGGCACTTCCAGCTCGCGCATCAGCGCCAGGCGAAGGTCGGAGGCCACCAGCACCTCAAACGCGCCAGCCTTGCGGTGGCGGTACGAGTCTTTGCCGGGCTGGTCGATGTCGAACTGGTGGTGCGCGTGTTTGACCACCGACACACGTTGGCCGCCGGCTTTGAGCGCCGGGATCAAGCGCTCCAGCAAGGTGGTTTTACCCGCGCCGGAGTAACCTGCAAAGCAAACCACCTTCATAAAATTTACGCGCAGGCTTTCTCGATGAAAGCTTTGACCACGGCCACGTCGGCCGGTAGGTCAACCACGCGGCGTGGCAGGTCTTCGATGCCGGCAAACTTGGCTGGCCGCTCGGGCGCACGGCCCAGGGCTTGCTGCACGGTGGCGGCAAACTTGATGGGCAGCGCGGTCTCCAGCACGATCATAGGCACACCGGCCTGATCGGCATTCTTGCGCACCTGCTGCGCCACCTTCACGCCGTCGGCCGTGTGGGTGTCGATGACCACGCCGTGGCGTTTATCGGTGTCGCGTATGGTGGCCAGGCGGTCGGCATGGGTGCTCTTGCCGCTGATGAAGCCATAACGTGCTGCGGCCTCCTTGAACAGCGGGTCGGCGCTCAGGTCGAACTGGCCGGTGCTGGCCAGTTGCGGGCCAAACAGTTCGCGTGTGCGGCTGCCGTCGCGGCCCAGCAGGTCGAACACAAAACGCTCGAAGTTCGAGGCCTTGGAGATGTCCATGGACGGGCTGGAGGTCTCGTGTGTGTCGGCACTGCCGCGCACACGGTAGATGCCGGTGCGGAAGAACTCGTCGAGCACGTCGTTCTCGTTGGTGGCAACCACCAGTTGCGCGATCGGCAGCCCCATCATGCGCGCCACGTGGCCGGCACAGACGTTGCCGAAGTTGCCGCTGGGCACGGTAAAGCTGACCTTTTGCGTCTCGTCCGTGGTCGCCTGTATGTAGCCGGCGAAGTAGTAGACCACTTGTGCCAGCAGGCGCGCCCAATTGATGGAGTTGACGGTGCCGATCTTGTACTTGCGCTTGAACGCGAGGTCGTTGGACACGGCCTTGACGATGTCCTGGCAGTCGTCGAACACGCCCTCAATGGCGATGTTGTAGATGTTTTCGTCCTGCAGGCTGAACATCTGCGCCTGCTGGAACGGGCTCATGCGGCCTTGCGGGCTGGTCATGAACACACGCACACCCTTTTTGCCACGCATGGCGTATTCGGCGGCGCTGCCGGTGTCGCCACTGGTGGCGCCCAGGATGTTCAGCTCCTCACCACGGCGGCCGAGTTCGTATTCGAACAGATTGCCGAGCAACTGCATGGCCATGTCCTTGAAGGCCAGCGTCGGGCCGTTCGACAAAGCTTCCAGCCACAGACCGTCTTCCAGATGGCGCAGGGGCACGATCTCGCCGGTGCCGAACACCTCGGCGGTGTAAGTCTTCTGGCACAGCGCGCGCAAGTCCTTGGCCGGAATGTCGTCGATGTAGAGCGACAGGATCTCAAACGCCAGGTCGGCATAACCTTGCTCGTGGTAGACCTTGCGCCAGCGGCCCAACGTAGCCGCATCCACCTGCGGATAGGCCACGGGCAGGTACAAGCCGCCATCGGGCGCCAGGCCCTCGAGCAGGATTTCGCAGAACTTGCGCGGCGTGTTGTCGCCGCGGGTGGAGATGTATTGCATCAGGAAAGCTCCTCTTTGCGGATACGGGTGATGGGCTGCAAAACGGTGGGCAGCGCCTGCATGTGGGCGATGGCGTCGTTCATGTTGCCTTCACGCGTTTCGTGCGTCAGGATGATCAAGTCGGTCTGTGTCGAGCCTTCGCCGCCCACTTCATCGGCTTCGCGCTGCAACACGGCGTCTATGCTGATGTCGGCCGCGGCCAGGATGCCCGTGACCTTGGCCAACACGCCGGCTTGGTCGGCCACACGCAGGCGCAGGTAGTAGCTGGTGACCACTTCGCTCATAGGCATCACGGGCAGATCGGACAGCTTGTCGTTCTGGAACGCCAGATAAGGCACACGATGCTCGGCATCGGCTGTCGCCAGACGTGCAATGTCGACCAGATCGGCAATCACGGCGCTGGCCGTGGGCTCGCTGCCCGCGCCCTTGCCGTAGTACAGCGTGGTGCCCACGGCATCGGCCTGCACCACCACGGCGTTCATCGCGCCTTCCACATTGGCAATGAGGCGCTTGGCCGGCACCAGGCTGGGGTGCACACGCAGCTCAATGCCTTGGGGTGTGCGCTTGGTGACGCCCAGGAGCTTGATGCGGTAGCCCAGCTTTTCGGCGTAGCGAATGTCGGCGGCGTCGAGCTTGGTGATGCCTTCGACATAAGCCTTGTCGAACTGCACCGGAATACCGAACGCAATCGCGCTCATCAGCGTGGCCTTGTGCGCTGCATCCACACCTTCGATATCGAAGGTCGGGTCGGCTTCGGCGTAACCCAGGCGTTGCGCTTCTTTCAGCACCACGTCGAAATCAAGGCCCTTGTCGCGCATCTCGGACAGGATGAAGTTGGTGGTGCCGTTGATGATGCCGGCGATCCACTGGATGCTGTTGCCGCTCAAACCTTCACGCAGTGCCTTGATGATGGGAATGCCACCGGCCACAGCGGCTTCAAAAGCCACGATCACACCCTTGGCATGTGCTGCCGCAAAAATCTCGGTGCCGTGCACGGCCAGCAAGGCCTTGTTGGCCGTGACCACGTGTTTGCCAGCGGCAATGGCTTCCAGCACCAATTCGCGCGCCAGGGTGTAGCCGCCAATCAGTTCCACCACCACGTCGATCGCCGGGTTGGCGATGATGGCACGTGCATCGGCCACCACCTGGGCATGCTCGCCCACCAGTTCACGCGCCTTGGCCACGTCGCGGCGCGACACCATGGTCACTTCAATGCCGCGGCCCGCACGTCGCCGAATTTCTTCTTGGTTGCGCTGCAGAACGTTGAACACACCGCTGCCCACGGTGCCGATGCCGAGGATGCCGACTTGGATGGATTTCATAGAGACTCTTGGATAAAAAATGGCTGTGACGCGCTCTGACAGTGCGTCAGGCACTTCGTTTTCGATAGTGTTCGAGGAATTTGGCGATACGCCCAATGGCTTCGCGCAAGTCGTCTTCGTGGGGTAGGAAAACGATGCGGAAGTGGTCTGGCGAAGCCCAGTTGAAACCCGTGCCCTGCACCAGCATGACCTTGGTTTCCTGGAGCATCTCCAGTATGAACTGCTGGTCGTCTTCGATGGGGTACATCGTGCGGTCCAGCTTGGGGAACATATAGAGAGCAGCGCTCGGCTTGACACAACTGACGCCGGGAATGGCAGTGATCAGCTCGTACGCCAGATCACGCTGGCGGCGCAGGCGGCCACCCGGGCCCACCAGGTCGTTGATGCTTTGGTAGCCGCCCAGCGCGGTTTGAATCGCCCACTGCCCTGGCACGTTGGCGCACAGACGCATGTTAGAGAGCATGTTCAGGCCCTCGATGTAGTCCTTGGCGGGCTTCTTGTCGCCCGAGACCACCAGCCAACCGGCGCGGTAGCCGCACGAGCGGTAGCTCTTGCTTAAGGAGTTGAAGGTCAGCGTCAACACATCATCGCTGAGCGAGCCGAGCGCGGTATGTTTCACGCCGTCGTACAAAACCTTGTCGTACACCTCGTCGGCAAAAATCACTAGGCCGTGTTCACGTGCGAGGGCGACGATGCCTTTGAGCAATTCGTCGGAGTACAGCGCACCGGTCGGGTTGTTCGGGTTGATGACGACGATGCCCTTGGTGTTGGGCGTGATGCGGCTGCGGATGTCGGCCAGGTCGGGCATCCAGCCATTCGATTCGTCGCAGATGTAGTGCACGGGCGTGCCGCCGGACAGGCTGACCGCCGCCGTCCACAGCGGGTAGTCGGGCGCGGGCAGCAGCAGTTCGTCGCCATCGTTGAGCAGCGCATTGGTGGCCATGACGATCAACTCGCTGGCACCATTGCCCAGGTAGATGTCGTCCAGCGTCACACCCTTGATGCCTTGCTGCTGGGTGTAGTGCATCACCGCCTTGCGCGCGGCGAAGATGCCTTTGCTGTCCGAATAACCCGCCGAGGTTGGCAGGTTGCGGATCATGTCCTGCTGGATTTCTTCGGGCGAATCAAAACCAAACACCGCCAGGTTGCCGATGTTGAGCTTGATGATCTTTTGGCCCTCTTCTTCCATCTGGCGCGCCGCGTCCATGATGGGGCCGCGAATGTCATAACAAACGCTGGCGAGCTTGGCTGATTTGCGAATGGTCTTCATGTGTTCCAACTTGTCATCTGAGACGGCGCGACCCATGTTGCTGCCCCTACGTTCGCCCTGGTTAACGCGGTTGTCTCCGTCAGGCTAGGCGTGGGCGAAACCTATAATTGGACCACATTTCTATAGCCGACTTTTTGGCGTGGAACCCATATCCAACTGCGCCAGCCAGCGCACCCGCACCATGAAACTCCAACCCGACAAATTCGACGTGCAGGCCATCACGGGTTATGGCCCCGGGTGGGTCAAGGTTGATGGCGAGACCCGGCAGCACAGCCTGCTGCTCACATCGCGCGGCCACATGGTCGACTGGAATTGCCAGCGTTATGAAGATTTGGGCGCAGAGCATTTCGCCATGCTGGCCGAATTGAAGCCCGAGCTGGTGATCTTTGGCAGCGGCGACCGGATTCGCTTCCCCAAGCCCCAATGGCTGCAAACTTTGATGGCGCTGCGCATCGGTTTGGAGACCATGGATACCGGCGCCGCCTGCCGTACCTACAACATCCTCGCGCAGGAAGGCCGTCACGTCGCCGTGGCCTTGCTACTAGAGCCAGCAGCCTGAAGGTCGATTTCAGGGTAAAATCAGGGGCTGTTGTTCAAAGAAAACCACTGGTCCGTTGCAATTGAGCTACTGAAACTCAATACGACACCTATGCTTTTGAAATGGTAACGATTTGCGTGCGCATGCAGAAGGACACGTATTGAAGTCCCGTTTCGACTCTTGGAACCTTCAACGACCACATTCTGTCTAAAGAGATTCAAAGCTATATGGCGATCGTTGTCAATAAACCCATCCCAGAATTTGATGCTGTTGCGACCGGCGGTATCAAGGTCTCGAATACCTCGCATCACGGCAAGGTTGTGGTCTTGTACTTTTACCCTAAAGACAACACCCCAGGCTGCACCACGGAAGCCATGCAGTTCCGCGACAAACACAAAGAATTTGTCAAGGCTGGTGCCACCGTGTTCGGCGTGTCCCGCGACAACATGAAGTCGCACGACGAATTCAAGACCAAGCTTGAGCTGCCGTTTGAGTTGATCGCCGATACCGAAGAAAAAATGTGCCACATGTTCGGTGTCGTCAAAAACAAGATCATGTATGGCAAGAAGGTCAAGGGCATTGAGCGCAGCACCTTTCTGATTGGTGCGGATGGCGTTCTGCAACAAGAGTGGCGCGGACTCAAGGTCCCTGGTCACGTCGATGAAGTGTTGCAAGCCGTCAAAGACTTGAAAAAGTCCGCCTAAAGCCAACACAGCCGCCCCTCGGAAATCAGGTTTCCGGGGTTGGTGGATGAGATTTGGAAGGAGATGCCACACGACACACGGCTCATGCATAATGGTTTCATGCAGTCAGTGATCTCGAGAGCGCTCCCCCCGCAAAAGCCGCCCAGGCCTCCTGGCGGCTTTTTTGCTTTCTGATCCCTGATTCGCTATTTGACCGATTGCTTAGATCCACTTCACCACCGCGAGCCTCCGCTATATGCCACTGCCCCCCGCCCCCACTAAGCGCGCCGCAACCCTGGCCCGCGCAGATTTTGATGTTCCCGCTGTTGCTCGCCCTGCCGCGAAAACCAGCACGGCCGCGAAATCGAAAGCTCGCCTCCTGACCGAACCCGTGGACAAACCGCAAGCGCGAAAAGCTCCAGAGGCTGCGCCGGAAAATCGTCCGGTCGCCATGGCGAAAGAACCTATGGTGCAGGTCGAAACCAAAACCGTTGCTTCGCGTCCCGCTGAGGGCAAAGAAGACGCCCCACGTGCACCAAGCAGCACCCGTGGAGCAGCGCCCAAACGCAAAGTAGCCAAAGCTGGCGCGCTCACCAAGCTGTTTGTGCTCGACACCAACGTGTTGATGCACGACCCGATGTGCCTGTTCCGCTTTGAAGAACACGACATCTTCCTGCCCATGATCGTGCTGGAAGAGTTGGATGGCCACAAAAAAGGCATGACCGAAGTGGCGCGCAACGCGCGCCAGGCCAGCCGCACACTAGACGCGCTGGCCGGCACCAATGGCGCCGACATCGCCGTTGGTTTGCCACTGGACGCCACGGGCCATATCGAAGCCCAGGGCAAACTGCGCTTCCAGACCGAACCCCTGAACTACAGCTTGCCTACCAGCCTGCCGCAGGGCAAGGCCGACAACCAGATTCTGGGCGTGGTGGAAGCCCTGCGTTTGCAATACGCGCCACGCGAAGTGGTGCTGGTGTCGAAAGACATCAACATGCGCGTCAAGGCGCGTGCACTGGGCCTGGAAGCCGAGGACTATCAGAACGACAAGGTGCTAGAAGACGGCGAGTTTCTCTACTCTGGCGCGCTCGCCCTGCCACCGGACTTCTGGAGCAAACACGGCAAGACGGTGGAGAGCTGGCAACAAGGCCTGCACACCTTCTACCGCATCTCCGGGCCCATCGTGCCCGAATTGCTGATCAACCAGTTTGTGTTCTTTGAAGCGCCGGGTGAGCCTAGTCTTTACGCTCGCGTGACCGAAATCCGCGCCAAGACCGCGGTGCTCAAAACGCTGAAAGACTACAACCACCTAAAGCACGCCGTGTGGGGCGTGACCACGCGCAACCGCGAACAGAACTTCGCCATGAATTTGCTCATGGACCCGGAAGTCGACTTCGTCACGCTGACCGGCAACGCCGGCACTGGCAAGACCCTGATGGCCCTGGCCGCTGGCCTGACCCAGGTGCTGGACGACCGCCGCTACACCGAAATCATCATGACCCGCGCCACCGTCAGCGTGGGTGAAGACATTGGTTTCCTGCCCGGCACCGAAGAAGAAAAGATGGGCCCATGGATGGGCGCACTGGACGACAACCTCGAAGTCTTGGCCAAGACCGAAACCAGTGCCGGCGAATGGGGCCGCGCTGCCACCAATGAGTTGATCCGCTCGCGTATCAAGATCAAAAGCATGAACTTCATGCGCGGCCGCACCTTCTTGAACAAGTACGTGATCATCGACGAGGCGCAGAACCTGACGCCCAAGCAGATGAAGACGCTGATCACGCGCGCAGGCCCCGGCACAAAGATCATCTGCATGGGCAACCTGCAGCAAATTGACACCCCCTACCTGACGGAAGGCTCATCCGGTCTGACTTTTGCCGTCGACAAGTTCAAGGGCTGGCCTCACAGCGGCCACATCACACTTGCCCGAGGCGAGCGCTCCAGACTGGCGGACTACGCCAGCGAGGTGCTGTGAAGCCACCCATCACGACACATTGATTGAAACCATATCCACATGATTCTTGAACTCGCAGAAATTCGCATCAAGCCCGGGCAGCAAGCCGAGTTTGACGCGGCCATTCAACACGGTTTAACCACGGTGATCAGCAAAGCCAAGGGCTTTCTGGGCAGCAGCGTACACAAGGGCATTGAGTCGCCTGAGCGCTACGTGCTACAGATTCGCTGGGCCACGATAGAAGACCACAACGTGGGTTTTCGTGAGTCCCCTGCTTTTGCTGAGTGGCGCGCCATCGTCGGACCGTTCTTCGCGAGCCCGCCGCTCGTGGAGCATTTCGACCTGGTACAAAAATCCGACTGATCCTGGCAAGGGATTCGGATAAAAAATGGCTCGCAGTGCGAGCCATTTTTTTGCCTTTAGCCATGCTGATGGTGGTGCATACACCCCCACGGACGTTTAGCCTGCGGCGCGTTCACCCAGGAAAATCTCCACGCGGCGGTTGCGCGAACGGCCCGCATCGCTGGTGTTGTCGGCGATGGGTTCGCGCGCACCACGACCATCCGTCACGATGCGGTTGGCACTAACGCCGCGCGAAACCAAATAGTCGCGTGCGCTGGCAGCGCGTTGGCGCGAAAGCGGATCATTGATGGCATCCGAACCGGTGCTGTCCGTGTGGCCAATAATGCGCACCTCCGTATTCGGCTGATCGCGCAAACCGTTGGCAAATTGGTCCAGGATGGGACGCAAATTCGGTTTGATGTCAGCGCGGCCAGTGTCAAAGGAAATATCGCTGGGGATGTTCAGCTTGAGTCGATTGTCGGGGGTCTGCACCACATCGACGCCGGTGCCAGCAGTCGCGCGCTCCATTTCGGCTTTTTTGTCTTGCATGTGCTTAGACCACACGTAGCCACCCAACGCGCCTAGCCCAGCCCCCACGGCAGCACCGCGCCCGTCGCCAATAATTCCGCCGGCAGCCGCTCCAATACCGGCGCCGATTGCCGTTCCCTTTTGGGTTTCGGACATATTGGCACAGCCCGTCAAAATCACCGCCGAAGCGACAAAACCCAAAAGCGGCAGCTTTGCCATGTGCTGAATGTTTGCCATTGAATACTCCTTATGTTCAAGCGAGATCAGAAAGCTCCATTCAACCTCAACTTGCAGCATATTGGTGCGAAGCCTAGCTTCAGAATGCTACAAATGGTTCACTACTGGCAAAGTCGCAAGCCCCAGGCTTACAAGGACATGATCCGCACAAGTCGCTTGGCAACTCATGAGCTCTGCGGGGTTACGGGCGAGTTACCAACACACTTACTGTGGCGCTTCGAGCCGCGTAATCATTTTTGACAGAAGCTCTTTAAGAACCTCTTGTTCATTGGCGGCCAGTGGCCCCATAACGCGGTTTTGGGCGCGTTTTGCAGCACGGCGAATTTCGCGTACGGCCTGGCGGCCATCGGGTGTCACCCATAGCCGTTTCCGACGCCGATCACCCACGTCGGCCTCTCGGTGAATCCAACCCCTTGCCTCAAGTCGACTGACGACCGAACCCGACGTGGCGGCATCGAATGCCACATGGGCGGCAAGGCTGACCTGGTCTTCTCCCGGGGAATCCAGCAGCGCCGCCAGTATCGAAAACTGTACCGGCGTTACCGCATATTCGGAAGTTTCTTCCATGAAGATGGCCACGGCCAATTGATGGGCACGGCGAATCAAGTGGGCCGGTGTATCGCGGAAATCAGAGCTTTTTGACATACAAGCCTTGACAGGAATTGAGAACAATAAAAATCAATCAGTTCACAAATCATATTTGAATACAATAAACAACTCAATAGTAGAAATATTTTTTGCATGCAATAAAAAATGGCCCCGAAGGGCCATTTTTTACTCAGCGCGGCGGAGGACTACGCCACTACGCCGTCCTTCACGGTGTCTGCCACGCTCTTGAACTCTTCCAAACGGTCAAAGTTCAGGTACTGGTAGATCTTGGTACCGTCTTTGTTGATCACACCCATGTCGGCCATGTACTCCTCCTTGGAGGGGATGTAGCCCAAACGCGAGCAGATCGCCGCGAGTTCAGCCGAGCCCAGATAAACGTTGGTGTTCTTGCCCAGGCGGTTGGGGAAGTTACGCGTCGAAGTGGACATCACCGTGGCACCTTCGCGCACCTGGGCCTGGTTGCCCATGCACAGCGAGCAGCCGGGCATTTCGGTACGCGCACCCGCCGTGCCGAAGACGCCGTAATGGCCTTCTTCGGTGAGCTGATGTGCATCCATCTTGGTCGGTGGGGCAACCCACAGCTTCACCGGAATGTCGCGCTTGCCTTCGAGCAGCTTGGACGCAGCGCGGAAGTGGCCAATGTTGGTCATGCACGAACCGATGAAGACTTCATCGATCTTCGCACCCGCCACGTCGGACAAGGTCTTCACATCGTCTGGATCGTTGGGGCAGGCGACGATAGGCTCGTGGATGTCGGCCAGGTCGATGTCGATCACGGCCGCGTACTCGGCATCAGCGTCGCCTTCCAGCAACTGCGGATTTTGCAGCCAGGCTTCTTGTGCGGCGATACGGCGAGCCAGGGTACGTGCATCCGCATAACCTTCGGCAATCATCCACTTCATCAGCGTGATGTTGCTGTTGATGTATTCGATGATTGGTTCTTTATTGAGCTTGACGGTACAGCCGGCAGCGGAGCGCTCGGCAGAGGCGTCGGACAACTCAAACGCTTGTTCAACTTTCAGGTCTGGCAGGCCTTCGATTTCCAGCACGCGGCCGGAGAAGATGTTCTTCTTGCCCTTCTTCTCCACCGTCAGCAGGCCGGCCTTGATGGCGTACAGCGGAATGGCGTTGACCAGATCGCGCAGGGTCACGCCCGGCTGCATCGTGCCCTTGAAACGCACCAGCACCGACTCAGGCATGTCCAAAGGCATCACGCCCGTGGCTGCCGCAAAAGCCACCAGGCCAGAGCCAGCTGGGAAGCTGATGCCGATAGGGAAACGTGTGTGGCTGTCGCCACCGGTACCCACGGTGTCTGGCAGCAAGAAGCGGTTGAGCCAGCTGTGGATAACGCCGTCACCTGGGCGCAGGCTGATGCCACCACGGTTGGAGATGAACTCTGGCAGTTCGTGGTGCGTCTTGACGTCCACCTTCTTGGGGTAGGCCGCCGTGTGGCAGAACGACTGCATCACCAGATCAGCCGAGAAGCCCAGGCAAGCCAGGTCTTTCAACTCATCACGCGTCATCGGGCCGGTGGTGTCTTGCGAACCCACAGATGTCATCTTCGGTTCGCAATAAGTACCGGGACGCACGCCCTTGCCTTCTGGCAGACCGCAGGCGCGGCCGACCATTTTTTGCGCCAGCGAATAACCCTTGCCGGAATCGACAGGCTCTTGTGGCAAACGGAACAGCGTAGACACTGGCAGGCCCAGCGCCTCACGCGCCTTGGCGGTGAGGCCACGGCCGATGATCAGCGGGATACGGCCACCGGCGCGCACTTCGTCGAACAGCACGTCGCTCTTGACGGTGAATTCGGAGATGACCTTGCCGTCCTTCAGCGCTTTGCCATCGTAGGGGCGCAGCTCAACGGTGTCGCCCGTGTCCATCTGGTTCACGTCGAGTTCGATTGGCAGCGAACCCGCGTCTTCCATGGTGTTGTAGAAGATAGGCGC
Source organism: Variovorax sp. HJSM1_2 (assembly GCF_049316285.1). Taxonomy (NCBI): domain Bacteria; kingdom Pseudomonadati; phylum Pseudomonadota; class Betaproteobacteria; order Burkholderiales; family Comamonadaceae; genus Variovorax; species Variovorax sp. HJSM1_2. The sequence continues at coordinate 215,985 of NZ_JBMOXA010000008.1, read as the reverse complement.
GATCTTGGCACCCAGGCAGATGCCGCCGAACTTCTTGTTCGGAATGAAAGGAATGTCTTCACCGGTGAACCACAACACCGAGTTGGTGGCCGACTTGCGCGAGGAGCCGGTACCGACCACGTCGCCCACATAAGCGACGGGCAAGCCACGCGCCACCAGGTCTTCGATGAACTTGATCGGGCCGCGCTTGCCGTCTTCTTCAGGCACAAAGGCCGCGCCTTCGCGCTTGTTCTTCAGCATCGCCAGGGCGTGCATTGGAATGTCGGGACGCGTCGTCGCATCGGGTGCGGGCGACAAGTCGTCGGTATTGGTTTCGCCTGGCACCTTGAACACGGTGAAGGTAATACTCTTGGGCACTTCAGGGCGGCTGGTGAACCACTCGGCATCGGCCCAGCTTTGCAGCACGGCCTTGGCATTGTTATTGCCTGCATCGGCGAGTTCCTTGACGTCATGGAACTGGTCGAACATCAGCAGGGTTTTCTTCAGGCCTTCAGCGGCCACACCACCGACTTCTGCGTCCTTCAGCAGCTCGATCAGCGGCGTGATGTTGTAGCCGCCGAGCATGGTGCCCAGCCACTGCGTGGCTTGGGCGCGCGAGATCAGCGCGTTTTTCTCGCTGCCCAGGGCCACAGCCGCCAGGTAGCTGGCCTTGACCTTGGCCGCGTCGTCCACACCGGCTGGCACACGATGGCTCAGCAGGTTAAGCAAGAATTCTTCTTTGCCGGCTGGCGGGTTCTTCAGCAGCTCGATCAGCTCTGCCGTCTGCTTGGCAGACAAGGGCAGCGGGGGAATACCGAGCGCGGCGCGTTCGGCAACATGGTCCATATAGGCTTGCAACATGGCGGTCTCTCCTGTTTCAGAATCGTGGGTAAATCTAATGTTGTGTGCTGCTGGCGCGGCTTACTGTGCGGCCTTCTGAGCCACAGCCGGGGCGGCTGGAGCATCCAGCACGCTTGGCAGCGGGTTCTTGCGCAGCGCTTCGGCGACCACGCTCTGCGCGGGGCTCAGGCATTCATCGGCCAGGCGTTGACCCAGCTTGTGGTTCATCAGCATCGACTTGTTGGCCAACTGCAGCCAGACGGCGCCGGCTTTCTGGTCTTCCAGGCGGATGGCGCCGGTGGTGGTGGCCACGGGGAACATGCGGTAGCTGACGTTCTTCATCTTGAGGTTGAAGTAGCCAGGCGCTTTGGGATCGGCTTCGAGCGAGACGGAGGTGCCCAACTCGCAAGGCAGGTTGCCGGTTTGCACACGCTCGGCAATCGCCAGTTCGGCCGGGGTCAAGGCAGCCTCAGCGGCTTCAACGCCAGCGGCGACGCTGATGGCGGCAGTCTTCAGCTGCTGACGTTCTGGCGTCACGGCGGCTTTCTTCTTGGCGGGCGCTTTTTTGGTTTCGGTTGCGGCGGTTTTGGTGGCGGCCTTGTCTTTGGCGGGGGCAGAGTCTGCGGCCCAAGCCAGACTGGTGGTCAAAAAACCAATGGCGGCGGTGATGAAAATGGCTCTCATGGGGTCTCCGAAAGTGAGGGCGTTACACACTAGTGTGAACTCTGAAAATAAGGTCGCATCTCTGCGGGCAATACACGGCCGGTAGCATGCGCGCGTTCGATGACATGCCAAAAATAGCGGTAGCTGGCGCGGTCATGCAATTGTGATGCAAAAGAGATTGGAGCCCAATGCACAGCAGCGGCGGCAGCTATGATTTTCGAAGCTGTTTCAATTTCTTGCTGTTCTGGCGCAAAGGCTTCAAGAATGGGCCGGATCTGGCTGGGGTGAATACTCCACATCCGCGTAAAGCCAAACTCGTGCGCCGCGCGTTTGGCCGCAGCCTGCATGGCAGCGGTGTCGCTGAACTCGGTGACCACGCAGTGCGACGGCACCTTGCCGTGTGCATGGCAGGCAGCCGCAATTTCCAGCTTGGCACGCACCACCAGCGGGTGGGTGAATTGGCCTTGTGCGCGCAGGCTGCTGGCTGGAATGGCACCACCGTGGGCCGAGACAAAATCCATTAAGCCAAAGCTGATGGACTGCACGCGCGGATGCGCGGCGATGTCGAATGCGCGGTGTACGGCGGCGGGCGACTCAATCAGCACGTGCAGCGGCAAGTCGGCGGCGCCTGCCAGCTGCAATGCAGCCTCGGCGCGCTCCACATCGGCCACCGACTCCACCTTGGGCAGCATGATGTGGCTCAAACGCGTGCCGGCTTGGCCGGCAATGACCGCAACATCGCGCTCGAAAGCTGGGTGGTCAACGGCATGTACGCGGGCCGCCACACGTGCAGTCGAAGCAGCAGCCAGCGCCAGCTCCACCACCAGGGCCGCGTGTTCCGCCTCGCCACCAACAGGCGCGCCGTCTTCGCAATCAAGCGTCACGTCGAACACACAGGCGCCGAATTCTTCGGTCATCTCGGCCTGCAGTTGCAGGCTTTTGCGCATGCGTGCTTCCACACCGCTGTAGTGGTCGCAAACCGGCAACACAATCGCACCACCCTGCGCACCGAGCAAGGCTTTGCGCGGATGGGTAGCAGCCATGGGCTGGTGCTTGGATTCAGGCTGAAGAAGACGGTCCATGCGGAAATTAAGCGCGTTGGGCCACCACAAACAGGCGCGGAAATGCCAGCAGCCGTTGGCCATCCGCACGGACGGCATACGCGGCATCGATGCGGCGCTGGTACTCGGCTAAATAGTCCGGCTGCACGGCTTCGGGCAGGCGCTTCAAGAATGGCTGCAAGCCGGTGCTGCTGACCCACTCGACAATCGCCGCGGCCGAGGCCATGGGGTGTTGGTAAATGGTGTGCCAGGCGTCACACGTCGCGGCATGTGGTGCCAGCAAATCGTAATACTGCGCCAGCGGCAGGATGCCGGTGCGCATATTGTTCGGGTCTTCGAAATAGCGGCTGAACGGTTCAGAAGCAGCCACTTCGCGCATCAGCCGGTGTGTAGGCTCGGCGCGGTTATCAGGCATTTGAAAGGCCAACACGCCGCCGGGCGCCAAGGCGCTCAACAAGCGGGGGATCAGCGTTTCGTGCTCGCCCACCCATTGCAGGGAGGCGTTGGCATACAACAGATCCACAGGCTCGCTCGGCAACCATGTGGCGATGTCGCCCAGCGCGAATGTCGCACCAGGCAAACGCTTGCGCGCGCTCGCCAACATGGCTTCAGAGTTGTCTACACCAGTGACTTGGGCATTTGGATAACGCTGCACCAGCAACTCGGTGGAGTTGCCGGGGCCACACCCCAGGTCGACTACCCGCTTGGGGTTCTCAAGCCCTACCTGGGCCAGCAGATCACGCGCGGGGCGCGTGCGCTCGCGCTCGTATCGGCTGTAGAGGGCGGGGTTCCAGTCGGCCATGGGATGCTGTGACTAGATCGCTTTAGAGCAGGTGGGCCACGCCAGCTTGCTCGCCTTGCAGCTCTTCCAGCGTCTTGTTGATGCGCTCTTGGCTGAAGGCGTCGATGGCCAGACCTTCGACAACCTTGTATTCACCGTTTTCGCAGGTGACGGGGAAGCCGAACATGGTGTCCTTTGGAATGCCATACTGGCCGTCAGAAGGAATACCCATGGTGACCCACTTGCCGTTGGTGCCCAGGGCCCAGTCGCGCATGTGGTCGATGGCAGCGTTCGCAGCCGAGGCAGCCGACGACAGGCCACGTGCTTCGATGATGGCGGCGCCGCGCTTGCCAACCGTAGGCAAGAAGGTGTTGGCATTCCACTCCTGGTCATTGATCATCTTGGCGACGCTTTCGCCGTTGATGGTGGCGAAACGGTAGTCGGCGTACATCGTGGGCGAGTGGTTGCCCCAGACGGTCAGCTTTTCGATGTCAGCCACGGCCTTGCCGGTCTTGGCCGCGATTTGGCTGGCCGCACGGTTGTGGTCCAGGCGCAGCATGGCGGTGAAGTTCTTGCGTGGCAGATCAGGCGCGCTCTTCATGGCGATGTAGGCGTTGGTGTTGGCGGGGTTGCCGACCACCAGCACCTTCACGTTGCGGCTGGCCACGGCGTTCAAAGCCTTGCCTTGGGCTGTGAAGATGGCGCCGTTCACGGCCAACAACTCGGCACGCTCCATGCCTGGGCCACGTGGGCGCGAACCGACCAGCAGCGCGTAGTCAGCGTCTTTGAAGGCGGTCATAGGGTCGCTGTGGGCGGTCATCTCGACCAGCAGCGGGAACGCGCAGTCGTCGAGTTCCATCATCACGCCCTTGAGCGCTTTTTGTGGGCCTTCAACCGGCACTTCCAGCAATTGCAGGATCACTGGCTGGTCTTTGCCCAACATCTCGCCCGAGGCGATGCGAAACAACAAGGCGTAGCCGATTTGACCTGCGGCACCAGTGACAGCAACGCGAACAGGTTTTTTGCTCATGGGAAGGACTCCAGGAAGTGAGAGTTGAGAAGAAAAATGACTTTGCACGGGCTGTCTTATGGGCTTGACGCCTCGCACAAACAGTCCATCAGTTTACTCTCGATAACGCGCTTGCGTCAATTTGTCTTATGTCTTATATAAGATATGATTCGGGTCTACCGCAAACCCACGCCCGCCCACTGAACGCCCGCCCTCCGATGGCCCAATCCACGCATCCAGCCAGCGACCCCTCCTCTGGTGCCGCCGAGTTCAGCCTGCCTGCGGCCGCCGCACCGGCCCTGACGCCCGCATTCAGTCCGCTGTACCAGCAGATCAAAGGGCTGATCCTGCAGAGCCTGGAAGCGGGCGAATGGAAACCGGGTGAAGCCATCCCCAGTGAAATGGAGTTGGCCGCCCGTTTCAAGGTCAGCCAGGGCACGGTGCGCAAAGCCATCGACGAGCTGGCCGCCGAGAACCTGCTGCTGCGCCGCCAAGGCAAAGGCACGTTTGTCGCCACGCACAGCGAGCAACATGTGCGTTACCGTTTCCTCAAGCTGGTGCCCGATCAGGGCGATATAGAGTCCGAGGGGCCCGCGCAGCGCCACATCATCGACTGCAAACGCTCGCGCGCCAGCGCCGAAGTGGCGCGCGCCCTGGGGCTGCGCACCGGCGACGGCGTTCTGCAAGTGCGCCGCGTATTGTCTTTTGCCATCAACGGCGTGTTCGTTCCGCGCATTCTGGAAGACCTGTGGTTACCGGGCATTCAGTTCAAAGGCTTGACGGCAGAACATCTGACCAGCGACCGAGGTCCGATGTACGCCATGTTTGAAACCCAGTTCGGCATTCGCATGGTGCGCGCCGAAGAAAAAATTCGCGCCGTGGCAGCAGATGCCGAACAGGCCACGCTGCTGCAAGTCTCGGCACAAACGCCGTTATTGAGCGTGGAGCGCATTGCTTACACGTACAACGACACCCCGATGGAGTTGCGCCGCGGCCTCTACAACACCGCGACACACCACTATCGCAATGAACTCAGCTGACACGCCACTGTGCGAGACACTAGGTTATTCGCAGCCAGTTCGATCAGGCCGTGCTGCGTTGCAATAGAATTTTGAGTTGTTTGCTATTACGAATTACAAAGCCGTTACATCCACGAAAGCACACATATGACCGAGCTAGCCTCAGCAAAGCGGCCCAAGCGGCCTGAATTTAGAAATATCCACGTCCTCAAGGATCTCCCCGGCTACCGGCTCCCTCCCGCTGGCATCGTCTCCATTCTGCATCGCATCAGCGGCTTCATCATGTTCTTGCTGATGCCGTTCATCATCTGGATGTTCGACACCTCGGTTTCCAGCGAGATCTCCCACTCCAAATTCCGGGCCGTTTTCAACGTCGGTGCTGGTTTTGTGCCCGGCTGGTTCTTCAAGCTGGTGGTGCTGGCCATTATGTGGGCTTACCTGCACCACTTCATCGCGGGCTTGCGCCACTTGTGGATGGACGTGAACCACGCCGTCAGCAAAGAGTTTGGCAAGTCGTCCGCACAAGTGACGCTGGTGCTGAGCATCGGCCTGACCATCGTGCTGGCAGCCAAGCTGTTCGGCCTGTACTAAGCAAGGAGCCTTTTCATGTCTGTCAATTACGGCTCCAAGCGCCTGGTCGTCGGCGCACACTACGGTCTGCGCGACTGGTTGGCCCAACGTGTCACCGGTGGCCTGATGGCCATCTTCACCGTGCTGGTGCTCGGCCAAGTGCTGTTCACCTCCGGTCCCATCACCTATGAAATCTGGGCCGGCATTTTTGCGTCCCAATGGATGAAGGTCCTGACCTTCTCCGTCATCTTGGCTTTGCTGTACCACGTGTGGGTGGGCATGCGCGACATCTGGATGGACTACGTCACATCCATCATCTGGCTTCGACTCTCGCTCCAGATTTTCACCATCGTATGGCTGGTCGGCTGCGCCGGCTGGGCTATCCAAGTTCTCTGGAGACTGTGAGCATGAGCTACACCAAATCGACTATCACCAAGCGTAAGTTCGACGTTGTCATCATTGGCGCCGGCGGCTCCGGCATGCGCGCCGCACTGGAATTGTCCCAGGCCGGCCTGAGCGTGGCCTCCTTGTCCAAAGTGTTCCCCACGCGTTCACACACGGTGGCCGCACAAGGTGGCGTGAGCGCCTCTTTGGGCAACATGTCGGAAGACAACTGGCACTACCACTTCTACGACACCATCAAGGGTTCTGACTGGCTGGGCGACCAGGACGCCATCGAATTCATGTGCCGCGAAGCCCCCAAGGTTGTGTATGAGCTCGAACACTTCGGCATGCCGTTCGACCGCAACCCAGACGGCACCATCTATCAGCGTCCGTTCGGCGGCCACACCGCCAACTACGGCGAAAAGCCGGTGCAACGCGCCTGCGCTGCAGCCGACCGTACCGGCCACGCCATGCTGCACACGCTGTACCAGCAAAACGTCAAGGCCAAGACCAACTTCTTCGTCGAATGGATGGCGCTGGACCTGATCCGCAACGCCGATGGTGATGTGGTCGGCGTGACCGCCCTTGAACTCGAAACCGGCGACCTGTACGAATTACAAGCCAAGGCCGTGTTGCTGGCCACCGGCGGTGCGGGCCGCATCTTCGCCGCATCGACCAACGCCTTCATCAACACCGGCGACGGCCTGGGCATGGCCGCACGTGCCGGCATTCCACTGCAAGACATGGAGTTCTGGCAGTTCCACCCCACCGGCGTGGCCGGCGCAGGTGTGTTGTTGACCGAAGGCTGCCGTGGCGAAGGCGCCATTTTGCTCAACAGCAATGGCGAACGTTTCATGGAACGTTATGCGCCTACGCTGAAAGACTTGGCCCCACGCGACTTCGTGTCGCGCTCCATGGACCAGGAAATCAAGGAAGGCCGTGGCTGCGGCCCGAACAAAGACTACGTGGTGCTGAAGCTGGACCACCTGGGTGCGGAAACCATCCACAAGCGTCTGCCTTCGGTGTACGAGATCGGCGTGAACTTCGCCAACGTCGACATCACCAAAGAGCCTATCCCTGTGGTGCCCACCATCCATTACCAAATGGGCGGCATCCCGACCAACATCAACGGCCAGGTCGTGATCCAGAACGGTGACGTGCACAACCAGGTGGTCAACGGCTTGTACGCCGTGGGCGAATGCTCTTGCGTTTCGGTGCACGGTGCCAACCGCCTGGGCACGAACTCGCTGCTCGACTTGCTGGTGTTCGGCAAATCGGCCGGCCGCCACATCATCTCCACCGTCAAGGGCAGCAGCGAGCACAAGCCCATGCCGGCCGACGGCGCTGACCGCACGCTGGCCCGCCTGAACCAGCTCGAAGAGTCGAAAGACGGCGTCTACGCCCAAGACATCGCCAACAACATCCGCTCGTCGATGCAGCAACACGCTGGTGTGTTCCGCACCCAAGCCAGCATGGACGAAGGCGTGGTCAAGATCAACGAGATCCGCACCCAAGTGGGCTCGGTGACGCTGAAAGACAAGTCCAAGGTCTGGAACACCGCGCGCATGGAAGCGCTGGAAGTCGACAACCTGATCGAAGTCGCACAGGCGACCATGACCTCGGCCGCTGCACGCAAGGAATGCCGTGGCGCACACACCGTGTACGACTACGAGCACCCTGCCGACCATCCTGATTTCCCACTGGGCCGCAACGACAAGGAATGGATGAAGCACACGCTGTGGCACAGCGCTGACAACAGCCTGACCTACAAGCCAGTGAACCTCAAGCCCCTGACGGTGGACAGCGTGCCGCCCAAGGTCCGCACGTTCTGATCGCCAGCCGACCCACGAGAGAAAAAACATGACGAAGCGCACATTCCAAATCTATCGCTACGATCCGGACAAAGATGCCAAGCCGTACATGCAGACGGTCGAGATCGAACTCGACGGCCACGAACGCATGTTGCTGGACGCCCTGGTGAAGCTGAAGGCCCAGGACCCGAGCATCTCGTTCCGCCGTTCGTGCCGCGAAGGTGTTTGCGGCTCGGACGCCATGAACATCAATGGCAAGAACGGCTTGGCCTGCTTGACCAACATGAACACGCTCAAAGGCGTGATCGTGTTGAAGCCGCTGCCCGGCCTGCCGGTCATCCGCGACCTGATCGTCGACATGACGCAGTTCTTCAAGCAATACAACTCGATCAAGCCCTATCTCATCAGCGACACCCCGGCGCCCGAGCGCGAGCGCCTGCAAAGCCCTGAAGAGCGCGAAGAGCTGAACGGTTTGTACGAGTGCATCCTGTGCGCCAGCTGCTCCACCAGCTGCCCCAGCTTCTGGTGGAACCCAGACAAGTTCGTCGGCCCAGCCGGCCTGCTGCAAGCCTACCGCTTCATCGCCGACAGCCGCGATGACGCCACGGGTGCACGCCTGGACAACCTGGAAGACCCGTACCGCCTGTTCCGTTGCCACACCATCATGAACTGCGTCGATGTCTGCCCCAAGGGTCTGAACCCCACCAAGGCCATTGGCAAGATCAAGGAAATGATGGTTCTACGGACCATTTGAGGAACAACTGGTGCCATCTACCACTCCATCAGAGTCACCCGCTGCAGACGACTTGCTCGACGAGCGCAGCGCCAACATGCTGCGCTGGCGCAGCCGTCGCGGCATGGTGGAAAACGACCTGTTCATCGAGCGGTTTTTTGCGCGGTACGTAAAACACCTGACCGTCAGGCAAGCGGGTGCTTTGAGTGCTTTAATGGATTTAAGTGATAACGATTTACTTGATCTGCACTTGGCCCGCAAAACACCTGCTGAGGTGAACCCTGAGTTGGACCGTGACGATGTGCATGAAGTTTTAACAATGTTGAGAGAAAACCGCTGAAAGGGCAAACATGAAACTCGCTGATAACAAAGCCACCCTGTCGTTTAGCAACGGCAGCCCCAGTGTCGAGATGCCGGTCTACCAGGGCAGCATTGGCCCTGATGTGATCGACATCCGCAAGCTGTACGCGCAAACGGGCATGTTCACGTACGACCCTGGTTTTCTGTCGACCGCGTCGTGCCAATCGGCCATCACGTACATCGACGGCGACAAGGGTGAACTGCTGTACCGCGGCTACCCGATCGAGCAGTTGGCCACCAACTGCGACTTCATGGAAACCTGTCACCTGTTGCTGTACGGAGAACTGCCCAACCCCAAGCAAAAGGCTGACTTCTCCAAACTCGTGACCAACCACACCATGGTCAACGAGCAGATGCAGTTTTTCCTGCGTGGCTTCCGCCGTGATGCGCACCCAATGGCCATCATGACCGGCCTGGTGGGCGCACTGTCGGCCTTCTACCATGACAGCACCGACATCACCAACCCAGAACACCGTGAAATCGCCGCGATCCGCCTGATCGCCAAGATGCCAACGCTGGTCGCCATGGCGTACAAGTACACCATTGGCCAACCCTACATGTACCCCAAGAACGAGTTGAGCTACGCCGGCAACTTCTTGCACATGATGTTCGCCACGCCATGTGAAGAGTACAAGGTGAGCCCCGTGTTGGAGCGCGCCCTGGACCGCATCTTCACGCTGCACGCTGACCACGAACAAAATGCCTCGACCTCCACCGTGCGCCTGTGCGGTTCGTCCGGCACCAACCCGTTTGCAGCCATTGCCGCCGGCGTAGCCTGTCTGTGGGGCCCGGCCCACGGCGGTGCCAACGAAGCCTGCCTGAACATGCTGGAAGACATCCAGAAGATGGGTGGCGTGTCCAAGGTTGGCGAGTTCATGGAAAAGGTCAAGGACAAATCCTCTGGCGTGAAGCTGATGGGTTTTGGCCACCGCGTGTACAAGAACTACGACCCACGCGCCAAGCTGATGCAAGAAACCTGCAAGGAAGTTTTGCAAGAGCTGGGCCTGGAAAACGACCCGCTGTTCAAGCTGGCCATGGCGCTGGAAAAGATTGCCCTGGAAGACGACTACTTCGTCTCGCGCAAGCTCTACCCCAACGTCGACTTCTACTCCGGCATCGTGCAGCGCGCCATCGGCATTCCTACGCCGCTGTTCACCGCCGTGTTCGCGCTGGCGCGCACGTCGGGCTGGATCGCCCAGTTGAACGAAATGATTGGCGACTCCGAGTACAAGATCGGCCGCCCACGTCAACTGTTCGTCGGCTCGGAAAGCCGCGACGTGAAGCCTATCGCCCAACGCTAAGCCCACGCGACCCCTGAGCAAAAAGCCCGCGCGATGGCAACATCGGCGGGCTTTTTTGTTTTTCACGCAATGTTTTCTTGTTGACGCTAGGAACCGCCGTGCCCTCCTTCATCCCGACCACCGCTGAACTGCGTACCTTGCTCGACAAACTGCCCGCAGCGCGCAGCGCGCCCTGCCCTTGCGGCTCGGCCCACTATGCAAGCTGGGAAAGCATGGCCGAGGACCGTTGGCCAGCCGCACTCATGGAGCAAGTCGCCACGCTCCGAGACCCCGATCTGTACGAGCCGACCTTCGAAGAACACCACCCCGACGGCACACGCTACGACGCGCCCAACGCGCCGATTGCGCTGAAGTTCTTCCCCTTCAACCGCTGCGATGTGTGGCACTGCACACAATGCCACCGCAACCTGCTGCGCTACACCGAATACGGCGGTTACTACATAGACCACCGCGTGCGTTTGTTGTCGGCCGATTTGCTGGTGTAGCCCGGCCGCCCAAGCCACGCGCTCAGGCGTCGGCGGCCAAGGCGATCTCGGCCAGACGCGTGGCGCCGGCCAAGGAAGCGGCGCCGGCAATGAACCTGCCGTTGTGGCAAAACACGGCATCGGCCACACCCGTCACCTCGGCCAACTCCGCGAGACGCAGCCCCGCCCAGGCCTTGGGCAAATCCTTGCGCGCTTGAAACGAGTGCGGCTCCACCGTCACCACATGCAACTGGTACTGCTGCGCGCTGGAATCGGGGTAGACCACAAACAGCACTTCGGGCATCTCGCGGCTGATCACCTCACGCCATGGCAGGCCACCGCGTGGCATCAACAAGACCTGGCCGCCAAACAACTTCTCAGCATTGCGCGCGAGTGCAGCACCTTGGGCCTTGGCGCGCAATTGGTCCAGGGTGGCCGTCAGCAGCGTCGTCATCACCTCAACAGCTTTGCGAAACTGGGCCAGTGCCTTCACTTCGTCCTGCTCCGCGTCGCCCCGAATATCCCAGGTGGTGTTGAACTGCGACATCAAAGCCGACAGACCAAACAAGCCGGGCGCACCATGCGCCGCGCCAGTGTCGGCGCGGTCCAGGTGCTGAACCAACTCTTCATCCAGGGCCGCGGCCACACTCTGCGCGAGCGGCGCATCGCCCAGGCCGAACATCTTTTCCACCAGGGCCGCGCCATATTCGCGCCAAACCAGGCCAGCACTGGCGTACACCACGCCGCCGTCACGCGCGCCCGCAAAACCACGCTGGTGGTGGTCGAAGCGGCCACGCGTCGCATCCCACTCGCCGCCCACGTCGACCGCAAAGTCCGACTGCGCAATCTGCGCCGTGTCGCGTGTGCGTATGAGTTGAGCCTGGGGATGCAGCAGCATCAACACGGCGACGCCGAAGATATCGTCGGCATGAAAAGAGCCGTTGTGGGTGGCGATCACAACGGAAGAAGAGGGAGCGTGGGATGGATTGATCATTTGGGCCAGAGTTTAAGCGGCCGCCCCGGGCTTCATCAGCTACGTTTTCAATAGCTGCCACCACACACCCAATCAGCGCCAAAACGCGAAAAACCCTTGAAACCTTCTACGGCTGCATCACGCGACATGCCACCCATCGCCGTTTGCGATGACAAAGGTCTTTAATAAAGGTGGAAAATCGTTAACCCATCTTGCAAGACGATGCCCATTTCAGAGCATCCCCGGCAGGACCAGGCCACTCGCTCCACACCATGCGCCCCACCGAACGCAACTTTGCCCGCCGAATGGATTTGACCTCGCTGCAGCTGTTTGTGGCGGTGTGTGAACTCGGCAGCATAGGCAAAGCCGCAGAACGCGAATTCATTGCCGCCTCGGCCGTGAGCAAACGCCTGAGCGACCTGGAAGCCACACTCGACACCCCCCTGCTCTACCGCCACACCCGTGGTGTATCGCTGACGCCTGCGGGTGAAAGCCTGTTGCACCACGCGCGCACCGTGTTGTTCAGCCTGGAGAAGATGCAGGGTGAACTCAGCGAATACGCCGACGGTGTGCGTGGCCACGTGCGGGTGCACGCCAGCATCTCGGCCATCGTGCAGTTTTTGCCCGAAGACCTGGGCGCCTTTATTCGTGCGCACCAAGAGGTCAAGGTTGACCTGGAAGAACACCTCAGCACCGAAGTGATCCGCGCCGTGCAGGAAGGCGCGGCCGACCTCGGCATTTGTAACGCCGCCAACGGCGCCGGCGATCTGCAAACCCTGCCCTACCGGCAAGACCGGCTCACCTTGGTGGTGCCGCAAGGCCATGCACTCGCTGGCGAGACTGCCATTCATTTCCACGACACGCTGGACTTCGACCACGTGGGTTTACACGCCAACAGCTCGATCTCGCTGGCCATGCACCAGGCCGCCGCGCTGCGCGGGCGCAGCATCAAATTGCGCATCCACGTCACCGGACTCGACGCCTTGTGCCGCATGATTTTGAACGGCCTGGGCGTGGGCGTGATGCCGCAACGCGCGTTTGAACTGATGTCCGCCATGGGCGGCCTCACCGCCGTGCCGCTGCTTGATCACTGGGCGGCGCGCCAGCTCACCCTGGTGGCGCGCGACTTCAGCACACTGCCGCTGACGGCGCGCTTGCTGGTTGACCATTTGAGCGCCGAGCCCCAGCAACAAAAACCACCCGCTGCCACGCCAAAAGCAGTCAAGGCTTTACAAGCGGCTCACTAAAATCTTGACCTCCACGAAGGAAAACACCATGGGACGCACCCTCTACGACAAAATCTGGGACGAACACGTCGTCCATACCGAAGACGATGGCACCACCATCCTCTATATCGACCGCCATCTGGTGCACGAAGTCACCAGCCCGCAAGCCTTTGAAGGCCTGCGCGCGGCCGGCCGCAAGGTCTGGCGCATCAGCTCCATCGTCGCCACGGCCGACCACAACACGCCCACCACCGGCTGGGAACTGGGCTACGACGGCATTGCCGACCCCATCAGCAAGGAACAGATCACCACGCTGGACGCCAACATCGCCGAATCCGGCGCGGCGGCCTACTTTCCGTTCATGTCCAAGCGCCAGGGCATCGTGCACGTCATCGGCCCTGAAAACGGCGCTACGCTGCCCGGCATGACCGTGGTCTGCGGCGATTCACACACGTCGACCCACGGAGCATTTGGCGCCTTGGCGCACGGCATAGGCACCAGCGAAGTCGAGCACGTCATGGCCACACAAACGCTGTTGGCCAAGAAGGCCAAGAACATGCTCATCAAGGTGGAAGGCCAGTTGCCCAAGGGCTGCAGCGGCAAGGACATCGTGCTGGCCATCATCGGCAAGATCGGCACGGCGGGTGGCACCGGCTACACCATTGAGTTTGCGGGTGCGGCGATTCGCGCCCTCAGCATGGAAGGCCGCATGACGGTCTGCAACATGGCAATCGAAGCCGGCGCGCGTGCCGGCCTGGTGGCCGTGGACGAAAAAACCATCCACTACGTCAAGGGCCGTTTGCTCGCGCCCTCCGGCGCTGAGTTCGACGCCGCAGCCGCCTACTGGCGCACGCTGCATAGCGATGCCGACGCGCACTTCGACACCGTGGTCGAACTCGACGCCTCGCAAATCCAGCCACAAGTCACCTGGGGCACCTCGCCCGAAATGGTGCTGGGTGTGGACGCCCGTGTGCCCGATCCAGAAAAAGAAAAAGACCCGAACAAACGCGGCGCCATTGAGCGCGCGTTGACCTATATGAACCTTGAGCCGGGCAAGCCGCTGAACGACATCTTCGTCGACAAGGTGTTCATAGGCTCATGCACCAACAGCCGCATCGAAGACATGCGCGAAGCCGCCGCCGTGGTGAAGAAGCTGGGCCAGAAAGTGGCCAAGAACATCAAGCTCGCCATGGTGGTGCCGGGCTCTGGCCTGGTCAAGGAACAAGCCGAGCGCGAAGGCCTGGACGTGATCTTCAAGGCCGCCGGTTTTGAATGGCGCGAACCCGGCTGCTCCATGTGCCTGGCGATGAACGCCGACAAGCTGGAGCCCGGCGAACGATGCGCCAGCACCAGCAACCGCAACTTCGAAGGCCGCCAGGGCGCGGGCGGACGCACCCACCTGGTGAGCCCGGCCATGGCCGCCGCCGCCGCCGTGCACGGTCACTTTGTCGACGTGCGCGCGTTCGCTTAATCAACCTGACTGAGCAAGGAGATCACCATGCGCTTCATCACCCTCATCGTGTTGGCCGCAGGCTTCATCGTCACCGGCTGCAACACCGTCAAAGGCATGGGCCAGGACATAGGCAAGGCCGGCAACGCCATCGAGCGCGCCGCAAAGTAAACGCACACCAGAGTTCGACATGCAAAAATTTACCGTTCACAAAGGCCTCGTGGCGCCCATGGACCGCGAGAACGTCGACACCGACGCCATCATTCCCAAGCAGTTTCTCAAGTCGATCAAGAAGACCGGCTTTGGCGTGAACCTGTTTGACGAGTGGCGCTACCTCGACCACGGCGAACCCGGCCAGGACCCGGCCAGCCGCAAACCCAACCCCGACTTCGTGCTCAACCAGCCACGCTACAAGGGCGCGTCGATTCTGCTGGCACGCAAGAACTTCGGCTGTGGCTCGTCGCGCGAACACGCGCCTTGGGCGCTCGACCAGTTCGGCTTTCGCGCCATCATCGCACCCAGCTATGCCGACATCTTTTTCAACAACAGCTTCAAGAACGGCCTGTTGCCCATCGTGCTGCCCGATGCCCAGGTGGCCGGCCTGTTCGACGCCTGTGCCGCCTTCCCGGGGTTCGAGTTGACCATAGACCTGGAGCGCCAGGTGGTGGTGCAGACGCATGGCCCCGAGCTGCCATTCGACGTACAGGCCTTTCGCAAGTACTGCCTGCTCAACGGCTTTGACGACATTGGTTTGACGCTGCGCCAGTCCGACAAGATCAAGGCTTTTGAAGCCGAGCGTTTAGCGAAAAAACCTTGGCTGGCGCATACCACCATTGCGTAAATCGCTTCTTATTTAATAGCAACCAGAAACTCAATCATGAAAATTGCAGTCTTGCCGGGTGACGGCATCGGCACCGAAATCGTCGCCGAAGCCGTGCGTGTGCTCAACGTGCTCGATCTCAAGTTCGAGATGGAAACCGCCCTGGTCGGTGGTGTGGCGTATGACGCCCACGGCCACCCCCTGCCCGAAGCCACCTTGAAACTTGCCAAGGAAGCCGACGCCGTATTGTTCGGCGCCGTGGGCGACTGGAAGTACGACAAACTCGAGCGCCAGTTCCGCCCCGAGCAAGCCATTCTGGGCCTGCGCAAGAACCTCGGCCTGTTTGCCAACTTCCGTCCCGCCATCTGCTACGAGCAATTGGTCGATGCATCCAGCCTGAAGCCTGAACTCATCTCTGGCCTGGACATTCTGATCATCCGTGAGCTGACCGGCGACATCTACTTCGGCCAACCACGCGGCCGCCGCACGGCGGTGGACGGACACTTCCCCGGCGCGGAAGAAGCCTTCGACACCATGCGTTACTCGCGCCCTGAGGTCGAACGCATCGCCCGCGTGGCCTTTGAAGCCGCGCGCAAGCGCAGCAAACGCGTGACCAGCGTAGACAAGGCCAACGTGCTGGAGACCTTCCAGTTCTGGAAAGACATCGTGTCTGAGGTCGGCAAAGAGTACCCCGACGTGGAACTCGACCACATGTATGTCGACAACGCGGCCATGCAACTGGTCAAGGCGCCGAAGAAGTTCGACGTGGTGGTCACCGGCAACATGTTTGGCGACATCCTCTCGGACGAAGCCGCCATGCTCACCGGCTCCATCGGCATGTTGCCTTCGGCGTCGCTCAATTCGAGCAACCAGGGCCTTTACGAACCCAGCCACGGTAGCGCGCCCGACATTGCTGGCAAAGGGGTTGCCAATCCTTTGGCTACAATACTGTCCGCTGCCATGATGCTCCGTTTCTCACTCAACCAAACCGAAGCTGCCGACCGTATCGAGTCTGCAGTCAAGGACGTGCTCGCGTCCGGTTTGCGCACGGCTGACATCTATTCGGCAGGCACCACCAAAGTCGGCACCCGCGAAATGGGTGACGCCGTGGTGGCTGCGATTACCAAGAAGACAACCAAAGGCTAATCTAGCCCGGTTCGTCACGCCCCTCCCGGCTCGACGAGCCGGGCTTCAAAGAACTGCGGCTCGACTCGTCGGGCTCACAGAAATACGGTTAGGGGACGCGGGTCCAACCGGTTGAAGCGTTCATTAATTGAAAGGGTATTGTGATGAAGGTAGGTAATCTTGTAGGTCTGGTCGGATGGCGCGGCATGGTCGGCTCGGTGCTGATCGACCGCATGCAGGCAGAAGGCGACTTCGACCTGATCGAGCCAGTGTTTTTCTCGACATCCAACGCTGGTGGCAAAGCCCCGGCCCAGGCCAAGAACGAGACCACGCTCCAGGACGCGTTCAACATCGACGCCCTGAAGCGCTGCGACATCATCATCACCGCCCAAGGCGGCGACTACACCTCCGAAGTCTTCCCCAAGCTGCGCGCCGCGGGCTGGACCGGCCACTGGATTGACGCCGCCTCCACGCTGCGCATGAAGGACGACGCCGTCATCGTGCTAGACCCGGTGAACCTGCCCGTCATCCAGAACGCCATGTCCAAGGGCGGCAAGAACTGGATCGGCGGCAACTGCACCGTGAGCTGCATGCTGATGGGCGTGGGCGCACTCTACAAGGCTGGTCTGGTGGAATGGATGTCCTCCATGACCTACCAAGCTGCATCCGGCGGCGGTGCACAACACATGCGCGAACTGCTGACGCAATTCGGCACGCTGAACGCCGAAGTGCGCAGCCTGCTGGACGACCCCAAGTCCGCCATTCTGGAAATCGACCGCAAGCTGCTGGCCAAGCAGCAATCGTTGTCGGCCGCTGAAACCGCCAACTTTGGCGTGCCACTGGGCGGCAGCCTGATCCCCTGGATCGACAAGGATCTGGGTATCGGCAAGAGCCAGGACGATGCCGAATGGGGCATGTCCAAGGAAGAATGGAAGGGCGGCGCCGAAACCAACAAGATCCTCGGCCAAGGCCCATCGTTCGGCACGGCCATCACCCCGGTCGATGGTTTCTGCGTGCGTGTGGGCGCCATGCGCTGCCACAGCCAGGCCCTGACCTTCAAGCTGAAGAAAAACGTGCCGGTGGCCGACATCGAAGCCATGATCGCGGCCGACAACGCCTGGGTGAAGGTGGTGCCGAACACGCGTGAAGCCACCGTGAAAGACCTGACCCCGGTTGCCGTCACCGGCACGCTGGGCATTCCGGTTGGCCGCATCCGCAAGCTGGCCATGGGGCCGGAATACGTCGGCGCCTTCACCATTGGTGACCAACTGCTGTGGGGCGCGGCCGAACCGCTGCGCCGCATGTTGCGCATTTTGCTGGCCGCATAATCACCGCCATGCGCTGAAGATAGCCCAAGCTTTACAACGACCGACTACCATGTCGGTCGTTGTCGTTTGGCAACAAGTGTCATGATGTAACAGGTCGAAAACGACCTCACAGAAGTTATAACCTGCCTTAGCTTGTCACCGTAAGACATTGATGTTATGGTGATTTTTTCGTTTTAGTGTCTTGGCACCTGCCCGAATAATGAATCCAAAAATGCCAGTCGACCCAGTCTCCGCCAGCCCTGGTTTGATGGCATCTTTGTCTGGATGGAAAGCCACGGCCGTGGCCTTGGCGGCCGCGGCCGCATTGAGTTTTCCAGCCAGCGACGCCCAGGCCCTGGTGCTGGGCCGGCTGAACGTGCTTTCCGCCCTGGGTGAACCCCTGCAGGCCGAAATCGACGTGCCGCAACTCAGCAACGAAGAAGCCGACTCGCTGCGTACCGAACTCGCCTCGCCCGACGCCTTTCGCGCCGCAGGTCTGGAATACAACAGTGCACTGATAGGCATGCAACTCACGTTGCAGCGCCGTCCAGGCGGCCGTGCCGTGATACGCATCACCAGCAACCGGCCGGTCAATGATCCGTTTGTCGACTTGATCTTGCAGCTCACCTGGGCATCCGGTCGGGTGGTGCGCGACTACACCGTCCTGCTCGATCCGCCAGCCATGCGCCAAGGCAATACGGCCAGCAACGCAGCCAACAACACACCCGCCCAGATTCCCGCCGCTCCGGCCCCGGCCCCCGCGCCGCGCACGGCAGCACCAGCACCCAGCACCCAGGCCGCCGCGCCGACGGCACCACGCGCCGTGGAAACACCGCGTCCCCCAGCGCCTCCCGCGGCGCGCGCTAGCGCTACGCCGGCCCCCGCGCCGGCACCAGTGCGTGCACCAGCACCGGCGCCGGCTACACCTGCGGCGGCCGCCAGCGAGCCCAAACAACAAGTCACCGTGAAGCCTGGCGACACCGCCAGCCGTATTGCCGCCCGTACCAAACCGGCCAACGTGTCGCTGGACCAGATGCTGGTGGCCTTGCTGCGCAGCAACCCGGACGCGTTCATCCAGAACAACGTCAACCGGATGAAAGCCGGTTCGGTGCTCGACGTGCCCAGCGCCAGCCAGGCCGCCGCCCCCCCCGCCGCCGAAGCCTCACAAACCATCACGGCGCAAGCGCGCGACTTCGACTCCTTCCGCCGTGCCCTGGCCGGGCACGCACCGTCGGTGAGAACCGCTGAAGCCAGCCGCAGCGCCAGCGGCCGTGTGCAAACCCAGGTCGATGAAAAGAAGCCCAGCACCACGGCACCAGACAAGCTCACGCTGTCCAAGGGTGGCGTCCAGGGCCAATTGTCGGAAGAGCAGATTGCGCGCGAAAAAGCCGCACGTGACGCCGCCGACCGTGTGGCCGAGTTGTCGAAAAACATCAGCGAGCTGAACAAGCTGGGCGCGGCCAGCACCGCCGCAGCGGCGCCACCGGCAGCTGCGCCTGCCCCCGCCGCCAGCGCTCCGGCCGGCGCCGACGTGCCAGCCGCCAGTGCCTCGGCCCCGGCTGAAGCCGCCGCTGCGCCCGCCTCAGGCGCCACGCCTGCTGTGACCGCATCCGCCCCGGAGGCGGCAGCCGCACCAGCACCTGCGCCCGTGGCTTCCGCTCCGGCTGCGCCTGCTGCACCGCTTGCAGCCGCTGCGCCAGCGCCCGCCGAAGAGTCCAGCTGGATCGACACCCTGACCGAAAACCCATTGCTGCCCGCAGCCGGTGCGGCCCTGATCGCACTGTTGGCCGCTCTGGGAATCTATCGCGCACGCGAACGCAAAAAGGCCGCGCAACTCGACAGCAGTTTCCTCGAAAGCAAGATGTCGGCCGATTCGTTCTTTGGCTCCAGCGGCGGCCAGCAAGTGGATACCAGTGCCGCCGAAGACGGCGAAGGTCCGGCTTCGTCGCTGTCGTACTCACCCAGCCAGCTGGATGCCGCGGGTGATGTAGACCCCGTGGCCGAAGCCGATGTTTATCTGGCTTATGGCCGCGACCTGCAAGCCGAAGAAATCTTGCGCGAAGCTCTGCGCAACAACCCTGAGCGTCTGGCGATCCACGCCAAGCTGCTCGACATCTACGCCAAGCGCCGCGACGTTTCGGCCTTCGCCTCGCAAGCGGTGCTGGCGCGCGATCTGACGAACAGGCTGGGTAGTGGCCAGGGCCATGAATGGACACGTATCGCCGACATTGGTCGCCAGCTCGACCCGGCCAATCCGCTGTACCGCGTGGAGAGCAACGCCTCCAGCGCCTCGCAGGACGCCACTGCGCATATTCCCTTGAGCTTTCCGGTGCCTACAGAAGCCGCGCCGCTGGCCGCCGGCTTGTTGCAAGCCGATGCCAAGCCGAATGCCGCAGCCGCACCGCAGGAAACCGATGCCAACACGCTCGATTTCGATCTCGACCTCGGGCTTGACCTCGATCTGGACAAACAGGCCGACGGCGCGCTCCCCGCAAAAGAAACAGCAGAACCGGAGATTTCTCTGGACCTGAGCGAGCCCGCTGCCGAACCCGCCATTGATTTGGCCTTGCCCATGCCAGAGGCGCCAGACGCCAAGGCCAGCGAAGACACACCGACCATGCTGGCCCTGGGTGACGACGACCTGCTGGCGATGGCCCCGACACCCGCACCTGGCCTGCCCGAGGTGGATTTCGATCTGGGCGAGCCCGAAGCGCCCGTGGCTGCGGCCGCACCGCTGGCCACGCCACCGGCAGCCGAACCCGCTGCCACCGATTACAACAACGCAGCCTTGACGGTTCCCGCAGCACTCGAACCGTCCAGCCCCGCGCCTGAAGCCTCTCCCTTGGACTTTGACCTGAACCTTGACATCGACCTCTCCCCCGCGAGCGATGTCCCGCCGCCAGCCCCGCTGGACGACGAACTGCCCGAACTCGACGCCGAGCTGCAACACACGCCACAAGACTCGGACATGATCGAGTTTGACCTGGGCTCGCTGTCGCTAGACCTCGGCGACTCCACTCCCGCCGCTGCCCCCATCGCGGCAGCCGCGTCGCCCGCAAGCGCAGAAGCCAAACCCGCACCTAACGCGGCCAGCACCGCCAGCGCAACGGCCGAGCCCGAAGAAGAAGTCGACCTCAACGACCCGCTGGCCACCAAGCTCGCGCTCGCCGAAGAGTTCCACTCCATTGGCGACGAAGACGGCGCCAGAGCCCTGGCCGAGGAAGTGATGGAGGAAGCCACGGGCAGCCTGCGCGCGAAAGCCGAGCGCTTTCTCGCCGGCATGGCTTAAAGCCACTCGGCCCTAAACCGCCGCTTAGAAAGTCAGCCATGCGTTGGGCATTGGGCGTGAGCTACAACGGACAGGCCTATGAGGGCTGGCAAAGCCAGCTCTCGGGCCGCACCATACAAGACAAACTCGAAGGCGCTTTAGGCAAATTCACCCAGCAGCGGGTGTCCACGCTGTGCGCCGGCCGCACCGACGCGGGTGTGCACGGCCTGATGCAGGTGGTGCATTTCGACACCGAGCTGCAGCGCCCCGAAAGCGCCTGGGTGCGTGGCACCAACGCCTTTTTGCCACACGACATTTCCGTGCAATGGGCGCGCGCCATGCCCGACCGTTTCCACGCCCGCGCCAGCGCCATAGGCCGGCGCTACGTCTACTCGTTGCTCGAATCGCCGGTGCGCCCGGCGGTAGAGGCTGGTCGCGTGGGCTGGGTGTTCCGCCCACTCGACGAGGCTGCGATGTGTGCCGCTGCGCAGCACCTGCTGGGCGAACATGATTTCAGCTCGTTCCGCGCCTCGGCCTGCCAGTCGCTCACACCGGTCAAGGACCTGCGCCGCATCGATATCAGTCGACGCGGCGCCTACTGGCGTTTTGAATTTGAAGCCAACGCGTTTTTGCACCACATGATCCGCAACCTCATGGGCAGTCTGATCGCCGTGGGCCAGGGCGCGCAGTCGCCCGACTGGATGGCCGAGGTGCTGGCCGCGCGCAGCCGCGACGCTGCAGCGCCCACGTTCTCGGCCGCTGGCCTCTATTTCCTGGGCCCGATCTACGAAGACCACTGGGGCCTACCGACCCACACGGCTGCGTATGATTGGTTGCCATGAATGACAAGACCCCCACGCTCCCAAGCTTTGCCCGCACCCGCATCAAAATCTGCGGCCTGACGCGCGAAGAAGACGTTGACACCGTAGTCGCCGCCGGTGCTGACGCGGTGGGCTTTGTGTTGTATCCACACAGCGCGCGTTACGTCACCGCGCAGCGCGCTGCAGAGCTGGCGCGGCGCCTGCCGCCGTTCGTCACACCAGTGCTGCTGTTTGTCAATGAATCCGCTACCAATATCGCAGCTGCCTGCGCAGTTGTACCGGGCGCCATACTGCAATTTCATGGTGATGAATCGGCCGTCAATTGCGCGCGCATCGCGGCCCAGGTGCAACGCCCCTACATACGTGCGGCCCGTATCCCGCTCGATGGTGCGGCCGACTTCGACTTGGTAGAATTTGCCTCTCACTACACAACTGCCCAGGCCATACTGCTCGACGCCCATGTTGACGGTTTTGGCGGTGGCGGAAAAACATTCAATTGGTCACGTCTTCCTCCAAGCGTCAACTCTCACCTCGTCTTAAGTGGTGGACTCACGCCTGCAAACGTGACCGATGGCATTTTGCAAGTACGGCCACGCGGTCTAACGCTGGCCGTTGATATCAGCTCTGGCGTCGAGGTCTCCAAGGGGATCAAGAGCGCCGACAAGATCCATCAATTTGTTGCCGCCGTTCGGGCGGCCGACAAGCAACTTGCGCAAAATCACCATGTCCAGTTACCCACAACCTGAATACCAGCAGCCCGACGCGTCGGGCCACTTCGGCATCTACGGCGGCAGTTTTGTTTCTGAAACGCTGACCCACGCCATAGACGAACTCCGCGAGGCCTACGCCCACTACCAGCACGACGCGGCCTTTCTGGCCGAGTTCCGCTCGGAGTTGGCGCACTTCGTGGGCCGGCCGTCGCCGGTCTACCACGCGGCGCGCACCAGCCGGGAGCTCGGCGGCGCGCAAATCTTTCTGAAGCGCGAAGACCTGAACCACACCGGCGCACACAAGGTCAACAACACCATAGGCCAGGCGCTGCTGGCCAAACGCATGGGCAAACCACGCGTGATTGCCGAGACCGGTGCGGGCCAGCACGGCGTGGCCACGGCCACCATCTGCGCCCGCTACGGCCTGGAATGTGTGGTCTACATGGGCAGCGAAGACGTCAAACGCCAAAGCCCCAACGTCTACCGCATGAAGCTGTTGGGCGCCACGGTGGTGCCGGTCGAGTCGGGCAGCAAAACGCTGAAAGACGCACTCAACGAGGCCATGCGCGACTGGGTGGCCAACGTGGACAACACCTTCTACATCATCGGCACCGTGGCCGGCCCACACCCCTACCCCACCATGGTGCGCGACTTCCAAAGCGTGATCGGCGAAGAATGCCTGGTGCAGATGCCCGAGATGCTGGCCTCGGCCGGCTGCGCATCAAGCCAGCCAGACGCCGTGGTCGCCTGCGTGGGCGGGGGCAGCAACGCCATGGGCATCTTCTACCCCTATATCGGCCATGCGGCCTCGCGCCTGATTGGCGTCGAAGCCGCGGGCGAAGGGCTGGAGAGCGGCAAACATTCGGCCTCGCTGCAGCGTGGCACGCCGGGTGTGTTACACGGCAACCGCACCTACCTGCTGCAAGACGACAACGGCCAGGTTACCGAAACCCACAGCATCAGCGCCGGCCTGGACTACCCCGGCGTGGGCCCCGAGCATGCCTATTTGAAGGACATCGGCCGTGCCGAATACGTGGGCATCACCGACACCGAAGCGCTGGAAGCCTTCCACCACCTGTGCCGCACCGAAGGCATCATCCCCGCGCTGGAATCTAGCCACGCGTTTGCCTACGCCATGAAGCTGGCACCCACCATGCGCCCAGACCAGTCGATTCTGGTCAACCTCTCGGGCCGTGGCGACAAGGACATCGGCACCGTGGCCGACCTGTCGGGTGCCGATTTTTACGATCGCCCGTCTATGCGTGGTCTGGCCGTGAAGGGCTCGGCTGCAGCTGCAACCAACGCCAACGCAAAGGACGCAGCATGAGCCTCCCCAGCCGTATCACCCAAACCTTCGCGCAGCTCAAGGATCAAGGCCGCAAGGCGCTGATCCCGTATGTCACCGCCGGTTTTCCTTATGCCGACATCACGCCCGACCTAATGCACGGCATGGTGGCCGCAGGCGCCGACGTGATCGAACTCGGCGTGCCCTTCAGCGACCCCATGGCCGACGGCCCGGTCATCCAGAAAGCCGGCGACAAAGCCTTGTCGTTCGGCATTGGCATGGTGCAGGTGCTAGACATGGTGCGCAGCTTCCGCACGCAAAACAGCCACACGCCCGTGGTGCTGATGGGTTACGCCAACCCGGTAGAGCGCTACGACCAGAAACACGGCACCGACGCCTTCATCCGCGATGCGGCAGAAGCTGGCGTGGACGGTGTGCTGGTGGTCGACTACCCGCCGGAAGAATGCGCCGAGTTCGCCGAAAAGCTCAAGGCCCACGGCATAGACCTGATCTTCCTGCTGGCCCCCACCTCGACCGCCGTACGTATGCAACAGGTGGCCGATGTTGCCAGCGGCTACGTCTATTACGTGTCGCTCAAGGGCGTCACGGGTGCGGGCACGCTGGACACCGGCGCCGTGGAAGCCATGTTGCCGCGCATCCGCGAGCACGTGAAAATCCCGGTGGGCGTGGGTTTTGGCATTCGCGACGCGCAAACCGCCGTCGCCATCAGCCGCGTGGCCGACGCCGTGGTGATTGGCAGCAAGATCATTCAGTTGATAGAAGACCAGCCTAAAGAGCAGGTCATTCCCGTGGCGGAAACCTTCCTAAAAGGCATCCGATCGGCGCTTGATGCATAACAAAGCATAATTCAGCCTCTTTTTTTGTTAAGTCCATGGGCCTTATCGCCCCTGGAGCAGCGCCCCAGAACCTGTAGGACAGGCCTGCGGGCGCCGTATTCGCGAGGAACCAGAACCATGTCTTGGCTCGAAAAACTACTGCCTTCGAAAATTCAGCACACCGACCCAGCCGAGCGCCGCACCATGCCGGAAGGCTTGTGGACCAAGTGCCCCAGCTGCGAAACCGTGCTGTACAAGACCGATCTGGAACACAACCAGAACGTTTGTCCCAGCTGCGGCCACCACCTGCGCATTGGCGCGCGGGCACGCCTGGACGCGTTCCTGGACAACGAAGGCCGCTTTGAAATCGGCCAGGAAGTGGTGCCGGTCGACCCGCTGAAGTTCAAGGACAGCCGCAAGTACCCCGAGCGCATCAAGGAAGCCATGGAGTCCACCGGCGAGACCGATGCGCTGATCTGCATGGGCGGTTCGGTGCACGGCATCAACGTCATCGTCGCCTGCTTCGAGTTCGAATTCATGGGCGGCAGCATGGGCAGTGTGGTGGGCGAGCGTTTTGTGCGCGCCGTGCACACCGCCATCGAACAAAAAGTGCCGTTCATCTGCTTTACCGCCACCGGTGGCGCGCGCATGCAGGAAGGCCTGTTATCGCTGATGCAAATGGCCAAAACCAACGCATCGTTGACGCGCCTGGCCAAGAAGGGCCTGCCCTACATCAGCGTGCTGACCGACCCCACCATGGGCGGTGTGAGCGCCGGTTTTGCGTTTGTCGGCGATGTGGTGATCGCCGAACCCAAGGCCTTGATCGGCTTTGCGGGCCCGCGCGTGATCGAATCCACCGTGCGCGTGACCCTGCCCGAAGGCTTCCAGCGTGCCGAGTTCCTGCAGACCAAGGGTGCGGTCGACCTGATCTGTAACCGCAAGGACCTGCGCAAAACCATTGCCAGCACCCTGGCCATGCTGCAGCGCCAGCCAGCCGACGCGGTCGAGTAAACAAACCTGGCTGCACAAATTTAAAAGGGCTGGCGCCTCACGATGCCAGCCCTTTTGTGTTGCGGGTTGTCAAACCGTGCTCAGAAACCCGTCAACACCGAGTTCATCACCCCGCCCAGCACAATCGACAGCACCTGCAACAGCACCAGCAGCGCCAGCGGCGACAAATCCACACCGCCAACCAGAGGAATGATTTTGCGAAACGGCCGCAGCGGCGGTTCACACAGCCGGTCTATGATGTCCGCCATGGGCGAGCGGGTTTGCAGCCACGACAGAATGGCGTAGACGATCAACAGCCCGGTCAGCCCGTAGATGACCATTCCCACCAGGCTCAACAGCGCCAGCAGCGGCACGATCACAAATGTCGCACCGGCGCCCACAAAAAGCCACAGCACCAGGTGCTGCGCCAGCTTGAGCAAAAAGGCCGCGACCAGCCCCGCCACATCCCAACGCCCGACGGACGGAATCACCCGGCGCAACGGCAACACCAGCCAGTCTGACAACGCAAAAACCAGGTTGCCGATCGGGTTGCGAAACGGGATGCGCTGGTACTGCATGTACACCCGCAACAGGCAGGCACTGGCCAGCAGCCCGGTCACGACTTCGAGCAAAAATGAGAAGATTTGATAAAGCATGGGAGCGGCAGATAAAGGTCATGGGATGATACCGACTGCAACCAAACCCCTACCAACTTCAGTGCAGCCAGATTCAACCACGCCACCATCGACCACACCGCTCTTCCCACTGGGCACGGTGCTGTTCCCCGGTGGCCGGCTGCCGCTGCAGATTTTTGAAGTGCGTTACTTGGACATGGTACGTAAATGCCACGCCGCCAACCAGCCATTTGGTGTGGTTACCTTGGCGCAAGGCTCCGAGGTGATCCGCCCCGGCCAGGCAGAAGAGTCCTTCCAGCCGATTGGCACACTGGCGCAGATCACCCGGCTGGAAACCCTTCGTCCGGGGCTGTTGTTCATCGAATGCACCGGCCTGCAACGCTTTCGCCACCAAAATGCGCGGCGCTTGCCCCACGGACTGTGGGTGGCTGAGCTGGAGTTCATCGCCGAAGACAACCCGGTGCCCGTGCCAGAAGACCTGCAAAAGGTGGCGGCAACTTTACGCAAAGTGCTGGAGCAAGTCGCCCAACAACCCGACGCCCCAGCGCCATTCGACCCGGTTCGAACCGACGACTGCGGCTGGCTCGCCAACCGTTGGTGCGAGCTGCTGCCACTGCCGGCCCACACCAAACATGGATTGATGGCACTGGACAATCCGTTGGTACGTCTGGAACTGGTGGCCGACTTGTTAACTCAGTATCGTTTGTTGGATTAGATGAACTTTCCAAGTCTCACCGTGCCAGTTTTCACCCTTCACACCATTCTGGCCTGGCCACGCTCCGTCAAGCGGATGGTGGTTGTGGCGATGGATGTAGCCTTGTCATTGATAGCGATGTGGCTGGCCTTCACGCTACGGCTAGATACGCTGCATTGGCCGAACGATGACCAGCGGTTTGTCTACGCCTTGGCGCCCTTGATGTCAGTGCCCATCTTTACGCGATTTGGCCTGTACCGGGCGATTTTTCGCTACACCGGCTTGGCAGCACTGGCCACCATTGCAAAGGCTGTAGCCGTCTACAGCTTGCTGTTGTTGTGTGTGCTGTGGTGGATGCAAAACATGCAGCTAGAAGAGATTCCACGCAGCATGGGCGTGCTGCAGCCGCTCATCTTTTTATTTTTGGTAGCGGGTAGTCGCACCCTGGCACGCAGCTGGCTGGTGAGCGTGACCGGCCAAACCAGCCGCTCCGCAGCGCGGCTGTTGATCTATGGGGCAGGTACAGCTGGTGTGCAAACGGCAGCGGCTTTAGGCAGCGCCAAACAACAATATCAGCTGCTCGGGTTTATTGACGATGACCCTGCCAAAGTGGGCCGTAGCATCAACGGCGTGCGGGTGCACCCTCCGTCGCATGTGCCAACATTGGTTGCCAGACAAAAGGTCTCCGATATTTTGCTCGCCCTGCCCAGCGCGACCCGTGAGCGTCGCAACCAGATCATCCGCGCGCTGGATACCGTGCCAGTGCATGTCCGCACCATTCCCGGCCTATCCGACCTGACGAGCGGGCGTGTTACGGTACAAGACATTCGCGAATTGGAAATCGAAGACTTACTGGGACGCGAGCCGGTGCCGCCAGATACCGATTTACTTGCGCGCAACCTGTTGAACAAAGTCGTGCTGGTGACGGGCGCCGGAGGGAGCATTGGGGGAGAGCTATGCCGCCAGATTCTTTTGGAGAAACCCTCTCAGCTGATCTTGTTAGACCATAACGAATTTGGGCTCTACAGCATTCACAGTGAATTGCAGTCCCTGTGTGCAAATGGACAGCTGCACACCGCACTGGTTCCTTTGCTCGGCAGCGTGCGCGACTACGAGCATATTGCGGGCATCTTCCAAAAATTTAGGCCTGCCTCGGTTTACCACGCAGCGGCCTACAAACATGTACCTCTGGTCGAACATAACCCAGCCGAGGGCATTGCCAACAATGTCTTTGGCACGCTCAACGTTGCACGTGCCGCACTCGAAAATGGAACCGAACGATTTGTCCTAGTCTCTACCGACAAAGCAGTAAGACCCACAAGCATCATGGGGGCCAGCAAACGCATTGCCGAGCTCATCTTGCAGGCACTGGCCGCCTGCCCTTCGCCGCAGTTTGCGGGATATCACCAGTGCTCCGCATTAGACAGTCAGGCCATCACACATTCCACCTCCTTTGCAATGGTCCGGTTCGGCAACGTTCTCGGCTCCAGTGGGAGCGTTGTCCCGATTTTTCGCAGGCAACTAGCGGCTGGAGGGCCCATCACCGTCACACATGAAGAAGTAACGCGCTACTTTATGACCATCCCCGAAGCAGCCCAACTGGTGCTGCAAGCTGGTGCCATGGCCGAAGGTGGCGACGTTTTTGTGCTGGACATGGGTGAACCCGTGAAGATCATGGATCTCGCCCGACACATCGTCACACTGGCGGGACTCACCGTTCGCGATACGCTAAATCCCGAGGGCGACATCGAGATCCGTGTCGTGGGTTTGCGCCCGGGAGAAAAGCTCTATGAAGAGCTGCTAATTGGTGATAACCCTGTTCCCACTCAGCATCCGCGGATCATGAAAGCGCGGGAAGAGTTCATGATCTGGTCAGAATTAAGCGCCGCTTTGGATACTCTGGTTGCTGCAACCCAACACAACAACCTTGTTGCCATCAAAACACTCGTCAACCAGTTGGTTTCCGGATGCCATCTGGACAGCACTCAAACCCATATAGGCGAGTAGTCTGCGAGTATCTACTCGCATTCCATTGCTAGAGAATCAGCGCGTGCTCAATAGACGTCATTTATCCCATATCGCACTGAACATTTCCGGCATGGTGCTACCCATGCTAGTCGGGCTAGCGGTGGTGCCCGGTCTGATCCACCGACTGGGCCAAGACCGTTTTGGTACCCTCACCTTGGCATGGTCACTGGTGGGCTATTTCGGTTTATTGGACCTCGGTATGGGTAAAGCCATCACTCAATACCTATCACAGCAAGACGCTGCCGGTATGCCAAGTCACGATCAGGCGGCTATGGCAAGGGTTGCGCGGCGACTAATGTGGATGCTCGGCACAGGCTGGGCCGCCGCTTTACTAGCCGCAACCCCTTGGATCACGACCGCCCTCAAAGTCCCCGTAGAGATTCGAACAGAAACACCCACCGCTTGGATGATTCTCGCCGCCGCCGTACCGTTTTTGATGTGGTCTACGTGCTGCGCTGGTGTATTGGAGGCCAGAAGCCGCTTTGTCGCAGTTAACAGCGTGCGCATCCCAGCAGGCGTTGCTAGCTTTTGTTTGCCGTGGCTTGTTGCACTCTACACAGTCGATCTTAGAGCCCTCATGGCAAGTCTGCTTCTGATGCGCATAGCAACCGCTCTGATATACGCATGGGTGGCGCGTGGAGAATTTGTAGGGCCAAAACAAGAAACACCGGCAGATGGTCTGAACACGCTACTGCGATTCGGCGGCTGGTTAACTGTCAGCAACCTCGTTAGCCCCTTGCTAGCCTACTTTGACCGCTTCGCAATTGCGGCTTTGCTCAGCGTTGCGGCAGTCACACACTACACCGTGCCATTTGACGTTTTGTACAGACTTCCGATGATACCGCTTGCCATGCTCGGGGTACTGTTCCCACTGCTAGCAAGGTCACATACATCGACGGACATTGCATCGAGCACGTCGCCTGCGTTGGTTAAATCTGCAACGTGTCTACTGGTAGCTATTTGGTTGCCAGGTATGTTTCTTCTAGCTACGGTAGGACCTTTATTGTTAAGTTGGTGGATTGGTCCAAATCTGGCCAAGTCCAGTACCCCCGTATGGCTATGGATAGCAGTCGGTATTGTTGTAAATGGTTTTGCCCATATAGCCCATACGTTGCTACAAAGTGCCAGCCGTACCGACCTCATCGCCAAAGTCCACCTCATTGAGTTGCTTCCGTACAGCATTGCACTTTGGTGGGCCGTTTTGCATTTTGGCTTGGTTGGTGCAGCCGTCGTCTGGACTCTCCGCGTCTGCGTCGACACGCTTTTGTTGTACTTGTGTGCAATATGCCTATTTCCCATCGCGAAAAATTCTCTGCTGCAAGCACTGTTATGGGCCACCATGAGCGGAATAGCGTTGACTATCATTGGTTTCCTTGAGTCCTCTAACCAGTGGTTTTCACTAGGCTTAACGACCTCGCCATCCATCTACCTTGGTCTAATGCTTGCCGGGGCATTAGCTTGGTGTGGTTACCACCTCTACACCATTTTTGTCCAAAATGAAACCTGACGACTTTCGAAACCCCAGCTGGCCGGCTCAGAAATGTGAGTACCCGGATCCTTGCCCGGTATGCCTCAGCTCAGTATTGAGCGGGTGAATTTTCATTGCCATGAATGATCGCCCATTCCACTGCGCGTCTATAAGAATCAAGCTTCACCGCCTGCAACATAGCGGCGCTAATCTTGCCCCCCCGCCTCACGCCCGTAGTATTGGCAAGGCTTACGCCCAATATTTGACACGCCAGAACCCAGCTCCTCCGAACGAGTCTCTTGACTCTAAGTCAGCAGCTTCCCGCTATGCGATCACCCAATCGCTGCGGCTGAATCAAAATCTTGTGCGCTGCGCTCGATTCATAGGCTGCAAGCTCGTTTACCTGAAACTTGGAATTTTTCAATCGCTACGCATTTATCGAGCCGAGCTCAAAGCCATCGCTGCCAAGCTAATTGAATAAGTACTGTAAATGCAAAGCACAGAACACGTTTCCTGCATTTTGGTGACGTACAACCCAAATCAGAAAAAATTTCTATGCGTACTCGACAGCTTGTGTGAACAGGCCGATCATATTTTTATCATCGACAACAGCGATTATCCATTAGATTTAGATTTTTCACAATACAAAAATCTTCAATACGTTTCACTAAATCAAAATACTGGAATCTCCACTGCTCAAAACATCGGTATTCGCGAAGCACAAAAAATAGGCTCCAAGTACATATGGCTGAGTGATCAGGATACAATTTATCCTACAGGTTACTTAAAAAACATGATGCCTTTTTTTAAAAAGGCATCATTGGCTGGCATTTCGGTTGCAGCTATCGCCCCGGCCTATTTTGATACAACCACAAACTGCCTCCAGCCTTTTACGCGACATACACCATATACCGAGTATTTTCAACCACAAAAAGGCATAAACCTCATTTCTCATTGCATAGCCTCAGGATCGATTATCCCAATCCATGTTTTCGAAAAAATTGGCTTAATGCGGGATGATCTTTTCATTGACATGGTTGATTTAGAATGGTGTTGGCGTGCAAAAAGAATTTTTGGATATCAAACCATAGGCATTGGCGATATTTTCATTCAACACACGATGGGTGATGGCCATGTTTATTTTCGAGGCCAGAAAATAAGTTTCAGGAGCCCAACGCGTCACTACTACATGATCAGAAACTCCATTGCGCTCTCGTTACATTCAAACTCCGCCACCCTTGTCATTCGCTTAGAACTTTTCATTAAAACAGTGGTTTGGCTTTTTATTCTTCCTTTGATTGCCCCACAGCAAAAAAAAACACACTTCAAGGCAACTCTTAGAGGGCTCCTTGATGGAGTTCTCAATAAGCTTGGTCCTATGAAAAATCCTATTTATTAAAAAATTAAAAGATTTTCAAAAACATGAACTCAACCTCATGCGTTGTAGTGACCTACAATCCGAAAATCAAGAGCTTCTTGGAGGTTCTGGACAGCATATCGATCCAGTGCGACAGCATTTACATCGTTGACAACAGCGATGCAGATTTCTCACACGCGTTGCCAAAAATAGAGAATCTTGAATACATCCATCTGAATAAAAATATAGGAATTTCCGCAGCACAGAATATCGGAATTCATAAGGCGATGGAAAAAAAACAAGGTTTCATTTGGCTCAGCGATCAAGACACTCTTTATCCGCCGAGCTATCTCACAGACATGCTGGCCATGTTTGAAAATAAAAGCCTCACGCGAGTCGCTTCGGTCGCCCCAGCCTATTTCGATGTCAATAAGAATGGCATCCAAGATTTCATCAACCACGGCCCCTTTACCCAGCGCTTGACACCGAAGCCGGGTGTCAATCTGATTTCGCACGCCATTGCCTCGGGCATGATCATTCCGACAGAGGTGTTGAAAGTGGTCGGGCCAATGCAGGAAGATCTGTTCATCGACTGGGTCGACTTGGAGTGGTGTTGGCGGGCGAAATATCGATTCGGGTACCAAAACATTGGCAACGGCAACGTCGTCATCAAACACACCATGGGTGACAATTCCGTTGCTTTCTTGGGAAAGAAGGTGAGCTTCAGAGGGGCGACGCGTCACTACTACATGATTCGCAACGCCTTCCACTTGGCCTTGCACTCTCGATCTGCTGGCCCAGCCATTCGCGTTGAGATCTTCTTCAAAGCACTTGCGTGGACCATCATTTTTCCACTGCTCGCCTCAGAAGATAGAAGCAAGCATTTCAACGCCACGTTGCGTGGCATGTGGGATGGCATACGCAACAAGCTTGGCCCAATGAAAAGTTAGTCCGGTGAGCCAGAACCTATCCTCGCAACCGATTGCGGCGCTGCCAAACATTTTGATCGTGCTCGCTGCGTTCAATGGCACGGCTTACCTACGCGAGCAGATCCAATCGATATTGGACCAACGAGGCGTGCAGGTGCACATTGTGTTGAGTGTGGACCGCTCGACCGACGGCACAGAAGCGCTTGTGGAGACGCTGGTGCAAGAAGATCATCGCATCACCACACTCCCCTTCGCTCAGGTGTTTGGCGGAGCAGCACCAAACTTCTTCCATTTGCTACGCGAGGTTGACCTCAACGGCTACGACTACCTGGCTTTCGCCGACCAAGACGACATCTGGTTGCCTGAAAAGCTACAGCGTGCGCATCAACGTTTGACGGAGACGGGTGCTGCCGGCTACTCCAGCAATGTGATTGCGTTCTGGCCATCCGGCAAGCAAGTGGTGGTGCAGAAGGCGCTGCCCCAAAAACAGTGGGATTTCTTGTTTGAGGGGCCGGGGCCGGGGTGCACGTTTGTGCTGAGCAGTGCACTGGCACACGCCTGTCAAACACTCGCGCGCCAGCAGACAGAGTCGCTATCGCCAGTGGTTTTTCACGACTGGTTCCTCTATGCTTTTGCACGTGCGAAAGGCTACCAGTGGGTGATTGATCCACAGCCTGGCATGCGCTACCGGCAACACGGCGACAACCAAGTCGGCGTGAATTCTGGGTTGAAACCATTGCTGCGCCGCGTGGCCAAAATTGGCAATGGTTGGGGCTTTGCGCAAGCGTGCCTGACGGCCGAGTTGGTAGGACTGGCCTCCGATTCCTTTGTTTCCTCATGGATTTGCGGGCAAAGGTTGGGGCTGCTGCGTTTAGCGCTGCACAGCGCGCAATGCAGGCGCCGCACGGGCGACCGCCTGCTGTTTGTGTTTTCCTGTCTTTGGATGGCGCTGTATTTGCCGAGTCGGAAGCACAGGTCGTGACGCGCTGCCTGATCACGGGGGCCTCAGGCTTCATCGGCTCGGCGCTCACCAACGCACTACAACAGGCGCCAGGCTACCAACTGAAGCTCGTCGGCCGTCAATTGAAGGCGCTCCCTCAAGAACCTCACCTCCAAGCAATCAAAATCGATGCGATCAACGGAGGTACCGAGTGGGCTGCGGCAGTGGAAAACATTGACGTAGTGGTCCACGCTGCAGCTCGCGTCCACGTAATGCAAGAAACCGCACAAGATGCACTCGCGGCATTCCGCAGCACCAATACCGAAGGTACTCTTCGCCTGGCACTACAAGCGGCTGACGCGGGCGTGCACCGCTTTGTCTTTTTGAGCTCAATTGGTGTACTGGGCAATGGTGGCAACACCGTCTACACGGAGCAAAGTGATCCAACCCCAACCACGCCCTACGCCGTTTCCAAATGCGAAGCCGAAGATGGCCTGCGTAAAATCGCCGAACATACCGGCATGGAAGTGGTCATCATTCGCCCGCCGCTGGTGTATGGCCCTCGTGCACCTGGTAACTTCGGCCGACTCGCGAATCTGGTTCAGCGCGGCACCCCCCTCCCCTTGGGTGGCGTGCAAAACCTACGCAGCTTGGTGAGCATCGAAAACCTGGTGGACTTCATCAAAACTTGCATGCTGCACCCCGCCGCCGGCAACCAAACATTTTTGGTGAGCGATGGAGACGATCTTTCCACCCCCGCTCTGGTGCGACGCATGGCGCGGGCAATGGGCACCAACGCCCCGCTGTTCAAGCTGCCGCTACCGGTTCTTCATCTAGCCGCGAGCTTGGTGGGCAAGAGGTCAATGCTGCAGCAGTTGACGGGTAGCCTCCAGGTTGATTGCCGCAAAGCCAACACCCGGCTAGGCTGGACCGCCCCGTATTCGGTCGACGAAAGCTTACGGCGCACTTTTCAAAAACCAACCACACCATGAAGCGCTTTCTTGATTTTCTGTTGGCCGTGCTGGCCTGCACGGTACTGCTAATTCCCATTGTTATCGTCGCCGTGGCCGTCAAACTCACCTCCCCCGGCCCCGTCCTCTACTGGTCCGACCGCGTAGGCCGGCACAACCGTATCTTCCGCATGCCCAAGTTCCGCAGCATGCGCACCGATACACCCGAGGTGGCCACACACCTGCTGGCCAGGCCGGAGAGCTTTCTCACGCCGATTGGCGGCTTCATCCGCAAGAGCAGCCTGGACGAATTGCCGCAGCTTTGGAGCATTCTGGTAGGCGACATGAGCTTTGTGGGGCCGCGCCCTGCGCTGTTCAACCAGCACGATTTGATTGCCCTGCGCAGCGAGCGCGCAGTGCACACGCTGCTGCCGGGGCTTACCGGCTGGGCGCAGATCAATGGGCGTGACGACGTGCCGATCCCGCAAAAGGTGGAAATGGATGCCTACTACCTGAAGCACCAAAGCCTGTGGCTGGACATACACATCCTGTGGCGCACCTTCTTCAAGGTGCTGCGGCGCGACGGCATCACACACTAGCCAGACGCGCGCAGGACACTAGATTTCCGCGCGCAGCCACGCAGCCGCCGCGGAAAACTTAAAATGGCGGGTTTCCGCGCCTGGCCCCTTCGGGCGCTGGCATTTGCCACTCCCAAAACTCCCAAGATATGTCCGACCAAACCCCTACCCCAGCCCCGCAAGACGAAAACAAGCTGATCGCCGAACGCCGCGAAAAACTCAAGGCGATTCGCCAACGGCAGGCCGAAGGGCAAGGGGTGGCGTTTCCGAACGACTTCAAACCGGCTGACCGCGCCGCGCAATTGCACGCTACCCACGCCGAGCAAACCGCCGAAGAGTTGGTGGCCGCGGGCGCCACGGCCTCGGTGGCCGGCCGCATGATGCTCAAGCGCGTGATGGGCAAGGCCAGCTTTGCGTCGCTGCAGGACAGCACCGGCCGCATCCAGATCTACGTGTCGCGCGACGACGTGGGGGAAGAAACCTACGCATTGTTCAAGCACTGGGACCTGGGCGACATCGTGGCCGCCGAGGGCCGCATGTTCCGCACCAAGACCGGCGAGCTGTCTATCCACGCCACCAGCGTGCGCCTGCTCACCAAGAGCCTGCGCCCGCTGCCCGACAAGTTCCACGGCATGGCCGACCAGGAGCAAAAGTACCGCCAGCGTTATGTCGACCTGATCACCGACGAGTCGGCACGCCAGCGTTTTGCGGCCCGCAGCAAGGCCGTGAGCGCGCTGCGCGAATTCATGGTGGGCAACGGCTTTCTGGAAGTGGAAACGCCTATGCTGCACCCCATTCCCGGCGGCGCCAACGCCAAGCCGTTCAAGACGCACCACAATGCGCTCGACCAGGAAATGTTCTTGCGCATCGCACCCGAGCTGTACTTGAAGCGGCTGATCGTGGGCGGCTTTGAGCGCGTGTTTGAAATCAACCGCAGCTACCGCAACGAAGGCATCTCGGTGCGCCACAACCCCGAGTTCACCATGATGGAGTTCTACGCGGCCTACTGGAACTACCAGGACCTGATGAACTTCACCGAAACCCTGATCCGTGATGCCGCGCTGAAGGCTACCGGCTCGCTGCAACTCACCTATGCCGACAAAGCTGTCGACTTGAGCCAGCCGTTCGAGCGCCTGACGATTGTCGAAGCCATCCAGAAGTACACCGACGCCGGTGACAACGTGACAAACGCCGAGTGGCTGACCAACGCGCTGAAGAAGCTGGGCTTGAACGAGGCCAAGAACAAGCTTTCGACGCGCAGCCTGGCCAGCCTGCAGGTGTTGTACTTTGAAGAAACCGTGGAAGAAAAGCTCTGGCAGCCCACCTTCATCATGGAACACCCGACCGAAATCTCGCCCCTGGCGCGCGCCAACGACAGCCGCCCCGAAGTGACCGAGCGTTTTGAGCTGTACATCACCGGCCGCGAATTCGGCAACGGCTTCTCGGAGCTGAACGACGCCGAAGACCAGGCCGCGCGCTTCAACGCGCAGGTGGAAGCCAAGGACAGCGGTGACGACGAAGCCATGTATTACGACCACGACTTTGTGCGCGCACTGGAATACGGCATGCCCCCCACCGGCGGCTGCGGCATAGGCATCGACCGCCTGATGATGTTGCTGACCGACAGCGCCAGCATCCGCGACGTGATCCTGTTCCCCGCGCTGCGCCGCGAAGTACAGTAACTGCTGACCGCTTAAAACCATGAACAAAGGGGTGCTGCGGCACCCCTGCTTATTTCCCATGCGCAAGGTTCAAAACTACATCCCCGAATGGCTGCACGAGTGGCTGGACATCGTTGTGCCCGGCCTGCAGATCCTGATGATCATGGTGCTGGCCACCGTGGTACACCACACCATACGCCACATCCTCAAGCGCGTAGCCGAGCGTTACCAGTGGCCGCAGGAGTTGATGGTGCCCATACTGGGCGTGCTGCGCTGGGTGATACGCGCAGGCGCGTTCCTGATGATCCTGGAGCGCCTGGGCGTGTCGGCGGCGGTGTTGTGGACCGCCTTCTCCAGCTTCGCGGCCGTGGGTGCGGTGGCGTTTTTTGCGGTGTGGAGTGTGCTGTCCAACTTCTACTGCGCGCTGCTGATCTTCACCATGCGGCCATTCCGCCTGGGCGACTACATCGAGCTGATAGACAGTGGCGAGAAACCAGGCATCCGCGGCCAGGTCATCGAGATCAACATGCTCTACACCGTGCTGCAGGACTTCGATTCACCCGAAAAGGATGCCTGGCTGCAAATCCCCAACACGCTGATCTTCCAGCGCGTGGTGCGCCATTGGCGCACGGCGCCACAGCACCGGCAACCGCTGCCGCACGCGCTGCCGCCCACCGCTGCAGGCACCGCGACTGACGCGGCGATCCCCGCAGCGGCGACTGCGCCTTCAACGCATTCAGGGAAGTAAGTCCAGAGCCTGCATGTAGGCGGGCTGCACCATCAGGTCGTCCCAGGGCTGGGGCGCGGTTTCAGGCAACAAGGCCTGGCGGCGCGCCTCGCTGGCCTCCAGCGCTTGCCAGCGGCCATTGGCCTGTGCCTGGGCCAGACCGTCGAGCAATTCATCCACCGCCTGGCCGTCACCCAGACTCTGGTTGCACAGCAGCACCATGTCGCAGCCTGCGGCCAGGGCCAGCACGGCGGCATCGGTGTAGCTCAGCACTTGGCCGTCGAGGCGGCGCGCGGCCTCCATGCTCAGGTCGTCGCTGAAGATGGCGCCATCAAAACGCATCTGGCGGCGCAGGATGTCTTGCAGCCAACGTGCCGAAAAGCCCGCCGGGCGCATATCCACCTTGGGGTAGATCACATGCGCTGGCATCACGCTGGTGAGCGTGCTCGACAACCACGGGTACGGCGCCGCGTCGTCGGCCAGGATGGCTTTCAAACTGCGCTTGTCCACCGGGATGTCAGTGTGCGAATCGGCCTTGACGAAGCCATGCCCCGGGAAGTGTTTGCCGCAATTGGCCATGCCGGCCTGCAGCAGGCCGTGCATCAGGCTCTTGGCCAGCAGCGCCACCACACGTGGGTCACGGTGGAAGGCGCGGTCGCCGATCACGCCGCTTTCGCCCCAGTCGAGGTCGAGCACCGGCGTGAAGCTGAAATCCACACCGCAGCTGCGCAGCTCGCTGCCCAGCACATAACCGGCCGCCGTGGCGGCGTTGCTGGCGCGCAGGGCACCGCTGCCAGGCACGGCCTTGGCGCCCTTGCCATCGTCCATCCAAAGCTCACCAAAGGCGCGCATGGGCGGCACATGGGTGAAACCGTCGGTACGGAAACGCTGCACGCGCCCACCTTCGTGGTCTACGCAGATCAACAGGTCGCTGCGTATGGCCTTGATGGCGCTGGTGAGCTCCAGCAACTGGTGCCGGTCTTGCCAGTTGCGGGCGAAGAGGATCACGCCGCCGGTGAGCGGGTTTTTTAGGCGGGGGCGGTCGGCGGCGGTCAGTTCCAAGCCGGCCACATCGAGGATGACGGGTGCGTGTTGGTGCATATTTTTATGAATAAAAAGTGCCACACACGCTTATATACCTAGCGTGAGCAGCTGCAAATTTGATACTAGGCAACCTTATCGACTTGTGATCGTCTTTGTTAAGGCGCTGGCTTCTCCACCACCACAAAACTGGCGGCGTAGTCGGTTTCGTCGGTCACGGTGACGTGGGCGGTCAACTGGCGCTCTTCAAACCATTCGCGCAACACACCGTGCAGCACGATGACCGGCTGGCCGCTGGGCAGGTTGTTGATCTCGCACAGCCGCCAGGTCATGGGCATGCGCATACCCATGCCTATGGCCTTGCTGAAGGCTTCCTTGGCACTGAAGCGCGTGGCGAGAAAACGCACACCGCGCTCGGGCCAGCGCGCGCCGCGTTTGCGCCAAGTGGCGAGTTCGGCCTCGCTCAGCACCTTTTCGGCAAAGCGGTCGCCGTGGCGCTCCAGGCTGGCGCGGATGCGGCGTACATCGCAGATGTCGGTACCAATGCCGTAGATCATGTGCCAACCCGCCGATCAGCCGGCAAAAGCCTGGTCGATGCAGCGCAGATAGTCGCGCACCGTGGCGGCATAACCCAGCTCCAGCGCATCGGCCACCAGCGCGTGGCCGATGGACACCTCTTGCACACCGGGGCAGGCGCGCAGGAAGTCGCTGAGGTTGCCACGGCTCAGGTCGTGGCCGGCGTTGACTCCTAAATTCAGAGCTACTGCCGCTTGTGTGGCCTGCGCAAACTGGCTCAAAACCTGTTGAAAACTGGGGGTTTCGTGGGCGCTGGCGTAGCTCTCGGTGTAAAGCTCCACGCGGTCTGCGCCCACGACTTTGGCCGCTGCCATGGCCGCTGGGTCCGGGTCCATGAACAGGCTGACACGCACACCCAGGGCCTGGCATTCGGCGATCAGCGGGCGCAGGCGTTCGGCATTGCCGCTTTGCGGCGACAAATCCCAGCCGTGGTCGCTGGTGAACTGGTCTTCGCTGTCGGGCACAAAGGTGCACTGCGTGGGCCGCATGGCGCGGATGAAGTCCATCAGGTTCTGGTAGGGGTTGCCTTCGATGTTGAACTCACGCCCAGGCCAGTTCTTCATCAGCGCGGCCAGGTCGTGCACATCGTGGGCGCGGATATGGCGCTCGTCGGGCCGCGGGTGTACGGTGATGCCGTGGGCGCCGGCTTGCAGGCACAGCTCGGCCGCACGCGTGACGCTGGGAATGCCCAGGTGGCGCGTGTTGCGCACCAGCGCGACTTTGTTGATGTTGACGGAAAGTGCGGTCTTGGCGGTGGTCATGGCAATCTCGGCAAACGGGTTCGGGGAATCAGATGTTCTGCAAATCCATCATCATGCGCCGCGTATGCAACGTGGCGACACCGCAATGGTAGTGCAGCAGGTTGCGCAATTGGGGCTTGAGGCCGGCCCCCACCTCGGCACAGGCGCGCAATGTGGCGGCGAACGGACTCCCCGTCACGGAATGGCGCGCCTCGTGGGTTTCCAGGCTGCGTTGTAATTGCAGCCATTGCGTGCCGGTCAGGCTGGCGCGGTCGTCGGCATGGCTTTGGCGCAGGCCGCCTTCGGCCACCAGGGTGTAGCGTGTTTCTGCATCCAAGGGCTGCTGCGTCATGGTCTGCACACCCAGCACCGGCAGCAAACCGGTTTCGCGCAGCAACAGCAGCTCAAACGCACGCAGGCCGGGCTCCAATAACTCGGGCAGGCCCAGCGCCAATAGCTGCACGGCGTCACCATAGGCATCGAACAAGGTGGTGTGCGGGTCGTCGCGCGCCAGCAGGCGCAGCAACAATTCGTTGAGGTACAGGCCGGAGAGCAGCGCCTCGCCTGTCGGCATCACGTGCCCGCCGACCCACTCCGCCCCCTTGAGGTTGCGGATGTCGCCCTCGCCACCGAACACCACACGCAGCGGCTGCAGCGGCAACAGAATCGGTCGAAAGTTGGAAGTCGGCCGTTTGGCACCCTTGGCCACCAGCGCGATGCGCCCCATGCCGCGCGTGAAGACGTCGAGGATCAGGCTGGACTCGCTCCAATCGTAGCGGTGCAGCACAAAGGCGGCTTCTTCATGGACGCGCTGTTTGGCGGCCATTAACGCAGTTCCTCGTTAAGGAACTGGCGTTTAAGCAAAGTCAAAAAGACTCGGGGAGTCACTCGTAGCCGAAAGAACGTACGCGCGCTTCGTCGTCGGCCCAACCGGAGCGCACCTTCACCCACAGTTCGATGAACACCTTGCAGTCGAGCGCGCGCTCCAGGTCTACACGGGTTTCGGTGCCGATGCGTTTGATACGTTCACCCTTGTCGCCAATGATCATGGCCTTGTGGCCGTCGCGCTCGACGATGATGGTGGCGGCAATGCGCAGCAGGCGTTTCTGCCCAGCCTTTTGCGGCGGCTCTTCTTCGAACTTGTCGATGACAATGGTCGAGGTATAGGGCAACTCGTCGCCCGTCAGGCGGAACAGCTTTTCGCGCACGGTCTCGGACGCAAGGAACTTCTCGCTGCGGTCGGTCAGCTCGTCGGCGGCATACCACCAGGCTTGCGCGGGCATGTATTTGCCGCAGATGTCGAACAGGCGCTCGATGTCTTTGGCATTTTTCGCCGACATGGGCACGAACTCGGCAAACGGGTGGCGCTCCTGCATGCTTTGCAGCCAGGGCGCGATGTCGGCACGGCGGTGCACGTTGTCGAACTTGTTGGCGATCAGCAGGACCGGTGCATCGCCCTTCAGCAGCTCCAGCACCTTGGCGTCGGCTGGTGTAAAGCTGCCCGCCTCGACCACAAACAACACCAGGTCCACATCACCCACGGCACCCTTGACGGTTTTGTTGAGCGAGCGGTTGAGCGCGTTGTTGTGCAGGGTTTGAAAGCCCGGCGTGTCGACAAACACAAACTGCGTGTTGCCACGCGTGCGCATGCCGGTGATGCGGTGGCGCGTGGTCTGCGCCTTGCGCGAGGTGATGCTGATCTTTTGCCCCACCAGCGCGTTCAGCAGTGTGGACTTGCCGACGTTGGGCTTGCCGACAATGGCGACCAGGCCGCAGTGCGGATCGGCCCGCAGCGTGGCGGCGTCTGCCGGCTTCTTCAGCGCCGCAAGCATGCCTTCCAGACTGGCGGCGTTGTCTTCGGGTTCAGGAGTTTGCCCTTCAGGCGTGGAGGTATTGGTTGCGGTCATAAGAGGCCTTCACGGCTGAATTCGAAGCAAAAGGGCGCTGAAGCCAATACGGCTTCAACGCTTGGCATGGAGTTTGGCCAGCATGGCCACGGCGGCGGCGGTTTCGCCCGCACGGCGCGAGCCGCCAATGCCGCGCTCGGTCAAACCCAGCTCGGCGATGGCGCATTCGACGTCGAAGGTCTGCCGATGGGCTGCACCCAACACACTGACCACGCGGTACACAGGCACCTTCATCTTGCGCCCTTGCAGCCACTCTTGCAACTCGGTTTTGGCGTCCTTGGAAGATGCGGCCAAGGCCGCATTGATCTCTACACGCTCAAAAATGCGGTGCACCAGGCCTTCGGCGGCAACATAACCGGCGTCAAGGTAAACGGCGCCAATCACGGCTTCCAGTGCATCGGCCAGGATGGACGGGCGCTTGTGGCCACCCGAGCGCATTTCGCCCTCACCCAGGCGTAACACGTCGGGCAGGCCGAGTTCTACGGACAAGGGGTGCAGGGTGTCCTGCTTGACCAGGCTGGCGCGCACACGCGACAAGTCGCCTTCGGGCAGCGCACTCAGGCGCGCGTAGAGCAGGCTGGCGACAGCGAGGTTCAGAACCGAGTCGCCGAGGAATTCAAGCCGCTCGTTGTGGTCCGCTGAAAAGCTGCGGTGCGTGGTGGCACGCTCCAGCAGCTTGGGATTGGAAAAAACATGTTGCAGGCGCTGCTGGAGCGCCAATAGACCATCGTTCACGCTACTTAGATCGACCTTGGTATTTGATGAGCAGGTAGGCGTTGCCGAAGAGTTCGATTTCTTTGTTATAGGCAAAAGCAACAACGACCTTGTCGCCTTCTTTGCTGATGTCTAAATCACCGGCTTTGATCGACGAGATGTTGTCGATGTTGGCGGCCTTGTCGAAGGTGGTGCGCACTTCTGCCACCGTGGTCCCTGTTTTGGCCTTCTCAACGGCTTTGAGAATGGCCTGGTATTCAATCACCGTGGGCACCACGCGTGCACCCA
Source organism: Variovorax sp. HJSM1_2 (assembly GCF_049316285.1). Lineage (NCBI taxonomy): Bacteria > Pseudomonadati > Pseudomonadota > Betaproteobacteria > Burkholderiales > Comamonadaceae > Variovorax > Variovorax sp. HJSM1_2. The sequence continues at coordinate 172,966 of NZ_JBMOXA010000008.1, read as the reverse complement.
CGACAAACAGGAAAACAACGATGGCGGCGGTCAACACCAGTCCGATAAAAGACAGGCCACGCTGCCGAGACTTCAAAGAACTCTTCATACGCAAATGTCCCCCTACCCAAATGTTGGTTTTATGGATGGCTTAGTTAAAAGCACCAATACGCTTGAGGTTGCCGAAGTTCATCCAGACGAAGAACGCTTTACCAACGATGTTCTTGTCTGGCACAAAGCCCCAGAAACGTGAATCCAGCGAATTGTCTCGGTTGTCACCCATCATGAAATAGTGGCCCGCAGGTACTTTGCAGACCACACCTTCCACGCTGTAACGACAGTTGTCTTTATATTGGAAATCGCTGGCACCGGGAACAAAGGCCGGGCGGTCCTCATCGTTCAGGATGCGGTGCGGCTTGTCACCCAGGCCGGTTTCCTCAAACTGCTTGAAGTAGCGCATGGTGTCTTCGTCGAAGAACTCGGGCACCGCAGCGGTAGCGATCACCTTGCCGTTGATCGTCAGGCGCTTGTTCAGATAGGCCACTTCGTCACCCGGAACGCCGACCACACGTTTGATGTAGTCCTGCGAAGGGTTGGGTGGGTAACGAAACACCATCACGTCACCGCGTGCAGGTGGCGTGCCTTCGGTGACCTTGGTGTTGAGCACCGGCAGGCGCACGCCGTAATGGAATTTGTTCACCAGGATCAAGTCGCCGATCAACAGCGTAGGGATCATGGAGCCCGAGGGGATCTTGAACGGCTCGAACAAAAACGAGCGCAGCAGGAACACCACCAGGATCACCGGGAACAAACCGGCCGTCCAGTCCAGCCACCAGGGCTGTGCGGTGATGCGCTCGCGCGCATCAGCCGTTGGGGTGTCGAGTTTTTCAATGCCTTGCTGGTTCAGCTCGCCGGTACGGCGCGCCACCTCGGCATCCAGCCTGGTTGCCGCCAGCTCACGCTGTGGGGCAAAGTAAAAGCGTTCGGCCAACCAGTAGATGCCGGTCACCAGGGTCGCCAGAAACAGCAGCAGTGCAAAGTTGCCTTCGAGAAAACCCATGTACCAGGCACCGGCGTAGCCCACAAAGGCCGCCAAAATGATCGAGGTCAGAAATTGCATCAGTCTTCCACTTGCAGAATGGCCAGAAACGCCTCTTGCGGCACCTCCACCGAGCCGATTTGCTTCATGCGTTTTTTACCGGCTTTTTGTTTTTCGAGGAGCTTCTTTTTGCGCGAAATATCGCCGCCATAACACTTGGCGAGCACGTTCTTGCGCAGCGCTTTGATTGTCTCACGCGCAATGATGCCCGCGCCTATGGCCGCCTGGATGGCCACGTCGTACATCTGGCGCGAAATGATCTCGCGCATCTTGCTGACCACGGCGCGGCCGCGGTACACCGACTGCGAACGGTGCACGATGATGGATAAAGCATCAACCTTCTCGCCGTTGAGCAGGATGTCGACCTTGACCACATCGGACGCGCGGTACTCCTTGAACTCGTAATCCATGGACGCGTAACCGCGGCTCACGGATTTGAGCTTGTCAAAGAAGTCGAGCACGATCTCGCCCAGCGGCATTTCGTAGGTCAGCACCACCTGGCGGCCCTTGTAGGCCATGTTCATCTGCACGCCGCGCTTCTGGTTGGCCAGCGTCATCACCACACCCACGTACTCCTGCGGCATGTAGAGGTGCACGGTGACGATGGGTTCACGGATCTCGGCCATCTTGCCGGTGTCGGGCATCTTCGATGGGTTCTCCACCATCAGCACTTCACCGTCGTTCTTCACCACCTGGTAAACCACGCTGGGTGCGGTGGTGATCAGGTCCTGGTCGAACTCGCGCTCCAGGCGCTCTTGCACAATTTCCATGTGCAGCAGACCGAGGAAGCCGCAGCGGAAGCCGAAGCCCAGCGCCTGGCTGACTTCGGGCTCGTAGTGCAGCGATGCATCGTTGAGCTTGAGCTTCTCGAGTGCGTCACGCAGCGAGTCGTATTCGCTGGCTTCGGTGGGGTACAGGCCGGCAAACACCTGCGGCTGGATTTCCTTAAAGCCAGGCAGCGCCTCTTCGGCCGGGCCGAGGTTGTTCGGCAGCTTCTTTTCCAAGGTGACGGTGTCACCCACCTTGGCGGCTTGCAGCTCTTTGATGCCAGCGATGATGTAGCCCACCTCACCCGCTTCCAGCGAGGCACGCGGCTGGTTGGCAGGCGTGAACACGCCCAGGTTGTCGGCGTTGTAGGCCGCGCCTGTGGCCATCATCTTGAAGCGTTCGCCCTTGCCCAAGCGGCCATCGACCACACGCACCAACATCACCACACCAACGTAGGGATCGAACCAACTGTCGATGATCATCGCGCGCAGCGGCGCGTCAGGATTGCCACGTGGTGCAGGCACCTGCGCCACCACGGCTTCCAGGATTTCATCTATGCCCATGCCGCTCTTCGCAGAGCATGGAATCGCGTCGGTGGCATCGATGCCAATCACGTCTTCAATCTCGGCGCGTGCGTTGTCCGGATCTGCGTTGGGCAAGTCCATCTTGTTGAGCACAGGCAGCACTTCCACACCGAGGTCCAATGCGGTGTAGCAGTTGGCCACGGTCTGTGCTTCAACACCTTGTGATGCATCGACGACGAGCAGTGCACCTTCGCATGCCGACAACGAACGACTCACCTCATACGAGAAGTCGACGTGGCCCGGTGTGTCGATCAAGTTGAGGTTGTAGACCTGACCATCTTTGGCTTTGTATTGCAGCGCTGCGGTCTGCGCCTTGATAGTTATCCCACGTTCTTTTTCGATGTCCATCGAATCGAGAACCTGGGCCTCCATCTCGCGCTCGGCGAGACCGCCGCAGCGCTGGATCAATCGATCGGCCAACGTTGACTTGCCATGGTCAATGTGCGCGATGATGGAAAAATTTCTGATGTGATTCATCAACGAGAAGCTTTAAGTAATTGAATTTAATGAACACGTAAACGAAAAAAGGGCGCGTTTGGTAGAACGCGCCCTGAACCAACAATCTTTGGCAACTGCGATAGTTGGAACTTCATTGTAGGCAAAAAGGCTGATTCGCAAACCCCAACCCAGACCGGCCAGGCATCGTTGCAGTGTCACAACATGCATTTTATACACAACTTATACACAGCAACGGTGGATAGATATCTGGACAACTTGTGGGTGAACTGTGGATCACCTGTGCTCGACCGCATTCTGTCTCGCATGGTGGTTTTCACAAAACTCGATATGCCCAGAATGACTAGAGCAAGGCCTTGATTCTATACAAATTCGTCATAAGCCTTTTTAACAAGTTAGCAAGCACCAACACACCAACACCAAATTTAGCCCCGAATAATTTGTTACGACGCCCCAAAACCCTGGCAAATACCCCTTTGAAACCACCCAAAACCCGAGCTTCAGCCAGGGGCTTTGGGGGCATTCGGGAAGCGGTTGAGACCTTTAGCGACTGTCGGTCTGGGCCTACTTGGTGGGGCGAATGACGGCGTACTGTGCCCAGTCGCCACGTCGCACCAACACATTCACAGGCTTGGTTTTATCGGCCTTGGCGAGCGCGGCTTCAAACTCTTTGACACTGGCCACCTCGGTATTGGCAATGGCCAGAATCACGTCGCCTTCGCGCACACCGGCGCGCGCAGCACCTTCCACGGCAGCTTCCACCTTCACGCCGCCCTTGACCTTCAGCTCCTTTTTCTGCGCATCGTTCAGGTCGCTGACCGTCAGCCCCAGCACTTGGCCCGCCGCAGACGACTTGCTCGGCTTGTCTTCTTTGGCGGCCGCTTTCTTCACCGGCTTATCGGCTTCGACCTCGGCAATCGTCAGGCTCAAATCCTTGGTTGCACCGCGGCGGAACACGGTCACCGTGCTCTTGCTGCCGGGCTTGGTGTTGCCCACCATACGCGGCAGATCAGAGAACTTGTCGATCGCCTTGCCGTCAAACTTGACCACGATGTCACCCGCCTCTACACCGGCCTTTTCGGCAGGTGAGCCAGGCTCCACGCCGCTGACCAAGGCACCTTGCGGTTTACCCAGGCCGATCGACTCAGCCACATCCTTGGAAACTGGGCCGATCTGCACACCGATACGTCCACGCGACACCTTGCCGGTGGTGCGCAGTTGCTCGCTGATGCGCGTGGCCTCATCGATAGGGATCGCAAACGAGATGCCCATGAAACCACCGGAGCGTGAATAGATTTGGCTGTTGATGCCCACCACTTCACCACGCATATTGATCAGCGGGCCACCCGAGTTGCCGGGGTTGATGGCCACGTCGGTCTGAATGAACGGCAGGTAGTCGCCGGTGTCGCGCTGCTTGGCACTGACGATGCCGGCGGTGACGGTGTTCTCCAGCCCAAACGGCGAACCAATGGCCATCACCCATTCACCAACCTTCAAGCGGCCTATGTCGCCGATTTTCACCGCGGGCAGGCCGCTGGCTTCGATCTTGACGACGGCCACGTCGGTACGTTTGTCGCTGCCTATGATCTTGGCCTTGAACTCACGCTTATCGGTCAAGGTGACCAGCACTTCGTCGGCGCCCTCGACCACGTGGGCATTGGTCATGATCAAACCATCGCTGCTGAGAATAAAACCCGAGCCGACACCACGCGGCTGCTCTTCATCCGGCTGCTGGCGTGGCGTGCGCGGCCCTTGCTGGCGCGGCCCGTTCGGCGTATTCGGAATCGGCACACCAAAACGCCGGAAGAACTCCAGCATCTCTTCGTCCATGCCATCGGTGTCATTCTTGGCGGACACTTTCTCCAGCGTCCGGATGTTGACCACCGAAGGCCCGACCTGCTCCACCAGGTCGGTGAAGTCCGGCAACACCCGCGTTTGCGCGCTGACGGCTTGCACGGGTGCCAGCGTCAGGCCGGCCGTGCTGGCCATGGCGCAGGCCAGAGCCAACACACGCAGTTTTTTGGTATGAGCTTGCAGCAACATCTTCTCGCCTACTTTCAAAATGACAGAACAGTACCGGGCCAATATGGGGTCATGCGGGATGCATCCAATAGCCCAGCCGCGACATGCAGAAAATGGCCGACGGCTGGAATAACAGGCTTTAGTTCTTGCGCTCCAAGGCTCGGGCAAAGCTTTCCAGCGTGCGCGGTGGCACCTCGCCCACAATCGTCACCCACCAATCGCTGTTGCGCACCGACAAGGATTGTGTGGCGCCCAAGGCCATGTAGCCCGACTGCAAGTGCCGCTGCGGGTCGAACGCCTCAACAAACAAGGACACCGAGGCCAGGCCATCCGAGAAGATCCACTGCAGCGTGCCATTCGACAGCTCTGGCTGGGTGGCGGACACCTGGCGGCGGTAGCAGTTGAGCGGCTGAAAGCCGGGTATGTCGTTCTTCAGCACCCAGCCCTCTTCCAGAGCCGTAGTCTTGGTCATGGCGATCTTTTGGATCTTGTAGCCATTGGTGTTGGCCATCATCTGGGTCAGCTTGTCGATGCGCACGGGCGCATCGATCTGCAACTCGGAAAACTCCGCCTGCTCCAGCACCTTGCCCTTGCCGTCCAGGGTTTGCAGCTTCACCACCAGGCCGGACTTCTTCTCGCTCCAGATGCGGTAGCCGTAACGCAGCGCATCGCGCGGCTTCAGCAGCACCACATCTGCGTCATATCCGGCGACGCGGTCGCGGCCTATGCGTTTGGCGGTGTAGAGCGATGGAATCGCCGACCCGCTGGACTGCAGCAGATTGGTGAAAAGCCCCAGCGAGTCACGGCGCTCCATGACCGCGACCTTGCTGTCCGGCAGCAAAGTGACCACCTGGTTGTTGCGGCGGAACGTGGTGCGTGGCGCTCCCGTCAGCGCTTCCATGCGCTCGACCTGGTCTTCGCCTTCACACGCATGCCAGATGCGCGCACTCGACAAATTGCCCATGCCGGACGACACCACAAACGTGCCGATGTAGTCGCGCTTGCGTGACGCCTCGTGCATGCGCAGCAACCATTCGGCGACGCCGCGTTCGGACTCCGTCGCCTCCGATGCCACGGGCGCGCGAGCCTCGGCCGCCGGTGCCGATGCGGGCCAAAACGACCCATTGCCAGGGTTGGCCGTTTGCGCCGACACCACCCATGGAGCCATGCAGCAAGCCACAACGCTCACCCAACGGCCCAACAACTCACTTCGCATCAATAACTTTCCAACCAGTGCGCATGGGTTTACTGCTCAGGCGACTCAAACGTCGCTTCACGCAAGAATGGCGCAGGTGTTTGCAGGGCAGACGCCCCGCCAAACTGTTTGTGCGCCGCCATCAAGGCGTCCAAGCGAGGATTGCGGATCATGACCTGGGGTTCGCCGCTGGGCAAAGTGACGGTTTGCGCCGTCACACCTGCAGGCAAGCCTGCCACCGAGGCAGAAGCCGGCTCGGCGTAGGGCAACGACAGAGTCGATTCTGGCGCACCGAAGGTGGTGGAAACCAACACCGGCCCGGCGCCCTGCACCTCCGAAGCCAGCACCAGAGGAGAAGCCGAGGCATGGAAGGTGTCCGAGGCCAGGGCCAATTGCGCACCATTCAAGGCCGGTGCCGACACCGCCAACATGTTCCAGCCTATGGCAGACACAGCAGCCAACGAGGCAAAACCCGCCACCAGCTTCCAGCGGAAGCTGCTTTCGTTGGCCGCCTTGTCGACTTTGGTCTGGGCTTTACTCTTGGCATCAAATATGCTCTTCACGCCCGGTGCAGCTGCGGAGGACACTACCAATTCCGCAGCAAATTGCGGCGTGACTTCAGGCAAGGACGCAGGACGGTCAAAACGCGGCTCCTGCGCCAGACGGGCCTGGAAACGCGACAGAAATGCCGCGTCGCCAGCGCAGTCCGCCAGATCGGGCGCGCGCAAGACATCGCCCAGCAAGTGGTAACAATGCCAGTCTGCCTGCGCCGCTTTATCGTCGGCGAGATGCGCCAGTGTCTCTGCAAAAGCCGCGCCCTGCAGCTGTCCGTCCATCAGCGCAGACAACATTTCACGCTGCGTTTTGGTTTGTTCCGTATTCATTTCCATCACCCCGTATTCGGCGTCTCGGGCTCAAGCCAACCTGGCCGGCCGCCCCTTGCCATTTCCTTGCTCTCACCATCTTTTGCCTGTCTGTTTTTCCAGCAGTGGCTTGACCCGCGCGGAAATGGCTTCGCGCGCCCTGAAAATCCGTGACCGCACCGTCCCTATCGGGCAATTCATCGCCTCGGCGATGTCCTCATAACTCATGCCTTCGATCTCACGCAAGGTCACTGCCTGGCGCAAATCCTCTGGCAACGCATCCATGGCGGTGTTCACCATATTGGAGATCTGCTGCGCTGCCAGCACGGTATCGGGGGTCTCGTCACTGATTGGTTCGTTATCCCGGAAAGAAGTTTCATCATCTTCATCAGATGAACGTAACGCCGCCTCGCTGATGGTCGGGTCGCGCTTCAATTCCAGCAGGGATTTTTTGGCCGTGTTGACGGCAATACGGTACAGCCAGGTATAAAACTGCGCGTCGCCACGGAACTTGGGCAGCGCGCGGTAAGCGCGGATAAAGGTTTCCTGGGCGATGTCTTCCACCAGGTCGACATCACGCACCATACGGCCAATCAGGCGCTGAATCCGCCGCTGATACTTCACCACCAACAGCTCGAACGCTTTTTGGTCGCCCGCGACCGTGCGCTCGATCAGCATCAAATCGCTGTCGTTGGCCGCATTGCTGGTGACCTGCCGCACCGGCGCAGGGGTGGCTGGCGGGGGCAGAGCGGCAGCTTCAGGCGGCAGGGGCGGCAAAGGAGGCAAGCTCGTCATTCTTCAGTTCGCACCCATTCCGGTATCAGACGCTGCAGGCGGGTTACCCGAAGCGGTGCCGGAGGAATATAGCGCACGCCGCAAATCCCCCCAGCGCGCAGGATCATCGGCGCGCTGCAAGCCGCACCAACGTGACGTGCCGCCTTCAGCCGCGTCCAGACGCAGCAGGAACAAGCCCGCCACATCAAGACACAACAATGGCTGTACGGCAAAAAAAACTTCTGGCGCGGTGGGGTTGGCGGCAGTGGATTCAGCCCACCACACCTGCCCGTCCCAATGCAAGGCACCGGTGAAAAGTCGACGCCAACTGGCCCAGGCGGCTGCGCCACAGAGCAGAAGGGCAGCGCCACAGGCCGCCTGACGCCATGTCCATGGCGTGGGCTGCGAGCACCACCAGGCACAGGCTGCGGCTGCGCAAAACCAGATGGACCCCAGCCCCCAGCCCAGTGGGCGCGGGCGGCGCGCCGGAAACCGAACGGCTGGCGCGCGCTGCATGGTGGATTCAAACCAGATCCGCTAGGTCGCGCAAGGTGCGCTGCAATCCACACAAGCGATCAAGCGAGCTCAATCGATCAAACGCGCTTGAAAACCAGCGTGCCATTGGTGCCGCCAAAACCAAAATTGTTTTTGACGGCAATGTCGATCTTCAGGTCACGCGCGGTGTTGGCGCAGTAATCGAGATCACACTCTGGATCTTGGTTGAAGATGTTGATCGTCGGCGGGCTCTTCTGGTGGTACACAGCCAAGGCGGTGAAGACACTTTCAATACCGCCGGCACCGCCCAGCAAGTGACCGGTCATCGACTTGGTGGAGTTGACCACCGTTTTCTTCGCGTGGTCGCCCAGCGCCAGTTTGATGGCATTGGTTTCGTTCAGGTCACCCAAGGGCGTGGAAGTTCCGTGAGCGTTGAGGTAGTCGACCTGGTCAGGGTTCACGCCGGCGTTCTTCAAGGCCATCTGCATCGAACGGCGTGGGCCATCGACGTCGGGCGCCGTCATGTGGAACGCATCACCCGACATACCAAAGCCGGTGATCTCGGCATAGATCTTGGCGCCGCGCTTCACCGCATGTTCGTATTCTTCGAGCACCAACACACCGGCACCTTCGCCGAGCACAAAACCATCACGGTCTTTGTCCCATGGACGGGATGCGGTTTGTGGGTCGTCATTGCGGAAGCTCAGCGCGCGAGCGGCCGCAAAGCCACCAATGCCCAGCGGCGACATCGTGGACTCGGCACCGCCGGCCACCATCACGTCGGCGTCGCCGTATTCGATCATGCGCGCAGACAAGCCAATCGCGTGCAAACCGGTGGTGCAGGCGGTGACCACGGCGACGTTCGGGCCCTTGAAGCCAAAACGAATCGACACGTGGCCGGAAATCATGTTGATGATGGAAGCCGGCACGAAGAACGGCGACACCCGGCGTGGGCCGCGGTTTGTCAATTCTGCGTTGGTTTGCTCGATCATCGGCAGGCCACCAATGCCCGAGCCGATGTTGCAGCCAATACGCGTGGCTTCTTCTTCAGACAACGCATCGCCCGTAGCCAAGCCGGAATCGGCCACAGCTTCAATCGCCGCGCCCATGCCGAGGTGGATGAAGCGGTCCATATGGCGCGCTTCCTTCTCCGGCATGATGTCAGTGACATTGAAGCCTTTGACTTCACCACCAAACTTGCACGCAAAGGCGCTCGCATCAAAGCTGCGAATGGTATCAATACCGGACTTCCCAGCCAGCAAGGCCGACCAGGAATCGGCGACTGTGTTACCCACAGGGCTCAGGCATCCTAAGCCTGTGACAACGACACGACGACGGGACATAGTTGATTTTTTTGGTTAACCGCAAGAATGCGGGGAATGCCGCAAGTTGCGGCGCCGGCTTATCAAGAGCGAGAGCGGCGGACCATGGCGCCGGTCTCAGGCCGGAAAACTGCGCGACACCTAGAGGGGCATCGCGCCGCAACCGGCTTAGGCCTTTTGGTGGCTCGAAGCGTAATCGATGGCGTTTTGCACCGTGGTGATCTTCTCTGCGTCTTCGTCAGGGATCTCGATGCCAAACTCATCTTCCAGGGCCATCACGAGTTCAACCGTGTCCAGCGAATCGGCACCGAGGTCGGCCACGAAGGCTTTTTCTGGGGTCACTTGGGTTTCTTCCACACCCAGTTGTTCTGCAATAATTTTCTTAACGCGTGCTTCGATATCGCTCATGGTTCCCTCTAAGGGTTATAAAAGAATCCGCAATTCTAGCCAAGCCAGGAATTAGTTCCCGATTACGGCTGCCGAACGGATGGACCGGCTTGATCTTTACATGCTGCTCGACGGGTCGAACGGCTTACATATACATGCCGCCGTTGACGTGCAACTCTTGCCCCGTCACATAACCGGCGGCGGGAGACGCCAAGTAGGCCACAGCGTGTGCCACGTCTGAGGGCTGCCCCAAATGACCCAGCGGAATTTGACCGAGCAAGGCTTTTTGCTGCTCGTCGGCCAGCGCCGCGGTCATGTCGGTGTTGATGAAACCGGGCGCCACACAATTCACGGTGATGTTACGCGAACCGAGTTCACGCGCCAGGGCACGGGTCATTCCGGCCACACCAGCCTTGGCAGCTGCGTAATTGGCCTGCCCTGGATTGCCTGAAGCGCCGACCACCGAGGTGATGCTGATGATGCGGCCATAACGCTGCTTCATCATCGTACGCATCACGGCGCGGCTCATGCGGAACACCGCCTTGAGGTTGGTGTCCAGCACCGCATCCCAGTCGTCGTCTTTCATACGCATGGCCAGGGTGTCGCGGGTGATGCCGGCGTTGTTCACCAACACCTGCAAACCGCCCATTTCCTTGGCGATGCCATCGACCAGCGCTTCTGCAGCAGCCGCATCGTTCACGTCCAGCTTGGCACCCTTGCAGCCCGGGAAAGCCGCCAGCGCCTGGCTGATCTTGGCTGCGCCGTCGTCGGTGGTGGCCGTGCCAACCACCTTCAGGCCACGCAGCGCCAATTCATGGGCGATGGCTGCACCAATGCCACGCGATGCGCCGGTCACCAAGGCCACCTGGCCGGCAAACAAAACTTCACTCATGCCAACAATCCTTTCACTTCAGCCAGGCTGGCAGGGTCAAACAGCGGCACGCCGGTCAACTCTGCATCGATGCGTTTGGTCATGCCGGCCAGCACCTTGCCCGGACCGCATTCAACCAAGGTGGTCACGCCGCGTGCCTTGATGGCTTGCACACATTCCACCCAACGCACCGGGCCGAATGCCTGGCGGTAAAGGGCTTCGCGGATGAGGTCGGCATCGGTCTGCACGGCCACGTCGATGTTGTTGACCAGCGGAATCTGCGCTGCGGCAAAGGTCACCGTGGCCAGCTTTTCGCGCAGACGCTCGGCCGCCGGCTTCATCAGACTGGAGTGGAATGGCGCAGAGACCGGCAGTGGCAAAGCGCGCTTGGCACCAGCAGCCTTCAGCGCTTCACAAGCCTTTTCCACACCGGCCTTGCTGCCGGCGATGACGGTCTGGCCGGGGTCATTGAAGTTCACCGCCTCGGCGACTTCACCTGTAGCCTGCATCACTTCGGCGCAAATCGCCTGCACCTTGTCGGCGGGCATGCCCAGAATCGCGGCCATGGCACCGGTGCCTGCGGGCACGGCGTCCTGCATGGCCTGCGCGCGGAAACGCACCAGAGGCGCGGCCTGGGCCAACGTCAACACGCCGGAAGCGACAAGCGCCGAGTATTCACCCAGGGAATGGCCCGCCACCACGGCCGGCGCAGCACCGCCCTCGGCCAACCACACGCGGTAAGCCGCCACGGCCGCCACCAACATCACCGGCTGGGTGTTGACGGTCAGTGCCAGGGCTTCTTTCGGGCCTTGCTGGATCAGCAGGCCTACATCTTCAGACAAGGCATCCGAAGCTTCTTGAAGCGTTTCTTGCACCACGGGGTGATCAGCCCAGGCGTCGAGCATGCCGACGGACTGCGATCCCTGTCCCGGAAAGACAAAAGCAAATGAGTTCATGAACTTATAGATCAAAAATAGCGTTTACGCAGGCAGTACCTGCGGAGACAACTATAGTTTCAGGAGCACTGCACCCCAGGTGAAACCACCACCGACGCCTTCCAGCATCAGCGTGTCACCCTTCTTGACTTGGCCGCCCCGCACCGCAGCGTCCAAGGCCAGCGGAATCGATGCGGCAGAGGTGTTGCCATGTTGGTCCACGGTCACCACCACCTTGTCCATGGACAATTTCAGGCGCTTGGCCGTACTTTGCATGATGCGGATATTGGCCTGGTGCGGAATCAGCCAGTCGATATTGGCTTCGGTCAATTCGGCTTTGGCCAAGGTGGCGCGAGCGGCTTGCTCCAGCACACCCACAGCGAGCTTGAAGACGGCCTGACCATCCATCTTCAGGAAGGCAGTACCCAATACATCGCCACCCGACACATTGCCTGGCACACACAGGATGTCTACGTGTTTGCCATCGGCGTGCAGGTCGCTCGCCAGAATGCCTGGGGTCGCCGAGGCTTCGAGCACCACGGCGCCAGCACCGTCGCCAAACAACACACAGGTGGTGCGATCGGAGAAATCCAGAATGCGCGAGAACACTTCGGAGCCGACCACCAGGGCTTTGTTGGCGGCACCGGCCTTGATCATGGCGTCAGCCACGGTCAAGGCATATACAAAACCGCTGCACACGGCCTGCACGTCAAACGCAGCGCAGCCATTGGCGCCAAGCTTGTTTTGCAAAATGCAGGCAGTCGACGGGAACACCATGTCGGGCGTGGACGTGGCGACGATGATCAGGTCAATATCGGTGGCTTGCAGACCGGCAGCCTGCAGCGCGTTTTGCGACGCCTGCAATGCCAAATCACTGCTGACGACATCGGCGGCCGCAAAATGGCGCGCACGGATGCCGGTGCGCTCGACGATCCACTCGTCCGAGGTTTCAACGCCGCGGGCAGCCAGCTCGGTTGCCAGATCCGCATTGGTCACGCGACGCGGGGGCAGATAACTTCCGGTTCCGGTGATACGGGAATATCGTGTCATAGTTTTAGTGAGAGGCGGTCGCGGCCGCTGGCGCTACCCCTTCAGCGCGACGCAACAGCGGCGCTGCATGGGCAATACGCGCCTGAACGCGGTCCAACAGTTGATGGCGAGCCGCATCATACGCCCGGTTCAAAGCCTGCTCGAAAGCGAAGGCATCGGCCGAACCATGGCTTTTAAAGACCAGGCCCCGCAGCCCCAGCAGTGCGCCACCGTTGTGCCGACGGTAGTCCATACGACTCTTGAGCGCACTTAACACCGGATAAGCGACCAATGCCGCCATTTTGGTGAGTAAATTGCGCGAGAACTCAACTTTCAGAAAGTTCACGATCATCGTCGCAACACCTTCACTGGCCTTGAGCGCCACATTCCCCACAAAACCATCACACACCACCAGGTCGGCCACACCTTTGTAGATGTCGTTGCCTTCGACGTTGCCGATGAAGTTCAGGTCGCCCGCTGCGGCGGCCGCACGCAACAACTCACCGGTGCGCTTGATGGTCTCGTTGCCCTTGATGGCCTCTTCACCAATGTTGAGCAGGCCGACGGTCGGGTTTTCGTTTTCGGTGAGTGCGGCCACCAGGGCCGAGCCCATGACGGCAAACTGCAACAGGTGTTCAGGCTCGCAATCGACGTTGGCGCCCAGATCGAGCACCGTCGTGGCACCACCTGTGGCGTTCGGGATTTGTCCGGCGATCGCGGGGCGGTCTATGCCGTCCAGCGTTTTCAGCACATAGCGTGAAATCGCCATCAACGCGCCGGTATTGCCCGCAGACACGGCGGCTTGCGCAGCGCCATCCTTGACTTGCTGGATGGCCACACGCATGGACGAGTCTTTTTTGCGGCGCAGAGCCACCTCGAGCGGATCGTCCATGGCCACCACTTCGGTGGCCGGCACAAAGCGCGCGCGCGGATGCGCGAAACCCTTCAAACTGTCGGGCAAACCGACCAGCAGCAACTCGACGTCAGGGTGCCGCTCGAGAAATTGGCGGCAAGCAGGAAGGGTAACCTTGGCGCCATGGTCCCCCCCCATGCAATCAACAGCAATGGTGATCATGCGGGATCAATACAGCTCAAGTGCTGAAAGCGAATCACAGCGGGCAAGAAAAATGGCCCTTTGCCACCAGAGTAGCGCCGGGCCATGCGAGCTGAAAGCCAGATCAGGCTTCAGACTTGTTCTTCAGCACCTGACGGCCACGGTAAAAACCGTTGGGGCTGATGTGGTGACGCAGGTGGTTTTCACCGGTGGTGGGCTCAACAGCCACGCCAGGCACGTTCAGTGCGTTGTGCGAACGGTGCATACCGCGCTTGGAAGGAGACTTTTTGTTCTGCTGGACGGCCATGATTGGCTCCTGAGTAAATACGCTTAGAAGCTAAGCGGTTGAAATAGAGAGGAGTGGGCGAAATGGAGAATTTTGAACACCCCATACAGGAGCACCTCTAACCCTCCGCTCACCCAAGAATTATTCCATGGGCCATTTCGCACGAAGCCTTAGATTATAGCCCAAGTCTTTCGGAAGACCAAAACCGCTTATTCGAGCCCGCCACCGCGCAGCTTGGCCAGGGCCGCAAATGGTTTGGGCTTGTCGGCCATGGCCTTGTCAAAGCCCTCGTCCACCGCCTCGAATTTGACCTCGCTGGGGCAAACGTCATGCACCGGCACCAGAGGCATTTCCATCAGCAGTTCGTCTTCGATCAACGCGGCCAAGTCGAATTCGGGGTCCAGGGCCAGCACGTCTTCTTCGGCCTCGTCGTCTTCAGCCTCAGCCGTGGCCTCGTCAGCCACAAAACGGTAGGAACGATCGACCTCCAGCGCAACCTCCACGTCGGCCAGGCAGCGCTGGCAGGTCATGGGTAGACGTGTGTGGGCCTGCAAATGCAGCCAAATTTGGCCCGGACCACCCGTGACCGGGCGCAACTCGCCCTGCGCCGACCACTCCACCGGCACCTCGGCCGCCTCCTCACCCACGTCTTGCAACAAACGCTCGTATTTTTGCAGCGGATCGCTGGCGGAACGCTGGCCCGCGCTTTGGGCGAAGGCGCGTACGTCGAGGGGAATGGCGGAGGACTCTTTCTTCATCTGGCCAGTGTAAGAGAATCGCCCCATGCATTCCACAAACCCTTCTCAGAACCCAGTCGTCGTTCTTGGCTCCACCTCGCGCTACCGGCGTGAACTGATGCAACGTTTGCGCATCCCGTTTGACGTGGCAGACCCCGGCGTGGATGAAACCCCGCTGGCCAACGAATCCCCGCGCGACCTGGCGCTACGTTTGGCGCTGGCCAAAGCCCAAGCCGTGGCGCAAAGGTTTCCGAACGCGGTGGTGATCGGCTCCGATCAAGTCGCAGACCTGAATGGCGAGCCCATAGGCAAACCCGGCGACCACGCCCGCGCCACGGCGCAACTGCGCCGCATGCGCGGCCAGTCGCTGGTATTCCAGACGGCCGTGGCCGTGGTTTGCCAGGCCACGGGCTTCAGCCAAAGCGCACTGGCACCGGTGCGCGTGCGCTTTCGCGACTTGAGCGATGCCGAGATTGAGTCCTACCTGCTGGCCGAGCAGCCCTACGACTGCGCCGGCAGCGCCAAAAGCGAGGGGCTGGGCATCAGCCTGGTCGAAGCGATCGAAAGCGACGACCCCACCGCACTGGTGGGCTTGCCGCTGATCCGCACCTGCCAGTTGCTGCGCGCCGCAGGGGTGCAGATCTGATGAGCAGCACGCCAACCACCCCACGCGGCCGGCTCTACCTCGTCCCCGCCCCGCTGGACTTTGGCTGCGACAGCCAAGCGCCCCTGGCCGACGCCCTGCCCCAGGCCACGCTGCAAACCGCCGCACGCCTGTCGCACTGGATTTGCGAAAACGCCAAAAGCACCCGCGCCTACCTGAAGCGTGTCGACGCCTTGTTTCCATTGGCTCAGCCTGTGCAGGCGCAGCAGATTCAAGAATTGCCACGCGAAGTGCATAAAAAAGGCGATCACACCGGCAACTTCGATGCCACACCCTTGCTGGCGGCGGCACTGCAAGGCCACGACATCGGCCTGGTCAGCGAAGCCGGCATGCCCGCCGTAGCCGACCCCGGTTCGTCCGTGGTGCGCGCCGCACACGCCCTGGGTTTGGAAGTTGTGCCCTTGGTCGGCCCGGTGTCGCTGCTGCTGGCGTTGGCCGCCAGCGGCCTGAACGGGCAGAACTTCGCGTTTGTCGGCTACTTGCCGCAAGAGCCCGCTGCCCGCAACCAGCGCATCAAGGAGTTGGAGTCCCTGGCATTAAAAACCGGGCAGACCCAGATATTCATTGAAACGCCGTACCGCAACGCGTCCTTGCTGCAGGGCTTGCTGCAAACTTTGCAGCACAACAGCCGCCTGGCCGTGTGCAGCGGGTTGACGCTGGCCGATCAACGCATAGACAGCCGCAGCATCAAGGCCTGGCGCCAACTGCCCACACCGGAAGCGGCTGTGGGTGGACGCCCGGCGGTATTCCTGATTGGTCGCTAAGGCCTTTCAGCGCAGCGCAGGCGCGGTGTGCAAGGCACGCATGGCGCTGTCGCCGATGGCGGCGCCGAAGCGCTTCACCAAACGCTCGGCCACGTTGTCGCGGCGCGTGTAATCCACCAGCTCTTCGGCCTTGACCACTTCGCGCGCCACGTAGTCCAGGTTGCCCAAGCGGTCGGCCAGGCCAAGTTCGACGGCCTTTTCGCCGGTCCAGAACAGGCCGCTGAAGGTTTCTTCGTTCTCTTTCAGACGCTGACCGCGACCGGCCTTCACCGCAGCAATGAACTGGCTGTGAATCTGGTCCAGCATGTTTTGGGCAAACTCTTTTTGTTTGTCAGACAGCGGACTGAAAGGGTCGAACAAGCCCTTGTTCGCGCCCGCGGTCAGCAAGCGGCGTTCAACGCCGAGTTTGTCCATCAAGCCAGTGAAGCCAAACCCGTCCATCAACACACCAATGCTGCCGACGATGCTGGCCTTGTCCACGAAGATCTGGTCGGCCGACACGGCAATGTAATAGGCCGCCGAAGCGCAGGTTTCTTCGACCACGGCATACACCGGCTTCTTGTGCAGCGCCTTGAGGCGACGCACTTCGTCATTGATCATGCCGGCCTGCACCGGGCTGCCGCCGGGCGAGTTGATCAGCAGCACCACGGCCTGCGCGCCTTCGTCTTCAAACGCCGCCCGCATGGCGGCGTTCACAAATTCGGCACTGGCATCTGCACCAGCGGCAATTTCGCCTTTGATCTCGACCACGGCCGTGTGGGCGGTGGACTTGTCGGGCGCGGGCACGGCACGTGACAAGCCTATCCATGCGAGCGCGATGAAAAACGCCAGCCAGGCCAGGCGCACAAAAGTCTTCCAGCGGCGGGTGGATTTTTGCTCGGCCAGCGCGGCAAACGCCAGCTTCTCCAGCGTAGCGCGCTCCCAGCTTGGGTTTGCGGCATCTTTGGCGGAGGCCGCCGGTGCGGGCGCCTGGGTGGGCGCCGAAGCTGAAAACGAAGGCTCTCGATCGTAATGACTCTCGGGGCCTTGGGGTTGAGTGGGTTCGGTCATGGTCGCCAGTGTAAGAAACTTAAGTTGGTCCGTGCGGGATTCGTGGCTAAAACGCCAGCGCTTGCAGGGGATGTCGCGGGTGCCAATGCACCACACCATCGAATTCGGTGAGCTCTATCTTCACCAGCCCGCCGCGGCAGGGGCCACCGGCACAGGCACCGGTTTCTGGCCTGTAGGCAGCGCCGTGTGTGGCGCACAACAGCCAGTCGCCAGTGTCGTCAAAAAACCGATTCGGCTGGTAGTCCATTTCCATGGCGACGTGGCTGCAGCGGTTGAGATAAGCATGCGCCTGGCCCTTGTAGCGAATGGCGAAGGCGCGGCAGGTTTGGCCCAGATAGACCACGTCAAACGGCACGGCATCCCCACCGTTGACCAAGTCGCGGGCATTGCACAGGGGGATGGCAGCTTCGCTCATGGAGTGTGTTCAGCGCCGGTCTATCCAGCTGGCGCTCAAGCGTTCGCCAATAGCCAGGTGTGCAGATCTTTCACCGAATGCGCCACATACAGCGGCTGCAAGGCATGAAAGGCCGAAGGCTCGTGGGCGCCATAACTCACGCCCACACTGGCGCAACCGGCGTTCAAGGCCATTTGCAGATCGTGTGTGGTATCGCCAATCATCAGCGTGCGCTCTGGCGCCACACCAAACTCGCGCATCAATTCGACCAGCATGCGGGGGTGCGGCTTGCCGGCTGTTTCGTCGGCGGTGCGCGAGCCGGCAAACATGTCTTTCAGCGCCTCGGTGTGCAGCACTTCGTCCAAACCCCGGCGGGATTTGCCCGTGGCCACGGTGAGGATCTGGTTACGCGCTTTTAAGGCCGTCAGCATGGGCAACACGCCCTCGAACAGGCTGATGTCATCCTGGTGCTGCAGGTAATGGAAGCGATAACGCGCACCCAATTCGGGGTACTTCTCGGGCGGCACATCGGGCGCGGCATGGGCCAGCGCCTGCATCAAGGCCATGCCTATCACGTAGGAAGCGGCCTCCTTGGTGGGTACCGCACCACCCACATCACGCACCGCCTCCTGAATGCAGCGTGTGATGATGGCCGTGGAATCAAACAGGGTGCCATCCCAGTCGAATGCGATCAAATCAAATTTACTACTGGACGGCATGAAAATCCTGTTAACCGGCCGAGCGGCCGTAGACGTCCTGGAAACGCACGATGTCGTCTTCACCCAGGTAGCTGCCAGACTGTACTTCAATCATCTCCAGCTCGACGCGGCCCGGGTTCTCCAGACGGTGCGTCGTGCCCAGCGGAATGTAGGTGGATTCGTTTTCCGACACCAGAAACACCTCTTCACCACGCGTCACACGTGCGGTCCCGCTGACCACGATCCAGTGTTCGGCGCGGTGGTGGTGCATCTGCAGCGACAGGGAGCCGCCTGGCTTTACCACAATACGTTTGACCTGGAAACGTGCGCCATGGTCCACGCTGTCGTACCAGCCCCAGGGGCGGAACACCTTGCGGTGCAACTGGCCTTCGGAACGTGCGGACGACTTGAGCTTGTCGACGATCTTCTTCACGTCCTGGGTTTTGTCTTTGTGCGCCACCAAAATCGCGTCGGCGGTCTCCACCACCACGATGTTGTCCAGGCCTACGCAGGCCACCAGCCGGCCTTCAGACAAGGCCAGTGTGCCGGTGCAGTCGTGCATCAGCACATCACCCAGCGCCACGTTGGCACCTTCACTCTTGGGCAGCACCTTCCACAAGGCATCCCAGGCCCCGACATCGGACCAGCCTGCCGCCAAAGCGATCACCACACCCGGCGGCAGGCCGGGTTTGCCGCTGGCCTCGCCGCCGGCAATACGTTCCATCACCGCGTAGTCGATCGAGTCGCTGGGGCAGGTGCCAAACACCTCTTTGTCGACACGCACAAATTCACCATCGGCCGCCCCGCCCTTCCAGGCGGCTTCGCAGGCGGCCAGAATGTCCGGGCGGCACTGGCCCAGCGCGGCCAGCCAAACCGAGGCGCGCAGCATGAACAGACCGCTGTTCCAGGCGTAAGTGCCCGCGTCCAGGTATTGCTGGGCGGTGGCCAGGTCGGGTTTCTCCACAAAACGTGCAATCAGCCGCGCGGGGTTGGCCGGGTTGGCGTTGCTGAATACCTCACCCGACTGGATGTAGCCGTAGCCGGTCTCCGGGGCATCGGCGGTGATGCCAAAGGTCACCACCGCGCCATCCTGCGCCAAGGCAGCACCCTGGCGCACCACGGCCTGGAACGCGGCGGTATCCAGGATCACATGGTCAGCCGGCATCACCAGCAGAATCGGGTCCAAGCCATCGCGCCGCGCGGCCAAGGCCGCCAGCGTCAACGCCGGCGCAGTGTTACGCCCCACGGGCTCTAGCACCACGGTGCCGGGTTGTTTGATCAGGCGCAGTTGTTCGGCAATAACAAACCGGTACTCCTCATTGCACACCACCATGGGAGCGGCCAAAGTCACGCCATCAATGCCTTGCAGGCGGCGTACCGTGGCTTGCAGCAAGGTGTCATCGCCAATCAGCGGCAACAGTTGCTTGGGGTATTTTTCGCGTGACAGCGGCCACAGGCGAGTGCCTGAGCCACCGGAGAGGATGACCGGTTGAATCTGCATATAACTCCCTAAATGAAAGACGACAGCTTGCCAAGCCTGGCAGCCCGACTCAAATTGTTGTCAAACGATTATTGCAGAGGACTATCCCGGTTGGCACAGCGGTCCTTCGGTGCTAATCAGCTCAACCCGTGTTGCGCAGGCCCGCTGCAATGCCGTTGATCGAGATGTGAATCCCGGTCTGCACCCGCTGGTCTGACTGGCCCGTGCGGTAACGGCGCACCAACTCCACCTGCAAATGGTGCAGCGGGTCGATGTAAGGAAAGCGGTGACGGATAGACCGCTGTAACGAAGCGTTACCCGATAGGCGTTGTTTTTCACCCGTGATCAGCCCCAGCGCGTTGGCCGTGCGGTGCCATTCGGCCTCGATCGCCGTGAAGATCTTTTTGCGCAGGCGCGCATCAGCCACCAGCTCGGAGTAGCGTGAAGCCAGCGCCAGATCGCTCTTCGCCAGCACCATGTCCATATTGCTCAGCAAGGTACTGAAGAACGGCCATTGCTTGTACATTTTTTGTAGCAGCTGCAGCTGAGCCTTCTTGCCCTCTGGCCCGTTTTCATTCAGAAACTGCTCCACCGCCGCACCAAAGCCAAACCAGCCCGGCAGCGTCAAGCGGCACTGGCCCCAGCTAAAGCCCCAGGGAATGGCGCGCAGGTCTTCGATCTTTTGCGAGGCCTTGCGCGAAGCCGGGCGCGAGCCGATGTTCAGCTCGGCAATTTCGCGGATCGGTGTCGAGTCGAAGAAGTACGACGTGAAGCCCGGGGTCTCGTACACCAGCGCGCGGTAGGCCGCCATGCTGGCCAGCGACAAGCTGCTGGCCGCCTGCAAAAAGGCCGGCGTGGCCGGTTTGGTGGGCTGCAGCAGTGTGGCCTCGAGTGTGGCGGCCACCAGTGTCTCCAGGTTGCGCCGGCCAATCTCGGGGTTGGCGTATTTGGAGCCAATCACTTCGCCCTGCTCGGTCAGGCGGATCTGCCCGCGCACCGTGCCCGGCGGCTGCGCCAGAATCGCCTGGTAGCTCGGACCACCGCCGCGCCCCACCGTGCCGCCCCGGCCGTGGAACATGCGCAGCGTGATGTTGTGGCTGTTCGCCAATTGGTCGAACAGGTCGACCAGCGCAATCTCGGCGCGGTACAACTCCCAGTTGCTGGTGAAGATGCCACCGTCCTTGTTGCTGTCCGAGTAGCCCAGCATGATGTCCTGCTCTGCACCGCTGCGGCGCACCAGATCGGCCACGCCCGGCAGCGCATAGAACTCGCGCATGATGGGCGCGGCATTGCGCAGGTCTTCAATGGTTTCGAACAGCGGCACAACAATCAAGTCGTTGATGGCGCCAGCGGCCCCCACCTCGTCCAGCGTGCCGCGCATCAAGCCGACTTCTTTTTGCAGCAGCAGCACTTCCAGCAAGTCGCTCACAGTTTCAGTGTGGCTGATGATGTAGTGGCGAATGGCTTGCACGCCGTAACGCGCACGCACCGTGCGGGCGGCTTCAAAAATCGCCAATTCGCCACGTGTATGTTCGGAATACTCGGTGCCCAACACGCGCAGCGGGCGCGCGTCGTTCAGCAAGCGCACCAGCAACGCACGCTTGGCGGCTTCATCCAGCGCCGAGTACTTGGGTTCTATACGCGCCACGGCCAGCAACTCGGCCACAACCTCCTCGTGTTTGTCGGAGCTTTGGCGCAGGTCGACGGTGGCGAGGTGGAAGCCAAACACCTCGACCGCGCGAATCAGCGGTTGCAGGCGCTGGGTGACCAGCACCGCACCATGGTGCGCGCGCAGCGAGGTTTCAATGGTGCGCAGGTCGGCCAAAAACTCCTCGGCCTTGAGGTAGGGGTTTTGCGGCGCCACAGCGTGGCGTGCGGCCTCGCCGCCCGACAAGTCCTTCAAGGTGGCCGCCAGCCGCGCGTAGACACCGGTCAGCGCACGGCGATAAGGCTCGTCTTGGCGATGCACATTGCTGTCGGGCGAACTTTCGGCCAGGGCCTGCATCTCCGGGCTGATATCCACCAGCCGGGCCGAGAGCGACAACTCGCCGCCCAGGTAATGCACTTCCGTCAGATAGTGGCGCAACGCCATATCGGATTGGCGGCGCAGTGCGTATTCGAGGGTTTGCGCGCTGACATTCGGGTTGCCGTCGCGGTCGCCGCCAATCCACTGGCCCATGCGCAGAAAGCTGTGCACCGGGTTGTTGCCGAGTTCGCGTTCCAGGTTGGCGTAGATGCGCGGAATCTCGCGCAAAAACGTCGCTTCGTAATAACTCAGCGCGTTTTCAATCTCATCAGCAACCGTGAGCTTGGAGTAACGCAGCAAGCGCGTTTGCCACAGTTGCATCACACGCGCGCGCAATTGCGCCTCGTTGGCAGCCAGCTCGCGCGGCGTGAGCGCGTCGCGGTTGGTCGGCGTCATGGCGGCACGCGCGCGGATTTCGTCGCGTGTGGTCAACAGCAAGGCAATGCCGCGCTCGGCATCCAGAATGCTCTTGCGCTGCACTTCCGTGGGGTGCGCCGTCAACACCGGCGACACAAAGGCGTGCGCCAGGGTCTGCGCAATGGTTTTGGGGCCAATGCCGGCCCAGCGCAGGCGCGACAGCGCCACTTCTATGCTGCCCTCCTGTGTGTCACCAGCACGTTCGTGGATGGAGCGGCGGCGGATATGGTGGCGGTCTTCGGCCAGGTTGGCCAAATGACTGAAGTAGGTAAAAGCGCGTATCACGCTCACGGTCTGGTCGCCGCTCAAACCCTTCAGCAACTTTTTCAGTGCCTTGTCGGCTTCGGCATCAGCATCGCGGCGAAACGCCACCGAAAGCTTGCGCACCTGCTCCACCAGCTCAAAAGCGGCGTCGCCTTCCTGCTCGCGGATCACGTCGCCAAGCAGGCGACCGAGCAGGCGTATGTCTTCCACCAGCGGACGTTCGTTGTCCTTGGATCGCCCTCCGGCACGTGCCGTTTTTTCAGGTGTTAGCGCGGTTTTTTTAAGGGATGCGCTGGAGGGTTCTGCCGTGGTCATGCAATGCTTCCTGTTAGGGTCGAAACGAGGGTGACGAACGGCCCCCATGCTAGCATTGACGGCACTTACAAATTACAGACAGGTTACGTGTTTTGAGCCTCGCCGCCCCCTCCCACGCCTCCCGCTCCAGCATCGTCATCGCCACGCGGGAAAGCCGCCTGGCGCTATGGCAAGCGGAGCATGTGCGCAGCTTGCTGACACAGCGCGGCCACACCGTTGAGCTGCTGGGCATGACCACGCGTGGTGATCAAATTCTGGACCGTACGCTGAGCAAAGTCGGTGGCAAGGGCCTGTTCGTCAAAGAGCTGGAAAACGCGCTCGAAGACGGCCGCGCCGATCTGGCCGTGCATTCGCTCAAGGATGTGCCGATGGCGTTACCCGAAGGCTTCAGCTTGGCTTGTGTGCTGGAGCGCGAAGACCCACGCGACGCGTTTGTTTCCAACCGCTACGCCAGCCTGCAAGAGATTCCCCATGGCGGCGTCATCGGCACCTCCAGCCTGCGCCGCCAGGTGTTGATTCGTGCGCTGCGCCCCGATCTGCGCATAGAGCCGCTGCGCGGCAACCTCGATACACGTTTACGCAAGCTAGACGAAGGCCAGTTCGACGGCATTGTGCTGGCCGCCGCCGGCCTGATCCGCCTGGGCCTGCAAGACCGCATCCGCCACGCCTTTGAACCCGACGCCATGCGCCCCGCCGCCGGCCAAGGCGCGCTGGGTATAGAGATCCGCAGCGACAGAGCCGACCTGGCCGCACTGCTGCAGCCCCTGGCCCACCAGCCCACCTGGCTGGCCGTGGCCGCCGAGCGCGCCGTGAGCCGCGCCATGGGTGGCAGTTGCTCGATGCCATTGGCGGCGTTTGCCAGCTGGGACGGGCCGGTGCTGCGCCTGGACGCGGCCTGGGGCGATGCCGAAGGCCACACCAGTGCTTTGCTCACGGCCCACACCAGCGCGGCCATCACCGACACCGCCAGCGCCGAAGCGCTGGGTCAACAGGCCGCCACCACGCTGCAAGCCGCTGGCGCGCGGTAAACCCTCATTCGAGCTACACGATGCGTGTCATCGTCACCCGCCCCGAACCCGAAGCCACACGCTGGGTCGCCGCATTGCAGGCGCGTGGGTTTGATGCCGCCGCTTTGCCGCTGATCGACATCACGCCTGCTCGCAACCCTGCGCTTGTACACGCCGCCTGGCAAGGGCTCGCAAGCTACCAAGCGCTGATGTTTGTGAGTGGCAGCGCCGTCACGCACTTCTTTGAACAAAACAGGCCTTCAGCGCAATCTGAATATGCGCAAGCAGCTCCCGATATAGGAGCGACCAGGGCTTGGGCCACCGGCCCCGGCACCCAGGCCGCGCTGCTACAACTTGGCCTGACTGCTAGCCAAATCGACGCACCCGCGCACAGCGCTGGTCAGTTCGACTCCGAAGCCCTATGGCAATTGGTTGCGCCGAATGTGACGCCCGGCACCCGCGTGCTGGTGGTGCGCGGCGGCGGCGTTGACGGCGAAAGCGCGGGCCGCAGTTGGCTCACCGAGCAACTCGCCGCAGCGGGTGCCGTGGTCGACACCGTGGTGGCCTACGAGCGCCACCCACCGCAATTCACACCCGCACAACTGGCGCTGGCACAGAGCGCCACCCACGATGGCGCGGTCTGGCTGCTCAGCAGTTCTGAGGCCATTGGCAATCTCGAAGTTTGCTTGGCCGGGCACACCCTGGCCGCCGCCCGCGCCGTGGCCACACATCCGCGCATTGCCGATGCGGCGCATGCGGCCGGTTTTGGTGTTGTTTGCTCGTCACGTCCTACCCTGGACGATGTAGCCGCATCGATAGAATCCCTGATATGAACGCCGAGCTTCCCCCTACCGACGCAGCAGCGCCAGCCACGGCCTCCACGGCTGCGCCCGCCGCTGCTGCAACACCAGCCCCCGCCGCCACTCACGCTCCGGCCACACGCAGCAGCGGCTTCCAGCCCTTGGTGTGGATCGTGGGTGCCGTTGCGGTCGCCGGTTTGGCTGGCAGCGGCCTGCTGTGGCAAAAGCTCAGCACCATACAGGAACAACTGGCGCGCCAAAGCGGCGATGCCGGCACCAAATCCATAGAAGCCCACACCATCGCCAAGCAGGCGCAAGACCTGGCGCGCGACACCGCCTCGCGCGTCGCCGTGGCGGAGTCCCGCCTGTCGGAGGCCATGCTGCAGCGCGCGCAGATTGACGACCTGGTGCAAGGCCTGACGCGCTCGCAAGACGAAAACCTGGTGGTCGACCTTGAATCCTCATTGCGCCTGGCGCTGCAGCAGGCCCAGGTCACCGGCAGCGTCGAGCCGCTATTGGCCGCACTGGCCAGCGCCAACGAACGCATCACCCGCACGCCACACCCGCGCCTGGCCGGTCTGCAGCGCGCCATGACACATGATGTGGACCGCATCAAGGCGGCCAATGTCGTCGACACCCCCGGCCTGCTGGCCCGGCTCGACGACTTGTTGCGCCAGGTGGACGACCTGCCCACCTTGAACACCGCGCAGTTCCCGGGTGCACCTGCCGCGCTGCAGGCCGCCGCGCCAGTGCCTAGCGAATGGTGGCAACGCTGGCTGGGCAGCATTGCAGAAGAAGCCCGCAAGCTGGTGCGCGTCAGCCGCGTCGACCAGCCAGAAGCCGCCTTGCTCTCGCCCGAACAAACCGTTTTCTTGCGTGAAAACCTCAAGCTGCGCCTGCTCAACGCCCGCCTGGGCCTGTTGGCGCGGCAGATGGAATCGGTGCGCAGCGATCTGGGCGCGGCAACCACCATGCTCAACAAATACTTCGACCCGGCCTCGCGTAAAACACAAATCTCCGCCGGGCTGCTGCTGGACGTGCAAAGCCGGCTGAAGACCACCGAGTTGCCGCAATTGACCGAAACCCTGGCGGCCCTCTCCGCCGCCACGGCAGGACAATAAACATGCGTGTGATTGTTTGGCTCCTGGCGCTGTTTGCCACTGCCGTTGCCGTGGCCCTGATGATGGGCAACAACCAGAGCAACGTCACGCTGTTCTGGCACCCTTACCGCGTCGACCTTTCACTCAACCTGGTGCTGATCGCGCTGGTGGTTGGTTTTGTGGTGTTGCACCTGGCGTTACGCGCCCTGTCGGCCCTGTTCGCCATGCCCCAACAAGCGCTGCGCTGGCGCCTGCAGCAACGCGAACGTGCGATGCACGCCGCCCTGCTGGACGGCCTGTCGCACCAACTCGCAGGTCGCTTTCTGCGCGCCCGCAAGGCCGCCGAGGCCGCGCTCGAACAAGAGAAAGCCCTGGCGGCCAGCGGCCACCATATTGCCCATGCCGAAAAGCTGCGCGCGTTGTCGCACCTGGTGACGGCCGAAAGCGCCCACGCGCTGCAAGACCGCAGCACACGCGACGAGCACCTGCAACTGGCGCTTGCCAGCAGCGACCAGCGCGACGCCCAGGAAACCCGCGAAGGCGTGCAGATGCGCGCCGCACGCTGGGCCCTGCAGGACCGCGATCCGCAGCAGGCCTTGACGTGGCTCGACGGCATGTCCAGCGGCGCCGGCCGCCGCACGCTGGCGCTGCGCGCACGCTTGAAAGCCGCCCGCCTGGCCGGCCATACCGACTCCGCACTGGAAACCGCGCGCTTGCTGGCCAAACATCGCGCCTTCTCCGATGCCGCGGCACAGAGCCTGCTGCGCAGCCTGGCGCTGGAAACCATCAGCGACGCCTACGACGTGGCCCAGTTGCAAAGCGCCTGGGCCCGGCTAGACCGCAACGAACACCAGATGCCCGAGGTCGCCATCCATGCCGCTCAGCGCATGGTGCAACTTCAAGGCCCGGTGCACCAGGCGCGCCAATGGTTGCTGCCCGTGTGGGAACACTGGATGGCCCAGCCCGATAGCTGGACCGAAAGCCAGACCATCAAGCTGATCCACGCCCTGGAAGACGGCTTTGCCGCCTCCGACCAAGCCATAGACCTGCCCTGGCTGCAGCGCATAGAACAGGCGCAGCAACGCTTTCCACGCGACGCCAACCTGCAGTACCTGGCCGGCATGGCCTGCATGCAGCAGCAACTCTGGGGCAAGGCCCAGCAATTGCACACACAAAGTGTGCAACACCTGCAAGACCGCGAACTCAAACGCCGCTCGCTACGTGCGCTGGCGGTGTTGGCCGAGCAGCGTGGTGATGAAGCTGCGGCACAGGATGCCTATCGCCAGGCGGCGATGGTGTGATGGCCCAAGCCCTGTCCATGGGCTTGCCAGTGATACGCAGACCTTCTCAGACATGACCAACAGCGGCAGGCGCGCCTAGTCGATTCGATCGATATTCGATCGTTTCAACTACCGCCCCCTGCGCCGAAGGTCCACTGCTCGTTCTCCACACCCTTGCCCAAGGGGTCGCCAGGCGGCTAACACCTCAGCCGCCGTTGGGCTGTGCGCAGCTGAGCGCGTGGGGCAAGCTCCACACCGCCTTCAGGCCCCAGAGCAACAGGCATCAGCCCGCGCCAGGCCAGACCCGGCCGCTGCTTCACGCCATACCCATGCCCCCAAGCCCCAAAAAGAAAAGGACCCGAGGGTCCTTTTCTTTTGGCTCAGCCGACGTTTAGAACGGCAGCTGCATGTTGCGCAGATCACGCTTGGTTTCCACCAGCACCAGGGGCTCGGTGTCGATCACGACCGCCGGTGGGCGTTCGCGTGGCACGTGCACGGGCTGGGGTTCGGCGGCAATCGCCGCTTGCACCGCAGCAGCGCGGTCAGCGTCGGTGCGCACCCATTGCAGGCCAGAACTTTGCGCCACCTGGTCCAGCGCCGCCAGAGGCAGTTCGAACGTGGCAACCTTGGGCAGACCGCCCTGAGCGACAGCAGGTGCAGCCACAGCAGCCGTCGCCGCCTTGGGCACTTCGATCTGCGCAGCAGGCGCCGTGGTCAACGCGGCCACGGGGGCGGCAACAGGCGCAGCCACAACGGCCGTTACCGCAGACTCAGCGGCCGGCGCCGGGGCGGCCGCCAGTGCTACGTCGTTAGGTACAAAGGCGGCGGGCGCCTCGGAAGCATCGGCGTTTTCGCGTGGTGCGCGGTCTTTGCGGTCACGGCCATAACGGTCACGCGAACGTTTCTCGCGGCGTTGTGGTTCTGCGCCCTCGACAGCGGCTTCACCGCGTTCGATGGCTTGCGCATCACCGCCGACATCTGCAGCGCCGTCGGCCTCTTGCGCAAACGATGGCTGAGGCGCTTGCGACTCTTCCGCTGCGGCTACAGGTGCTGCAGCGGTTTGCGCGAAGTACGACGGACGCGCCGGGCGCTCGGTGGGCTCTTGCATGGGGCGATCGCTACGCTCTGCGCGGTCACCACGTTCCTGGCGCTCACCACGCTCTGCACGGGGTGGACGCTCGCCGCGGGGCTCACGCGGTTCACGGGCTTCACGCGGCTCGCGTGGTTCACGGGCGACTTCCTGACCGTTTTCGTCACGTGCAACGTCTTCACGCGGGCCACGGCCACCACGGTTGCCACGGCCGTTACGGCCTTGGCCTTCACCACGTTCGGTACGCTCGCCACGCTCGGCGCGTTCAGCACGGGCCTCGCCTTCGGTCACTTCAACGCTGCCAGATGCCACGGCACCAGTGGCTGCGGCTGCGGCGACTTCGGCGTCCGAACGGTTGCGACCACCACGGCCACCGCGTTCGCCGCGACCGTTGCGGCCACGGCCTTCTTCACCAGCGGCTTGTTCAGCACGGGGCTGACCTTCGCCACGGGCTTGACCTTCACCGCGCGGTGGGCGCTCGCCACGGGCTGGGCGTTCACCACGTTCGGCACGCTCACCAGCGTTGCGTGGGCCGCGGCCTTCCTGGCCTTCACGGGCTTCGCCATCACGCGCTTGACCATCGCGGCCACGGCCACGGCCACGACCACCTTCGTTGCGCTGGCCGCCACGGCCTTCGCGTTTTTCTTCGGTCTTCGCGGGTGCTGGGGCAGGTGCTGCCGCCACCGGCGTTTCAGCCGCAGGCGCGCCACCCAGGATGCGCTTGATCCAGCCAAAGAAGCCGGATTCAGCCGCGGCAGGCGCAGGCGTAGCGGCCACGGGTGCGGGCTGAGCCGCAGCCACTGGGGCTGCGGCTGCGCGCGGTTGTGCCTGAGGTGCCGGCGCATCGGGCAGCACACCCTTGATCACCGGGGTTTGCTTGTTGGTCGGCTCTTGCGAGCGGCGCGACACAGCCGTTGGATCGTCCATCTCTTCGGCCATCTTGTAGCTCGACTCGATGTGGTCCAGGCGCGGATCGTCGTGCTTCAGGCGTTCGAGCTTGTAGTTCGGGCGCTCCAGCGTCTTGTTGGGCACCATCAACACGTTGATGCGTTGCTTCAACTCGATCTTGGTGATTTCGGTGCGCTTTTCGTTCAGCAGGAACGAAGCCACGTCGACCGGCACCTGGCACAGCACCGAAGCTGTGTTGTCCTTGAGCGATTCTTCCTGGATGACGCGCAGGATTTGCAGCGCCGAGCTTTCGGTGTCGCGGATGTGGCCGGAGCCGCCGCAACGTGGGCAGGGAATCGAAGCGCCTTCGCTGAGCGCGGGGCGCAGGCGCTGGCGGCTCATTTCCATCAGGCCGAACTTGCTGATGGTGCCGAACTGCACACGTGCGCGGTCTTGGCGCAGCGCGTCGCGCAGGCGGTTTTCCACGTCGCGGCGGTTGCGCGACTCTTCCATGTCGATGAAGTCGATCACGATCAGGCCACCCAAGTCGCGCAGACGCATCTGGCGCGCCACTTCTTCAGCGGCTTCGAGGTTGGTGCGGGTCGCGGTTTCTTCGATGTCGCCACCACGGATGGAACGGGCCGAGTTCACGTCCACCGAAACCAGGGCTTCGGTGTGGTCGATCACAATCGCGCCGCCAGACGGCAGTTGCACCGTGCGGGCGTAGGCGGATTCGATCTGGTGTTCGATCTGGAAGCGGCTGAACAGCGGCGCGTCGTCGCGGTAACGCTTCACGCGGGCAGCATGTTCAGGCATCACGTGGGCCATGAACTGCTGGGCTTGTTCATAGACTTCGTCGGTGTCGATCAGGATGTCGCCGATGTCGCCGTTGAAGTAGTCGCGGATGGCGCGGATCACCAAGCTCGACTCTTGGTAAATCAGGAAGGCGCCCTTGCCTTGTTTGCCGGCGCCGTCAATGGCTGCCCACAGCTTGAGCAGGTAGTTCAAGTCCCATTGCAGCTCGGAGGCGCTGCGGCCAATGCCGGCGGTGCGCGCAATGATGCTCATACCGTTCGGGTACTCGAGCTGGTCCATGGCTTCTTTGAGCTCGGCCCGGTCTTCACCTTCGATGCGGCGCGAAACACCACCACCGCGTGGGTTGTTCGGCATCAGCACGACATAGCGGCCAGCCAGCGACACAAAGGTGGTCAGCGCCGCGCCCTTGTTGCCGCGCTCTTCTTTTTCGACCTGAACAATCAGTTCCTGGCCTTCACGAATGACTTCGTTGATACGCGCCTGGCTGACCGGCACGTTTTGCGAGAAATACTGTTTGGAGATTTCTTTGAATGGCAGAAAACCGTGACGGTCTTCGCCGTAGTCCACAAAGCAAGCCTCCAGGGAGGGCTCTACGCGGGTCACGACCGCCTTGTAGATATTGCCTTTGCGCTGTTCGCGCCCTTCCACTTCGATTTCGTAGTCGAGCAGTTTTTGCCCGTCGACGATGGCCAAGCGGCGTTCTTCAGCCTGTGTGGCGTTGATCAGCATCCGTTTCATGGTGCGGTTCCTTTTACTGGGCACTTGCAGCCCAGACTGTTCTTCGGTTTACATGCTCAAAATGAGCTTCTGATGCCGGAACAGACGCCTGAAAACGAATGGAATTGCCAGAGAGCCGCCACTATGTGAACCTTGGTTCAGACGCTAGCGGGGGCGAGGGCACATGGATCAAAACGGGGAATCGCAGGGCTTTATTTGCTATCAAATGTAGAGCTGGCTGCGCAGCACTGAAAAGCGTCACCACCCAATTCGCGCTGAAATGCGGCGGCCTGAGCCACCGCACGCAAAGTTGAATATAGGTTAGCAACACGACAGTTCTCGTTTCAATCCGCAAGGCAGGCAGGGCGTTTGCCCGGTCTGCCAGGTTTTGGGTATTCCGTATCAATGTTTACAGAGCGTCGGCTCGACCCACCACCAACTCCTGCCACCAGCACCAAAGGGTCACATGGTCTACAGGAAATCGGCCTGAGCGGCATCGACTTCACAGCGTCTTCGCTTTAGCACTCTAAAATTGAGACTAATCAAGTACTTACGACACGACGCTGGTGAAAAATATTATAGGGGCTAACAACCCACCTACCGCACCCGAGGTGAAATTGGTCACCGTGGACGACGGCAGCACGGGCCAAAGGCTGGATAACTTCTTGTTACGCCAGCTCAAAGGTGTGCCCAAAACCCACGTCTACCGCATCATCCGCAGCGGCGAGGTGCGCATCAATAAAAAACGCGCCTCAGCTGACACCCGTGTGGAAGAAGGTGACGTGATTCGTCTGCCGCCCGTGCGCATGGCCGAACGCGTGGAAACAACATCGGGCTCGGCCACGCCTGCCGCCGCTGCGGCACCCGCGCGTGAATTCCCCATACTGTTTGAGGACGAGCACTTTCTCGCCATCAACAAACCCGCCGGCGTGGCCGTGCATGGCGGCAGCGGCGTGAGTTTTGGCGTGATCGAGCAGTTGCGCATCGCGCGCCCACAAGCACGCTACCTGGAACTGGTGCACCGGCTGGACCGCGAAACCTCGGGCATTCTGCTGATCGCCAAAAAGCGCAGCGCCCTGCTGAACCTGCAAGACCAGTTCCGTGAACGCGAAACCGGCAAGACCTACCTGGCGTTGACGCTGGGGGCCTGGCCGGCGAATAAGAAGGTGCTGGACAAACCGCTGCACAAATACCTGCTGGCCGACGGCGAGCGCCGCGTCAAGGTGGTGGCCAAGGACGACCCCAACGGCATGCGCTCGCTGAGCCTGGTGAAGATCCAGCAAAAGCTCGACGACTACTCCTTATTAGAAGTGACCATCAAAACCGGCCGCACCCACCAAATTCGCGTGCACCTGGCCAGCGAAGGGCATCCGATTGCCGGTGACGATAAATACGGCGACTTCGAGCACAACAAGCTGATGCAAAAACACGGACTCAAACGCATGTTCCTGCACGCCTGGAAGCTGCAGCTCAGCCACCCCGCCACCGGTGAAGCCTTGGCGCTGCAAGCCGATTTACCGCCCGAACTGCAGAGTTTTGTGAGCCAACCCTTACGCCCACACTGGGCGCCGTCTGGCTCGTCCTAACAACACTGTTGACGTTTACAGGGGCAAATGAATAGGCGATGATCAAGTAACCTTTTGCTACCTGCTACATTTTGGGCTTATGGCCGTTGTCGACACATTCAAACAGGACGCCTCTTCTGTAGCCCTGCCCGGGTTAGCAAGAGCGTTGATTCTGGCCGGCAAGCTGGGGCAAAAGGCCGCTGAAGACATCTATAGCAAGGCCAAGTCCAGCCGCACCAGCTTTATCGCGGAGTTGGTGGGCTCGGGCTCGGTGTCGGCCTACGATCTGGCGCACACCATGTCGGTGGCTTTTGCCGCTCCATTGCTGGACCTGGACGCCATAGACCTGCAGCGCCTGCCGCGTGATTTACTGGACCCCAAGATCTGCCAGGCCTACCGCGTGGTGGTGCTCAGCAAGCGCAACAACCGCCTGATCGTCGCCACGGCTGATCCGGCCGATCAGGACGCGGCCGAGAAGATCAAGTTCTCAACCCAAATGGGCGTGGACTGGATCATTGCCGAGTACGACAAGCTCTCCAAGCTGGTCGATGCGAGCACCATGTCCGCCGGCGACGCGCTAGACGGCATCACTGGCGGTGACTTCGAGTTTGACGACGCCATGATGGCCCCGCATACCGAAGTGGCCGACGTCAGCAGCAGCACCAACGAAGTTGAAGATGCGCCGGTGGTGAAGTTCCTGCACAAGATGCTGCTCGACGCCGTGGGCATGCGGGCCTCTGACTTGCACTTCGAGCCCTATGAACACCAGTACCGCGTGCGTTTTCGCATTGACGGCGAGTTGCGCGAGGTCGCCTCGCCGCCGGTGGCCATCAAGGACAAGCTGGCTTCGCGCATCAAAGTGATCTCGCGCCTGGACATTTCCGAGAAGCGTGTGCCGCAAGACGGCAAGATGAAGCTCAAGGTCGGCCCTGAACGGGTCATAGACTTCCGCGTAAGCACTCTGCCAACACTGTTTGGCGAGAAGATCGTGATCCGTATCCTCGACCCCAGCAGTGCCAAGCTCGGTATTGAAGC
The DNA here is from genome assembly GCF_049316285.1 of Variovorax sp. HJSM1_2. Taxonomy (NCBI): domain Bacteria; kingdom Pseudomonadati; phylum Pseudomonadota; class Betaproteobacteria; order Burkholderiales; family Comamonadaceae; genus Variovorax; species Variovorax sp. HJSM1_2. The sequence continues at coordinate 139,740 of NZ_JBMOXA010000008.1, read as the reverse complement.
ACTGGGCTACGAACCCGAAGAAAAGGCGCGCCTGCTGCACGCCATTGGCCGGCCTTACGGCATGGTGCTGGTGACCGGACCCACGGGTTCGGGCAAGACCGTGTCGCTGTACACCTGTCTGAATTTGCTCAACAAGCCGGGCGTGAACATCGCCACGGCCGAAGACCCGTCTGAAATCAACTTGCCGGGCGTGAACCAGGTCAACGTCAATGAAAAGGCCGGGCTGACCTTTGCCGCCGCGCTGAAGTCGTTTCTGCGCCAGGATCCGGACATCATCATGGTCGGCGAAATCCGCGACCTGGAAACCGCCGACATCTCCATCAAGGCCGCGCAGACCGGACACTTGGTGCTGTCCACGTTGCACACCAACGACGCGCCCACCACACTCACGCGTATGCGCAACATGGGTATTGCGCCGTTCAACATCGCCTCGAGTGTGATCTTGATCACCGCACAACGCCTGGCGCGCCGCCTGTGCAGCAACTGCAAGGTGCAGATCGACATTCCCCCCAAGGCTTTGCTTGACGCCGGTTATGCAGAAGAAGATCTCGACGGCTCGTGGAAGCCTTATGGCCCCGTAGGCTGCTCGGCCTGCAACCACGGCTACAAGGGCCGTGTTGGCATTTACCAGGTGATGCCGGTGAGCGAAGAAATCCAGCGCATCATCCTGCGTGATGGCGATGCACTGGAAATTGCCGAGCAAGCCACGCGTGAAGGTGTACGCAGCCTGCGCCAATCAGGCTTGGTCAAGGTCCGGCAAGGCATGACTTCGCTGGAAGAAGTACTGGCCGTCAGCAACGAATAACACGAACAACACCGGAAGCGACCAAGGCAATTCATGGCAACTGCAGCGTCCAGGGACATCAAAGAGTTCATCTTCGAGTGGGAAGGCAAAGACCGCAACGGCAAGCAGGTGCGCGGTGAAACACGGGCGGTGGGCGAGAACCAGGTCCAGGCGACCTTGCGCCGCCAGGGCGTGTTTCCCACCAAGATCAAAAAGCGCCGCATGCGTTCGGGCAAGTCGATCAAGCCCAAGGACATCGCGATTTTCACGCGCCAGCTGGCCACCATGATGAAGGCCGGTGTGCCGTTGCTGCAGTCGTTTGACATCGTGGGCCGCGGCAATGCCAACGCCAGTGTCACCAAGCTGCTCAACGACATCCGCACCGATGTCGAAACCGGCAGTTCGCTGAGCGCGGCGTTCCGCAAGTTTCCCATGCACTTCAACAGCCTGTACTGCAACCTGGTGGAAGCCGGTGAAGCCGCGGGTATTCTGGAGTCGCTGCTGGACCGCCTGGCGACCTACATGGAGAAGACCGAGGCCATCAAGTCTAAGATCAAATCGGCATTGATGTACCCCACTTCGGTGATCGTCGTGGCGTTTGTGGTGGTGTCGGTGATCATGATTTTTGTGATTCCGGCGTTCAAGGAAGTGTTTGCCAACTTTGGCGCAGATCTGCCGGGACCGACGCTGATGGTGATCTCCATCAGCGAGGTGTTTGTGGCCTATTGGTGGCTGATTTTTGGCGCCATTGGCGGCGGCTTTTACTTCCTCATCCAGGCCTGGAAGCGCAGCGAGAAAGTGCAGATGTTCATGGACCGGGCGCTGCTGAAGATGCCCATCTTCGGCATCATGGTCGAAAAGGCCGCTGTGGCGCGCTGGACGCGCACCCTGGCCACCATGTTCGCGGCCGGCGTTCCACTGGTAGAGGCGCTTGATTCCGTGGGCGGTGCCGCCGGCAACTCGGTCTATGCCAAAGCAACCGAAAAGATCCAGCAGGAAGTGGCCACCGGCACCAGCTTGACCAATGCCATGACCAATGCCAACGTGTTCCCGTCCATGGTGCTGCAGATGTGCTCCATAGGTGAAGAATCTGGCTCTATCGACCACATGCTGGGCAAGGCCGCCGACTTTTATGAAGCCGAAGTCGACGACATGGTGGCCGGTCTGTCCAGCCTGATGGAGCCCATCATCATCGTGGTGCTGGGGGTGATCATCGGCGGCATCGTGGTGTCCATGTATTTGCCAATCTTCAAGCTGGGCGCGGTCGTCTGATGCAGCAGTTGATGTGGATTGATGCCGCGCTGGGCGGCATTCTGGGCTTGATTGTGGGCAGCTTTCTGAACGTGGTGATCCACCGCATGCCGAAGATGCTGGAACGCCAATGGGCACAAGAGTACGCTGATCTGCAGGGCCAGGAAACACCTGGCGAGGACGGCGCTGGCACCTACAACCTGCTACGCCCGGCCTCTGCCTGCCCCAAGTGTGCGCACAAGATCCGCTGGTATGAAAACATTCCGGTGTTGAGCTATCTGTTTTTACGTGGCCGTTGCAGTGGCTGCGGCACAGCCATCAGCCTGCGCTATCCGCTGGTGGAACTGGCCACTGGCGCGCTGTTCGCCTTCTGTCTGTGGCAATACGGCTGGACCGTGCAGGCGCTGGCCTGGTGCGGTTTCTCGGCCGCGCTGCTGGTGCTGGCGCTAATCGATTGGGACACCACCCTGCTGCCCGACGACATCACCCTGCCCCTGCTCTGGGCCGGCCTGGTCTGCGCCGCGCTGGGCTGGACGCCGGTGCCGCTGGTGGCTTCGCTGTGGGGCGCCGTTGCTGGCTACCTTTTCCTCTGGTGCATCTTCTGGGCGTTCAAGCTGCTGACCGGCAAAGAGGGCATGGGCTACGGCGACTTCAAACTGCTGGCTGCCCTAGGCGCCTGGTTCGGCTGGCAGGCCTTGGTGCCCATCATTCTGGCGTCGTCGGTGATTGGTGCCATCATCGGCGTCGGCATGAAGTTCAGCAGCAATCTGCGCGAAGGCGGCTACATCCCGTTTGGGCCTTTTCTGGCGGGCGCAGGTTTTGTGGCCATGGTCTTCGGGCCCAATGCCATTCTGCATTTCATCGGGCTTTAGGCCATGACCCGCAGCGCCTTTCGGCTCGGCCTGACAGGCGGCATCGGCAGCGGCAAAAGCACGGTGGCGCGTATGCTGGTGGAGCGCCATGGCGCGGCACTGGTGGATGCCGATGCCATCTCGCGCGCCACCACGGCCAGCGGTGGCGCGGCGATCAACGCCATCCAGACACAGTTTGGCCCGGCTTTCATCAACGCTGACGGCGCACTCGACCGCGAGCAGATGCGCGAACTGGTGTTCACCGACCCCACGGCCAAGAAGCGGCTGGAGCGCATCGTGCATCCGCTGGTCACACAGGCGATCTTGGCGCAGGCTGAAGCGGCCGTCGCCAATGGCTATCGTTGTGTGCTGCTGGACATTCCGCTGCTGGTGGAATCGGGCCACTGGCGTGCCCGCCTGGACCGTGTGTTGGTGGTCGATTGCCTTGAAGAAACACAGGTGGCACGGGTGGTGGCACGCAACGCCATGCCCGCAGAGACGGTGCGCCAGATCATCGCCAGCCAGGCCAGCCGAGCACAACGCGCGGCATCGGCCGACATGGTGCTGTTCAATGATGGGTGTACGCTTGATTCATTAGGTAACGAGGTGGCGCAGATCGCGGCACACTTCGGGCTATGATTCCCGCACTCAAAAAAGACTTGGCGTGATCCTCTACGAATACCCCTTTAACGAACGCATTCGCACTTACCTGCGCCTGGAACATCTGTTTCGCCGCCTGGGTGAGTTGACACCTCGCGAACATCCGCTGGACCACCATTACGCGCTGGCCACGATCTTCGAGGTGATGGATGTGGCAGCCCGTGCCGACTTGAAGTCCGACGTCCTCAAAGACCTCGAAAAGCAAAAAACGGTGCTCAACAGCTACCGCGGCAATCCATCCATCTCGGAAGAGCGCCTGGATGAAGTGGTGCACCAGCTCGACAGTTGCTTCACAGCCCTGCACAACCAGCCGGGCAAAGCCGGCCATTCGCTCACCGAAAACGATTGGCTCATGAGCCTGCGCAGCCGCATCAACATCCCGGGCGGCACCTGTGAATTCGATCTGCCGTCTTATTACGCCTGGCAGCACAAGCCTGCCGATGTACGGCGCCAGGCCATCGAATCCTGGGCGGCAACGTTTGGCCCGTTGGCCGAATCGATCCACCACCTGATGAAGATGCTGCGCGAATCCGGCTCACCGCAGAAGGTGATGGCCGTGGGCGGCCAGTTCCAGCAAAACCTGCCACAGGGCCGTACCTACCAGTTGCTGCGCCTACGCATAGACGAAGGGCTGGAGCTCACGCCCGAGATCAGTGGCAACCGGCTGATGGTGTCGGTGCGCCTGATGCGCCACGGCGAAGACGACAGGCTGCACTCCGCAGCCGAAGACGCTTCGTTTGAAATCGCGCTGTGTGCTTGAAACACCGGCCAGAACACCCATGTTGGCCTGATGGCCGAACCGCAGATGTCCGAACCCTCCTCACCTCTCCCGCCGTTTGAAGCCGCCGTCCAAGTTGACCGCTGGGTGAACTGCCCGATCTGCAAGGGACCAAGTCTTTTTGCAGCGCGCAACCGCTACCGCCCTTTCTGCAGCGAGCGCTGCAAGAACATAGACCTAGGCGTGTGGGCCAGCGAAAGCTACACCATGCCAGCCGACAACCCGCCAGACGACCAGGTCTACGGCGACCCCAAACTGCAATAAAAAATCCGCCACGGACCAGCCTGGCGGATTTTTTATTCGAGAACCAAATTGACCGTTTACGCTTGTTTCGCAAGCGTATCAAGCTACTGAAATAGTAGCACCTTGAAAATCGCGCTCTTGGGCCAGCCAGTCCAGCACCGGCACGGCGCCCGGCAACACCGGGCCCACATTCACGGGCAGCGATTGCCAGCTGAACGACTGGGCCTCACGCATTTGCAGTTCGCCTGACCAGGCGCGGACCTTGCAAAAGTTCAACCGCACCAGCGCATGCGGGTAGTCCACCAACTCGGTACGCCAGGACTCGGCAGCCGCAATGTCGATGCCCAGTTCCTCATGCAATTCACGGCGCAGCGCCTGCTCTACGGTTTCATCTGCTTCCAGCTTGCCACCAGGAAACTCCCAGTAGCCGGCATACACCTTGCCGACCGGGCGGCTGGTGAGCAGAAAGCGGCCGTCCGGCTGGATCAGCACGCCCACCGCCACATCCACCACGGCACGGTCGGCACCGCCCTCTCGCGGCAAGTTGCCATCGGCCACCAATGCTGTGCTTGTGGCCGTGCTCATGCGGCCGCGCTGTGTTGACCAGCGTAGTCGCGCGCAAACTGGTAGGCCACACGGCCACTGCGCGAGCCACGCTCCAGCGCCCACACCAGGGCTGCAGGGCGCACTGCATCGATGGCGGCTTGGCTCACACCAAACGAGCCCAGCCACTGCGCCACGATGGCCAGGTATTCGTCTTGCGAAAACGGGTAGAAGCTGACCCACAGGCCAAAACGCTCGGACAGGGAAATTTTCTCTTCAATCACTTCGCCGGGATGGACTTCGCCATCTTCGGTATGGGTGTAGCTGAGGTTTTCCTTCATGTACTCGGGCAACAGATGGCGCCGGTTGCTGGTGGCGTAGATCAGCACGTTGGCGGTGGACGCAGACACCGAGCCATCGAGAATCGATTTCAGCGCCTTGTAGCCCGACTCGCCATCTTCAAAACTCAGGTCGTCGCAGAAGATGATGAACTTCTCGGGCCGGTCGGCCACCACGTCGATGATGTCGGGCAGATCGGTTAAATCGGCCTTGTCGACCTCGATCAAACGCAGGCCCTGGGCGGCATAGGTGTTCAAGCAGGCCTTGATCAGCGACGACTTGCCGGTGCCGCGCGCACCGGTGAGCAGCACGTTGTTGGCCGGGCGGCCTTCGACGAACTGCTGCGTATTACGCTGGATTTTCTCTTTCTGGCCGTCGATTTCCTTGAGCGCATCAAGCGACATGGCGGCCACGTGGCGCACCGGCTCCAGGCCACCATGGCCCGAGCTGCGCTTGCGGTAGCGAAAAGCGATGGAGGCCGTCCAATCGGGTGCCGACAGGGGCTGCGGCAACACCTGCTCAATACGCTGCAGCACACGCTCGGCGCGTTCGATCAACCGTTCAAAATGTTCGTTCATGCTCTTCTCGGCGGCTGTTGGGGCGCCAGAGGCTAACACCCCTGGGCATGTCTCTGGTCTATCGACCGGCCTTATGACCGGTAATCGGCATTGATCGTCACGTATTCGTGGCTGAGGTCACAGGTCCATACGGTATCTGCGGCGTCGCCTCGTCCCAGCACCACACGCACGGTGATTTCGCTTTGTTTCATCACGCGCTGGCCGTCTTCCTCGCGGTAGGCCGGGTTGCGCCCGCCCTTCACCGCCACATGCACGTCGTCGAGGAACAGATCAATCAGCGTCTGGTCCAGATCGGCAATGCCGGCATAACCCACGGCAGCCAGGATGCGACCCAGGTTAGGGTCGCTGGCAAAGAAAGCGGTTTTCACCAAGGGTGAATGCGCGATAGCGTAGGCCACCTGACGGCACTCGTCGCCGGTCTTGCCGCCTTCCACCCGCACGGTGATGAACTTGGTGGCACCTTCGCCGTCGCGCACAATGGCCTGGGCCAGCTTTTGCGCCACTTGCAGCAGGCCGGCCTTCAGGGCCTTGCCGTCGGCACTGTCCCAGGAGCTGACTTCAGCGTGGGCCGCCTGGTGTGTGGCGATCACCATGAACGAGTCGTTGGTGGAAGTGTCGCCGTCTATCGTCACACGGTTGAACGAGGCATCGGCCAAGGTCTTGGCCAGGTCTTGCATCAAAGCCGGCGCGATCTTCGCATCGGTGGCCAAAAAGCCGAGCATGGTGGCCATGTTCGGGCGGATCATGCCGGCGCCTTTGCTGATGCCGGTGATGGACACCTTCACACCGCCCAACACGACTTGCGTGCTGAAGGCCTTGGCCACGGTGTCGGTGGTCATGATGGCTTCGGCGGCGCGGCCCCAGTTGGCTTCCTTGGCGTCGGCCAAGGCTGCGGGCAAGCCGGCTTCGATACGGTCATGGGGCAGCGGCTCCATGATCACACCGGTGGAGAACGGCAAGATCTGCTCGGGCGCCAGATCGAGGTGGCGCGCCAGCGCGATGCAGGTGGCGCGGGCACGCATCAGGCCGTCTTCACCAGTGCCGGCGTTGGCATTGCCGGTGTTGACCACCATGGCACGGATGCCGAGATTGCGCGCCAGATGGTCGCGGCCGATTTGCACCGGCGCGGCACAGAAGCGGTTTTGCGTGAACACGCCGGACACGCTGCTGCCTTCATCCAACAGCAGCACCGTCAGGTCTTTACGATTGGCCTTGCGCACACCGGCTTCGGCGATGCCCAGACGGACACCCGGCACAGGCAACAGATCGGCAGGATTGGGGGGCAACAGATCAACGGGCATGATGAACTTTCTGTGGTGGTTCTAGATGTTCAAAAGACAACGCACGTGGCGCCATCGGCCAAACGCCCGTGGGCCGCAGGGCCCACGGGCGTTCTCATCACAAATTAAGCCAGCTTACCGTGACAGGCTTTGTACTTTTTGCCGCTGCCGCAGGGGCAAGGGTCGTTGCGCCCGACATTGGCAAATTCACTGCCTGCCGCCGCGGCCGCAGCTGCGCTGGCCACACTGCTCAGGGCCGGGCGGGTTTCGGCTTCACCGGATTCATTCGGTGCGCTGTAGGTCACGTTGGAGATGCCATCACCACGTTGTTCCAGCACTTCGGCGGCTTCAGCCGCTTGTTCGCTGGTTTGCACCTTCACGGTCATCAAGACCTTGGTGACGTCGTTCTTCACGGCATCCAGCAGTTGGCCAAACAGTTCAAACGCTTCGCGCTTGTACTCTTGCTTGGGTTGCTTCTGGGCATAACCGCGCAGGTGGATACCTTGGCGCAGGTAATCCAGCGCGCTCAAGTGTTCACGCCAGTGTGAATCCACGCTTTGCAGCAGCACCATGCGTTCAAACTGCGTAAAGTTGGCCCCGCCCACCAAGTCGACCTTGGCCTGGAAGGACGCGTTGGCACTCTTGACCACGCGCTCGACAATTTCTTCGTCGGTGATGGCCGCCGCACCTTGCACTTCGGCGGTTAATGGCACTTCCAACTGCCACTCCTCGCGCAGCGTGCGTTCCAGCGCCGGAAGATCCCACTGCTCTTCCACCGATTCCACCGGCACGTGCTGGCGTACCAGATCGGTGAAGCAGCCTTCACGCAAGCTGGTGATCTGCTCGGCCAGGTCGCCAGCGTCCAGAATGTCGTTGCGCTGCTGATAGATCACCTTGCGCTGGTCGTTGGAGACGTCGTCATACTCCAGCAGCTGTTTACGCACGTCGAAGTTACGCGCTTCGACTTTGCGTTGCGCGCTCTCGATGCTGCGTGTCACGATGCCGGCTTCGATGGCTTCGCCTTCAGGCATCTTCAAACGGTCCATGATGGCGCGCACACGGTCGCCCGCAAAGATGCGCATCAAGGTATCGTCCAGGCTCAGGTAGAAACGCGAAGAACCTGGGTCACCCTGGCGGCCGGAGCGGCCACGCAACTGGTTGTCGATACGGCGCGACTCATGACGCTCGGTGGCGATGATGCGCAAGCCGCCCAGGGCTTTCACCTTTTCGTGGTCTGCCGCTGTTTGCGCGCGCACACGCTCGATCTCGGCGGCCTTGGCGGCTTCGTCCAGCGTGGCGTCGTTTTCGACTTGTTCCAGGGCCTTTTCCAGGTTGCCGCCGAGCACGATGTCGGTACCGCGGCCCGCCATGTTGGTGGCGATGGTGATCATCTTGGGACGCCCCGCCTGGGCCACGATATCGGCTTCACGCGCGTGCTGCTTGGCGTTCAGCACTTGGTGCGGCAGGCCTTCCTTGTTGAGCAGCGCGTCGATGATTTCAGAGTTCTCGATCGACGTGGTGCCCACCAGCACGGGCTGGCCGCGCTCGTAGCATTCGCGAATGTCCTGGATCGCCGCCTGGTACTTTTCGGCCGTGGTTTTGTAGACGCGGTCGAGTTGGTCGTCTCGTTTGCTCGGGCGGTTTGGCGGAATCACCACCGTTTCCAGGCCGTAGATTTCCTGGAATTCGTAGGCTTCGGTGTCGGCCGTGCCGGTCATGCCCGAGAGTTTGTTGTACAGGCGGAAGTAGTTCTGGAACGTGATGGAGGCCATCGTCTGGTTTTCCGCCTGGATGGCAACGCCCTCCTTGGCTTCCACGGCTTGGTGCAGGCCGTCGCTCCAGCGGCGGCCGGTCATCAGGCGGCCGGTAAATTCGTCAACGATGACGATCTCGCCGTTTTGCACCACGTAATGCTGGTCGCGGTGGTACAGGTGTTGCGCCCGCAGCGCGGCGTAAAGGTGGTGTACCAGGCTGATGTTGGCCGGGTCGTAGAGTGATGCACCTTGGGGAATCAGTCCTTGCTCGAACAGAATGCGTTCGGCGTTTTCGTGGCCGGCTTCGGTCAAGAAAACCTGGTGCGATTTTTCATCAATGGTGAAGTCGCCGGGCGTGATGATGCCCTCGCCGGTGCGCGGGTCGGCTTCGCCTTCCTGGCGTTTGAGCAGCGGCACCACTTTATGGATCGCCAGGTACAAAGCGGTATGGTCTTCGGCCTGGCCGCTGATGATCAGCGGCGTGCGCGCTTCGTCGATCAGGATGGAGTCCACCTCATCGATGATGGCGTAGTTCAGCATACGCTGCACACGGTCGTTCACCTCGTAGACCATGTTGTCACGCAGGTAGTCGAAGCCGTATTCGTTGTTCGTGCCGTAGGTGATGTCGGAGTTGTAGGCGGCCTGCTTTTCTTCGCGAGCCATCTGCGGCAGGTTGATGCCCACCGAAAGCCCGAGGAAGTTGTACAGCCTAGACATCCAGGTCGCATCGCGGTTGGCCAGATAGTCGTTCACCGTGACCACGTGCACACCCTTGCCGGACAACGCGTTCAGGTACACCGGCAAGGTGGCGGTGAGTGTCTTGCCTTCACCCGTGCGCATTTCGGAAATTTTGCCGTTGTGCAGCGACATGCCACCGAGCATTTGTACGTCGAAGTGGCGCATCTTCATGACACGCTTGGACGCTTCGCGCACCGTGGCAAATGCCTCCGGCAAGATCGCGTCCAGCGTTTCCCCGGCAGCCACACGCTCCTTGTAGGCCTGGGTTTTGCCACGCAACTCATCGTCACTCAGCTTTTCGAACTGGGGCTCCAGCGCGTTGATGCGCTCCAGGGTCTTGCGGTACTGCTTGAGCAGGCGCTGGTTGCGGCTACCGAAAATTTTGGTGAGGAAATTGGTGGTCATGTATGCAAAGTCACCGCACCTGCCAAACAAGCAGCGCAGAGAGCAAAATCCCTAAAACGTTTGGAATCAACTGAGGCCGCAGCGAAGAATCTCAACCCACGGTCAGCGGGACGATCACGATTTTCTTCGCCAAAACCGAACGATTTTACCTATGTGAAATAACGCGCCCGTTCACTAGGGCGACTTCGTCGCCACAGAGCGTGTATTTGGCAGATCACGCCCCGCGACCAGAAACTTTTCCGGATTTTGCGGCACCCCTTGCACCAACACTTCAAAGTGCAGGTGCGGCCCCGTGGAACGCCCAGTAGTGCCCACTTCGGCGATTTTTTGCCCGCGACGCACAAGATCACCCTTCTTCACCCACACCCGAGAAGCGTGGGCATAACGGCTCACAAGGCCGTTGCCATGGTCGATTTCAAGCATTTGGCCGTACTCGGCGTGGTATTCCTGCGTGACCACCACACCGCCTGCAGCGGCCACGATGGCCTCGCCCTGTGCGGCCTGAAAGTCCATGCCGGTGTGTAATGCCGAGCGCCCGGTCAGTGGATCGATGCGCCAACCAAAAGGCGAGCCCAGCACGCCGGTCGCGGTGGGCAGTTGCGTCGGAACCATTGATTTGCGGATCTTTTCGTCCAGCAGGCGTGACTCCACCATGGTCATCCAGTCAGAGCGCTGCTCCGCCGCGATATTCAACTCCCGCAGCAGCGCATCCAACTCCTGCACCGTCAGGGAGCGGCTGGCGATCAGGGCGCCGCCCTGTCCTGCAGGCGGCGGCGCCTTGATGGCACTGACGCCAGCAAGACCCGATACCCGTTCGCCCAATGAATCCAGCTGCAACAACCGGGCCTGCATTTCGCCCACTTTACGGGCCATGGCATCCAGGTTCTCGCGCATGAAGCGCTCCCGCTGCGCCATTTCATCGTTCAGCACAAAACGCCCCAGGCGCCCACCACCCTCACCCGCACCAGCCACCACCAGCCAGTGGTACACGCTGACCGTCATCAACATCAGAAAAACCGAGGCCAACACGCCAACCAACAACAGCCGGGTACCACTGAGATGGATCGCCCGGCTTCTGGCCAGCCAAGCGTCCGTGATAATCAAGTGCATTCGCTCGTCCCCTTTATCAGGCACCCATGTGCCTCAGCACCCACCATGCGTTATAGCCACCAAACCGTCACCGCCCTGAAAGCGGCTGAAGACGCCCCATCGCTCAAGCGATTGACGGCCTTGGTGAAGGATTCCGCGCAACGACTGAAAGCCGTTGAGCCCCTTATTCCTGCAACATTGCGCCCACATATCAAAGCAGGGCCGATTGACGGCGACGTGTGGTGCTTGCTGGTAGAAAGCTCTGCCGCGTCTGCCAAGCTGCGGCAACTCGCACCCGCGTTGCTTGCACATCTGCGCACAAAGGGCTGGCAGGTTACTTCAATTCGGCTCAAGGTTCAATTGAAGAACTGAATCGCCGGGTTTCTGACAGCGAAATCAACGACCGGGTGATTGACAATGCCCGAATGAAAAAAAGCAGCACAAGGCCGCTTTTAAGACAACTTTTCAACCCCGGCAGCAACGCTATCGAGGACTCAAGTTTGGAACACGTGGTGTGTGGAATGGTGCCGATTGTCGGAATCGAACTGACGACCTACCGCTTACAAGGCGGGTGCTCTACCAACTGAGCTAAATCGGCACAGCGCTGCATTTTACAGATTCCTTTGCAGGTTTCTGGCTGCAGCAAAAACTTACTTCACACGTTTCAGCGCGGGCCGAGGACCAGGGCCACGAGGTGGTGGCTCGGGCGCATCTTCAGCAGAGGAGCCGTCAGCCACACCCAGCGGCACGATGTTGGAGTGGTCTTCTTCGGCCACACCTGACTCGGCTGCGGTCCCTACATCCGGCACTGAACGCAATCCGCTCTTAGCCGATGGGGGAGGCAGTTCATCGCCCCGCGCCGCAGATGTGGCCACTGGAGCGGGAAACGCCATGCCTTGCCCGTTCTCACGCGCATAAACAGCGATGACACGCCCGACAGGCACCAGAATTTCCCGCGCTGTACCGGCGAACCGGGCTTTGAATTCAATGAACTCATTGCCCAGCTTGAGCGAACTCGTGGCGTCAAAACTGATGTTGAGGACGATTTCGCCGTCTTTCACATACTCTCTCGGCACCTGTACCGAATCGTCCACCAACACGGCCACATAGGGCGTAAAACCGTTGTCAGTGCACCATTCATACAGCGCCCGAATCAGATAAGGGCGGGTCGAGGTCGATTCCAATGCGTTCATCATCAGTTGGGGCCGATCAAGCTTACTTACGCATCACTTTTTCAGATGGCGTCAGCGCTTCAATGTAGGCCGGGCGCGAGAAAATACGCTCAGCATACTTCAACAACGGGGCCGCGTTCTTGCTCAGGTCGATGCCGTAGAAGTCCAGGCGCCACAGCAACGGGGCAATCGCCACGTCCAGCATGGAGAAGTTCTCGCCCAGCATGTACTTGTTTTTCAAGAACACCGGAGCGAGTTGTGTCAAACGGTCGCGGATGTGGGCACGAGCCTTTTCCAGGGCCTTTTCGTTGCCCTTGGAGGCGCGCGACTCGAGTAAGCCCACATGCACGAACAGTTCCTTCTCGAAATTGAGCAGGAACAGGCGCACGCGCGCACGGTCGACGGGGTCGCCGGGCATCAGTTGCGGGTGTGGAAAGCGCTCGTCGATGTACTCGTTGATGATGTTCGATTCGTACAGAATCAAATCGCGCTCAACCAGGATGGGCACCTGGCCGTAGGGATTCATCACGTTGATGTCTTCTGGTTTGTTATACAGATCCACATCACGGATTTCAAAGTCCATGCCCTTTTCGAACAAGACGAAACGGCAGCGATGAGAAAACGGGCAAGTGGTTCCCGAATAAAGCACCATCATGGCAACAAGCTCCTAAAAATCAAAAGAGTGGGAGGTCGTGCCGACGTCCCACTCTGAAAAAGCCGCTAACGCCAAAACGGCGTAACAGACTCGCTCTTAACTACTTGACGTCTTTCCAGAACGCGGCATTCAAACGCCATGCAATGAAGGTAAACACGCCAAGAAAAATCATCACCCAAACGCCCACCCGCACACGGGTGTTTTGCGCCGGCTCGGCCATCCACTGCAGGTACGAGACCAGATCGCCGGTCGCTTGGTCAAAGGCCAGCGGCGACATGGTACCCGGCTTCACTTGCTCCCAACCCTTGAACACATGCACTTCGTGCCCGTGTTCACTGGTCACCTCATAGAGGGGCTTTCGCTCACCTTGCAACTCCCACAGGGGGTTGGGCATGGCTACCGAGGGAAACACCATATTGTTCCAGCCAGTGGCCTTGGTGTCGTCGCGGTAGTAACTGCGCAAGTAGGTGTAGAGGTAATCAGCCCCTGTTCCGCCGTGGCCCGCGCGTGAGCGCGAAATCACGGTCAGGTCGGGAGGATTGGCCCCAAACCAGTCTTTTGCCTGTTTGGGATCGATCGCCGCACGCATGGTTTCGCCGACTTTGTCGGTCGTGAACAGCAGATTATCCTTTATCTGCTGATCACTCAGTCCAATGTCCTTCAAACGGTTGAAACGCATGAAGGCTGCGGAGTGGCAATTGAGACAGTAATTGACGAATAATTTGGCCCCATTTTGCAGGGCAACCACGTCGTTGGTGCGATTTGGCGCCTTGTCCCAGGCGAAGCCTCCCTCGGACGCTTGCGCCCCGGTCAGCACACCAGCCACCAAGCACAAACCAGCCATCAATTTTTTGATTTTTTTCATCGTCGAGCTCTCTGGCTTAGTGGGCAGCAAAAACAACGCGTGAGGGCACAGGCTTGGTTTCGCCTTTGGCGCTCCACCATGGCATCAACAAGAAGAAGCCAAAGTAGAACAAGGTCCCGATTTGCGAAATCCGCTCGCCCGCTGGCGACGGTGGCTGCACGCCCAGGTAACCCAGGACGAAGAAATCGACCACAAAAATGGCGTAGATGTATTTATGCCAGCTCGGACGGTAGCGAATCGATTTCACACCGCAATTGTCCAGCCACGGCAAGAAAAACAAGATGATGACCGCGGCCCCCATGATCACCACGCCCCAGAACTTGGCGTCCGTGCTGTACATGAAGGCACACACACCCAGGGCGACAACCAAAGCCACGCCCTTGACCAGACCCGGCAAACGGGTCTTGACCGCAGTGAACACCGCAGCACCCAGCACGCAGGCCATCAACACGTATTTCATTTCATCGGTGATGGCACGCAGCATCGAGTAGAACGGCGTGAAGTACCAGACGGGCGCGATGTGCGCCGGCGTCTTCAAGGAGTCGGCCGGAATGAAGTTGTTGTACTCCAGGAAGTAGCCGCCGAACTCGGGGGCGAAGAAGATCACTGCAGAGAAGGCCATCAGGAACACCGCCACACCCAAGATGTCGTGCACCGTGTAGTAGGGATGGAACGGAATACCGTCGAGCGGGTGGCCGTCTGCGCCCTTCGTGGCCTTGATTTCAATGCCGTCGGGGTTGTTCGAGCCGACTTCGTGCAGCGCAATGATGTGTGCTGCCACCAGGCCCAACAGCACCAGCGGCACTGCAATGACGTGGAAGCTGAAGAAGCGGTTCAGCGTCGCGTCGCCCACCACGTAGTCACCACGGATCAGCAGCGCCAGGTCTGGGCCAATGAACGGAATGGCGGCAAACAGGTTCACGATCACCTGCGCACCCCAATAACTCATTTGGCCCCAGGGCAGCAGGTAGCCCATAAAGGCTTCTGCCATCAGGCACAGGAAGATGGCGCAGCCAAAGATCCACACCAACTCACGTGGCTTGCGGTAGCTGCCGTACAACAACCCACGGAACATGTGCAGGTACACCACCACAAAAAACGCCGAAGCGCCGGTGGAGTGCATATAACGGATCAGCCAACCCCAGGGCACATCACGCATGATGTATTCCACGGAGGCAAAAGCCAGCGTAGCCTCGGGCTTGTAGTGCATGACCAGGAAAATCCCGGTCACGATCTGGATCACCAGCACCAACATGGCCAGCGAGCCAAAGAAGTACCAGAAGTTGAAGTTCTTGGGCGCGTAGTACTCGCTCAAGTGCTCTTTGTAGAGCTTGGATGCCGGAAAACGGTTATCTACCCAATTCAACAACTTTGCAGAGGCTGCTGCGTTGGGGGAAATTTCTTTCATTTCTGCCACGGTATGCTCCGGTAGAACGTGCGGTCAAGAATCAGGCTTTTTTGTCTTCGCCAATCAACAAACGAGAGTCCGTCACATACATGTGCGGCGGCACCTCAAGGTTGTCTGGCGCTGGCTTGTTCTTGAACACCCGGCCGGCCATATCGAAGGTTGAACCGTGGCAAGGGCAGAGAAAACCACCCTCCCAGTTGTCAGGCAGGGACGGCTGCGCCCCTTTCTGGAATTTGTCAGACGGGGAACAGCCCAGATGCGGGCAAATCCCTACCGCGACAAAGATGTCTGGTTTGATGGAACGCCCCTCGTTGCGCGCGTAGGCGGGCGTCAACTCATCGGGTTTGCGTTCGGATTTTGGATCCGCCAGTAGCGGATCATTCTTGGGCAGGTCTGCCAGCATCTCTGGCGTGCGCTTGACAATCCAGACGGGCTTGCCGCGCCATTCAACCGTTATCTTCTCCCCCGCTTTCAGGTTCGAAATATCCACCTCTACGGCAGCCCCCGCTGCTCGCGCCCTCTCCGATGGGCTGAAAGAACTGACAAAGGGTACGGCAACGGCTACTCCGCCTACCGCCCCAGCGCAACCGGACGCAATCATCCACGTCCGTTTGCTATTGTCGACTTGTGTCTCGCTCATGGGGAAAATCCTCAATGATCGTCGTTGTTATGTTTCGCCAAAATGATTGTAGCGGAGCGATTACAAACATCTCAACGTGCTTAGAGACACCGAATATGGCAGACGCTTCATTTTGTGGACAATAGGTGCTCGTACCAACGATTGAATGGGAGTGGACACAAATGGGAATGCTCAAAGAATTTAAAGAGTTCGCCGTCAAGGGCAATGTCATCGACCTGGCCGTGGGTGTGATCATTGGTGGCGCCTTTGGCAAGATCGTCGACTCGGTTGTCGCCGATCTGATCATGCCTATCGTGGGCCTGGTCTTCGGCAAGCTCGACTTCTCCAACATGTTCATCGTGCTGGGAGCCGTGCCGCCGAATACGGCGATGACTTATGACGCACTGACAAAAGCCGGCGTGCCACTGTTGGCCTATGGCCACTTCATCACCATTGCGGTGAACTTCATCATTCTGGCGTTCATCATTTTCATGATGATCAAACAGATCAACCGCCTGAAGAGAGACACGCCCGCAGAGGCACCTGCCCCAGCCGCCACACCCGAAGACGTGTTGCTGCTGCGCGAAATTCGCGACAGCTTGAAGAAGTAATACGGGGGCGGCAAGCCCCTGCCGCCAACAAGCCTAGGCTTGGCTGGGCCCAAGTAATTGCCGCGCCATGTGCAGCGCCTCGATCAGGCTCGCGGCGCTGGCTTGGCCGGTACCAGCGATGTCGAACGCCGTGCCGTGGTCCGGGCTGGTCCGCACCAGCGGCAGGCCCAGCGTCACGTTCACGCCTTTGTCTACACCCAGATACTTCACAGGAATCAAACCCTGGTCGTGGTACATCGCCACCACCACGTCAAACTCGCCGGGCTGGCCATTCTTCGCACGCGCCCGCATGAACACGGTGTCAGGTGCAAACGGACCGTGTACGTCCAAACCTTCGGCACGCGCCGCAGCCACGGCGGGCTGAATCGTCTCCAACTCTTCTCGACCAAACAGCCCGCCCTCACCCGCATGCGGGTTCAAGCCAGCGACGGCAATACGCGGCGCACGCCCCAAACTGGCGGCCACGGATCTGTGGGTGATACGCAACGTTTGCAGCACGTTGTCGAAGCTCACTGCCTCAATAGCGTCGCGCAGTGAGATGTGTATGCTCACCAGCACCGTGCGCAACTCGTCATTGGCCAGCATCATGCGCACCGGTACATCGTGCACGGACTGTTGTAAATAGGTTGCAGATTCGGCCTGCAGCAATTCGGTATGCCCTGGAAAGGTCACACCCGCCGCCGCCAAGGCCTCCTTGTGCAGTGGTGCGGTGACCAGGGCGGCCACCTCTCCGCGCAACGCCGCGCGGGCAGCCCACTCCACAGCATCGGCCGCAGCACGCCCGGCAGCGGCACTCACGACACCCAACGCAATCTTCAGCGGTGCCAATGGCTGCGTGACCTGCAAAACAGGGATACACCCCGGCGGCACAAACCACGCCTGGGCGGCGTTTTCGAGCACCGCCACCGGCAGTGGCGCGCCGCCGTGGGGGCAGACCATACGGCTGGCCTCACGCATCACAAACACATCACCAGCGACAAAGCTGCCACGCGTCAGCGCCGGCGCCTCGCGGTAAGCCTTGGCGATGATCTCCGGACCAATGCCGGCCGGGTCACCGAGTGTGATGGCGAGCGGCAATGATGTTGCTGGAGCAGACATAAAAATACTCAGGCGGGGTTGTCGATGTCGATGAAGCTGTGCTCCAGACCGAGTTGTGCCGCCACATGGCCGGCCACCGCAGGGGCGCCATAACGTTCACTCGCATGGTGGCCGCAAGCGATGAAGCTCACGCCGCACTCGCGCGCGTAGTGGGCCTGCGGTTCCGAGATCTCCCCGGTGATGAAGGCTTGCGCGCCAGCCGCAATCGCGGCCTCAAAGTACGACTGTGCACCACCCGTGCACCACGCTACATTTTGAATAGCGCCTGGTGCTCCAGGTACAAGCGTCACAGGTCTCTTGAGACACAACTCCACGTGGGCGGCCAAGGCATCACCACTGGCAAATACGCCGCCGTCGCTGCGCTGGCCCAGGAAACCCAGGTCGTTATCGCCAAAGCGTCTGCCTTCGGTTGGCGTGCTCAAGCCCAATTGCAGACCCAGTTGCGCGTTGTTGCCCAGTGTGGGATGTGCATCCAGCGGCAGGTGGTAGGCGAAAAGATTGATGTCATGCGCCAGCAGCAAGGCCAGGCGCTGCTTCATCCAACCGGTGATGACACCGCTTTGGCCACGCCAAAACAAACCGTGATGCACAAAGATGGCGTCCGCCCGCGCTTCGATGGCAGCTTCAATCAGCGCGCGGCTGGCGGTGACGCCCGAGACAATGCGTTGAATCTCGGGCTTGCCCTCGACCTGCAGGCCATTCGGGCCGTAGTCTTTGAAGCGGGCGGGCTGCAGCAACGTGTCGAACGTTTGCAGCAATTCCAAACGGGTGGTGCTCATGCGGCGATTGTCTCAGCCCCACCACCGGTTTGCGGAAATCAGGCTAGGAATCAGGCCTTGTGGGCCTGCGTTTCCATGTGGCTGCGCGACGAGATCGGCAGCAAGCCCAGGATCAGGCCCAGTGCAGCCAAGGCGGCCACGTAGTGTGCAGGCGCCAGCACGTCTTTCTGCAGCCACAACGAGATCACGATAGGTGTTGCCCCACCGAAGATGGCATACGCCATGTTGTAGGCAAAGGACAGGCCAGAGAAGCGCACAGCGGCCGGGAAGGCGCGCACACCGATCACCGGCACCAGCGAAATCGAGCCCACGAACAAACCAACCAGGCCATAGGTCAACACCAGCGACAGCGGCGTGCCAGGCAGGCCGTGGTAGAACAGGTAGGAGGTCAGCAGCAAGCCACCATAACCGACGATCATCATGGCGCGTGTGCCGAAGCGGTCGGCGCCCCAGCCCATCAGCGCACAGCCTATGGTCAGCGTCAACGTGGCAAAGGCATTCGCCCACAGCGACAGTTGCGGCGACACGCCATGCACCTTTTGCAGGTAGCTCGGCGTCATCAACACCACCACCACAATGGCGGCCGACAACACCCAGGTCAGCAAGCCCACCACCACCACGGCTGCACGGTGGTCGCGCAGAATGGTTTTCAGCGGCAACTCGGCATCGACCTTGCGGCGCTCGGCCAGTTGCTTGAAGACGGGTGTTTCGTGCAAGAAGCGGCGCAGGTAGACCGACACAAAGCCAAACACACCACCCAGAATGAACGGAATGCGCCAGGCAAAATCATTCACCTCGGCCGGCAGGTAGTAGGTGTTGATGGCCACGGCCACCAGCGAGCCCAGCAAGATGCCGCCGGTGATGCCCGCAGTCAACGTGCCCACGGCAAAGCCGTAGCGGTGCGATGGCACGTGTTCGGCCACAAACACCCAGGCGCCAGGCATCTCACCGCCAATGGCAGCGCCTTGCAGCACACGCATCGCCAGCAGCAGCAGCGGCGCAGCCACGCCAATGCTGGCATAGGTGGGCAGCAGGCCTATGACCAGCGTGGGCAAAGCCATCAGGAAAATGCTCAAGGTGAACATGCGCTTGCGGCCCAGCACGTCGCCGAAGTGGGCGATCAAAATCCCACCCAAGGGGCGCGACAGGTAACCGGCGGCAAAGATGCCAAAGGTTTGCAATTGGCGCATCCAGTCCGGCATCTCCGCTGGAAAGAACAAGTGGCCCAGCACGTTGGCAAAAAACACGTAGACCACGAAGTCGTAAAACTCCAGCGTGCCACCCAGGGCCGACAGGCTCAGCGTGCGAACGTCACCACGTGACAGGGAAGGCGACGAAGGCGTCGCGGCAGGCGCATGTGCACCCGCGGTAAGGGATGGGGAAGCAGACATCTTGACTCTCAAAGCAGTAGAAGAACTGCTGCGCATCAGAACGTGTGGACGATCCAAGCACTGCCAGGGATGGGGCAACGCAGCCAAACGGCCATTCAAAGGAAACCCGGGGATCAGGGCTAGCTGCAGGCGCAGGAGCGGGTAGCTCTGGCACAGGGAACGGTTCAGGCTGGCACAGACTGTTTCAAATATTATAGGTGTTTACCCCATTCCACACCGCTAGCATGGGCAGTGCCGCAGCAGCCACCTCGGCCATGCGCGAAACCCTTGCCGGGGACGCATTTTGGCGGCGGGGCGTTGCCGTTCTCAACGACAATTCATCACCCCATTCGCTCACCAAATCACTGCCGCTTCGGCTCCCTACACAAGCATTCCAAACCATGAAGCGCCTTTGGCTCGTTTTTGCCCAGTCTGTCACCGTCCTGTTGGCCGCCTACTTTGTCGTGGCCACACTCAAGCCCGAGTGGATAGGCCGCCCCACACGCGGCGGCTTTGGCTCGGTGTCCTTGATAGAAGCGCCCGCTTCGACCAGCACAGCCCCGGTGGCTGGCAGCTTTAGCGCGGCGGCGCGCCAGGCGTCGCCCGCCGTGGTCAGCATCAACACCAGCAAGATGGCCGCGCGCGACCCGCGCTCCAACGACCCGTGGTTTCGCTTTTTCTTTGGCGACCAAGGCAGCCAAACCCAGGCCGGTCTGGGCAGCGGCGTGATCGTCAGTCCCAATGGCTATATCCTGACCAACAACCATGTGGTTGAAGGCGCCGACGCGATTGAAGTCATCCTGACCGACAGCCGTCACGTCACCGCCAAGGTGATAGGCACCGACCCCGACACCGATCTCGCCGTGCTGAAGATAGATCTGGACAAGCTACCGGTGATCGTGCTCGGCAACTCAGACGCCTTGCTGGTGGGCGATCAGGTACTGGCCATCGGCAACCCCTTTGGCGTAGGCCAGACCGTCACCAGCGGCATCGTCAGCGCCTTGGGCCGCAACCAGTTGGGCATCAACACGTTTGAGAACTTCATCCAAACCGACGCCGCCATCAACCCCGGCAACTCGGGCGGCGCGCTGGTCGACGTGAATGGCAATCTGATGGGCATCAACACCGCCATCTACTCACGCTCCGGTGGCAGCATGGGCATTGGTTTTGCCATTCCTGTGGCCACGGCCAAGCTGGTGCTCGAAGGCATCGTCACCGAAGGCCAAGTGCGTCGCGGCTGGATTGGCGTGGAGCCCAATGAGCTGTCGCCCGAGCTGGCCGAAACCTTTGGCGTCAAGGCCGACCAAGGCGTGATCATCACCGGCGTGCTGCAAAACGGCCCCGCCGCCAAGGCTGGCATTCGTCCGGGCGACGTGATCACCAATGTGGCCAGCAAAGACGTGCACAACGTGTCGGAGCTGCTGAGCAGCGTGGCCGCCTTGAAGCCTGGCACCACGGCCACCTTTGAAGTGCTGCGCCAGAGCAACAAGCTAAGCCTGGAGGTCACACCCGGCCTGCGCCCGACACCACAGCGCCCCACGCGTTAAGGCGCGAACCCCACAAAACAAAGGGCCGCAAACTGCGGCCCTTTGTTTTTGCTATCTATTTAGCAGCATCTCACGCTTTCACTAAAAGCCTGAGAGGCCAATTTTTTCTAAGTGATTAGGCCTTGGCCTCGGCTTCATCGGCATCTTCCGGCGCCTTGGTGTGGATCAAAAAGAACTGCGCGGCGCGAATGCCGATTTCGTACAGCAGGCACATGGGAATGGCCAGCGCCAGTTGCGACACCACATCCGGCGGCGTGACGATGGCAGCGATGATGAAGGCCAACACCACAAAGTAGCCGCGGAAGGCCTTGAGCTTTTCAATGCTCACGATGCCCATGCGCGCCAGCACGATGACCACAATCGGCACCTCGAACGCCAGGCCAAAGGCGAAGAACATGGTCAGCACAAAGCTCAAATACGCCTCGATGTCAGGCGCGGCGGTAATGCTTTTCGGCGCAAAGCTCTGGATGAACTTGAACACCTGGCCAAAAACGAAGAAATAACAAAACGCCACGCCGATAAAAAACAGCAGCGTGCTGGAAATCACCAACGGCAGCACCAAACGGCGTTCATGCTTGTAAAGCCCTGGGGCCACAAATGCCCAGGCCTGGTACAGCACCACCGGCAGGGCGATCAAAAAGGCCGCCATGAACATGATCTGCAACGGCACCAGGAACGGCGAGATCACCGAGGTGGCGATCAGCGTGGCGCCCTTGGGCAGCGTGGCCACCAGCGGTGCGGCCAGCAGGTCGTACAACGCGCCTGGGCCGGGGAAAACAGACAACACCCCAGCCACCACGGCAATGGCGATGATGGCTTTGATCAGCCGGTCGCGCAGCTCCACCAGATGCTGCACAAAAGGCTGCTCGGTACCGGCTAACTCGTCTTCTTCTGGTTTCTGCGGATCGGACATGGTGGGGAAGAAATGGAAATCAAGCCGGCGTTAAACCGAGAGCACATCCCGAAAGCGCCACCACCGTCGATGGGGCAGCGCAGGGACGATAAAGAACAGAAGGTCCGATCAACTTAGTTGATTTTTTGCGGCCGGTAACGCGCCACACGGGCCGCCCCCGACAAGGCCTTGGTGCGCACACCTGCACGCGCCTTGTACCACTGCGGCATGGCCCCCTGCTTCACACGCCAATTCTTCTTGGGGTGTTTGTACTCGGGGTAATGCACATAGGGCTCATCGGCCAGGCTGCTGGCAGAGTAATCAGGCGAGCCGGCGATGGATTGCTCAAACTCGCTGGCGCTGGTCTGTACGGAAGTCTGTACATCGCGGGCGGCGCCCTCGATGGTGTCCTTCATCTTCTTCAGCTCGTCCAGATCCATGGAGCGGTTGACTTCGGCCTTCACGTCGGACACATAACGCTGCGCCTTGCCGAGCAAAGTGCCCACGGTGCGCGCCACGCGCGGCAGCTTTTCGGGGCCGATGACCACCAGGGCCACCGCGCCGATCAGCGCCATCTTGGAAATGCCGATATCAATCACGCGTATTCGCCTTGATTAAGACTTGGTCTTGGCTTCGACGTCGATGGTGGTCTTCTCGGCCGCAGCAGCGTTCGCGACCTGGCCAGCCGGCTTGTCCTCGGGCGTGGTGGAGCCCTCTTTCATGCCGTCCTTGAAGCCCTTGACCGCACCGCCGAGGTCACCGCCTATGTTCTTGAGCTTCTTGGTGCCGAACACCATGACCACGATCAACAACACAATCAACCAATGCCAGATGGAAAATGAACCCATGGTGAACTCCTAACAATTTGTCTAGATTTTAGTCGGCTGCAAAGGCTTCACCTGTGCGCCGTACGGAATATGACCCTGGTGTTGACCCAGGGTTCAAAGCTTCATCATCCCTTGAGCCAAGGACGGGGCCCACCAATCACATGGAAATGCAGGTGGTGGATCTCCTGCCCGCCCTCGTCGCCGGTATTGGCCACGACGCGGAAACCGCCGCTGGGATAGGGATTGCAGCCCTGCTCTGCCGCCAGCTTGGGCGCCAGCGCCATCATGTGGCCCAGCAAAGGCGCATGCTCGGGCGTGACCTGGGCCAACGACGGAATATGCGCCTTGGGCACCATCAGAAAATGCACTGGCGCCCAAGGATGGATGTCGTGGAAGGCGAAAACCTGCTCGTCTTCATACACCTTGCGCGAAGGGATTTGGCCCGCAATGATTTTGCAGAACAAACAATTGGGATCGTGGTTCACATCAGACATGAGGGCAGACACGGGAGTGGACGTACGGGTTTAGAGGCCAACCGGCTGGCTGGCATTCATGGCCACCATGCCGCGCACGATGCGGTACAGGAACCAGATGGAGATGATGCCCCAGGCGACAAAGCCCGGCAGAAAAAACAGCAGGAACAACGGGAAGGTGATCACGTAGAACACACCGGCCCACAACACCGAGCGTATGCGCCACGAAAAGTGGCTGGCCTGCCAGGTGCCTTCGGCCTCGGGCTTTTTCACCAGGTCTATGACCAGCGCGACGATGAGCAAAAAGATGCCCGGCTGCGCGCCCGGCAACACCGCGCCCACCGCGACGATCAAGTGCAACAGATAACTCACCCAGCCAATCGACTTGAGGGACTGGGCTTTTTCGCTGTCTTTGACCTGCACGTCGATGATGTCGCTCATGTCTTAGCCTTTTTGCTCCGAAGCTTCACGGTCCTGCGCTTTGCGCAGGGCTTTTTCTTCAATGCCGCTGGTGCCTTCACGGCGCTCCAACTCGGTGATCACGTCCGCCGGTTTCAAGCCATAGTGCGCCAGCGCAATCATGGAGTGAAACCACAGATCAGCCACTTCGTAGACCAGCTTTTGCGGGTCGCCGCCATGGTCCACATCCTTGGCGGCCATCACGGTTTCGGTGGCTTCTTCGCCAATTTTCTTCAAAAACGCGTCCGGGCCTTTGTGCAATAGCCGTGCCACGTAGCTGGCCGAGGGGTCGCCGCCGGCGCTGGGTTTACGCGATTCGATGACGGCGGCCAAACGGGCCAACGCGTCTTGCGAGCTTGTAGAAGAAGAACTCATGCGCTTATTTGTAGATGGATTCCGGGTCTTTCAAGACCGGTTCGACCGCACACCACTGAGGCGCGCCGTCTGCAGATTGTTCCAGGCTGCTGAAAAAGCAGCTGTGGCGGCCGGTGTGGCAGGCAATGCCGGGCTCATGGCCAAGCTGCGTCACCTTCAGCAG
The DNA here is from genome assembly GCF_049316285.1 of Variovorax sp. HJSM1_2. Taxonomy (NCBI): domain Bacteria; kingdom Pseudomonadati; phylum Pseudomonadota; class Betaproteobacteria; order Burkholderiales; family Comamonadaceae; genus Variovorax; species Variovorax sp. HJSM1_2. Next base: position 115,134 of record NZ_JBMOXA010000008.1, on the reverse strand, counting down.
CACCACGTCGTTGTCGCAGTCGATACGGATGTCGTGCACGGTTTGCACGTGGCCCGACTCCTCGCCTTTGAACCACAGCTTGTGGCGCGAGCGGCTGAAATACACAGCGCGCTTGAGCTCTGCCGTTTTGGCCAGGGCCTCGCGGTTCATCCAGGCGAACATCAGCACGTCGCCGCTGCTCGCTTCCTGTGCGATCACGGGCACCAGGCCCTGCGCATCCCATTTCACTTCGTCTAACCAGTTCATGTGTGGATTGTGCGTGATTTGCCTGGACGGCTTGCCCATAGCCCCACGAACAGCTTTTTAAAGTTAAGAGTGAAATTGGCTTCTTGCGCCTACTGCATCTGCGGCGGCAGCTATCATAAATTCACAATATGACAGCTTCCGCTCTGGCTCAGGTACGCACCGGAATGCCGCGCTCGGCCATACGCTGCTTGGCTTGGCCCACGGTGAACTCACCATAGTGGAAGATGCTGGCGGCCAGCACTGCATCCGCGCCGCCCTGCTGCACACCATCGGCCAGGTGGTCCAGGTTGCCGACACCGCCCGAGGCGATCACCGGCACACTCACCGCATCGCTCACGGCGCGTGTCAGCGCCAAGTCAAAGCCCGACTTGGTGCCGTCGCGGTCCATGCTGGTCAGCAAGATTTCGCCCGCGCCGCGCTGCGCCATCTCGGTGGCCCAGGCCACGGCGTCCAGGCCGGTATTTTTGCGGCCGCCATGGCTGTAAACGTCCCAACCCGGGCCACGTGTGGCGGCGTCTTCGGCGCTGCGGCGCTTGGCGTCTATGGCCACCACAATCGCCTGCGCGCCGTATTTGGCGGAGGCGTTGGTGATCACATCGGGGTTGGAGATGGCGGCGGAGTTGAAGCTCACCTTGTCGGCACCCGAGTTGAGCAGCCGACGCACGTCTTCCACCACGCGCACACCACCACCCACGGTCAGCGGAATGAACACCTGCGAGGCCACGGATTCGATGATGTGCAGGATCAGGTCGCGCCCGTCGCTGGTGGCGGTGATGTCCAGAAAGGTCAGCTCGTCGGCACCCTGCTCGTTGTAGCGTGCGGCGATTTCCACCGGGTCGCCCGCGTCGCGCAGTTCCACAAAGTTGACGCCTTTGACGACACGGCCACCGGTCACGTCTAGGCAAGGGATGATGCGTTTGGCAAGCATGGGAAATTCAGAAATTGAAAAAATCAAAAAAAGGCGCGAGGGTCAGACCACGCTGAGTTCTTGCCAGGCGCTCCACTGCTCGCCGGGCTGCAGCCGCACCGGTTGCTCAATGCGCGCGGCCTCGACACACAACATGTGGCGAAAGCCGTCGTCGGGCATGTCGTCGATCTTGGCGCTGAGCACGGCACCTGGGTTCCACACCACGGTCTCGGTGAAGTTGTCGCTCTGCGCCACACGCAGGCTGTGGTTGCCGTCTTGCACTTGCAGCGGCGCTTTGGCGGCGCTGTAAACGCGGTCGGTCTCAGCCGTGAAACGCAGCTCGGCATCCAGCTGTTGGCTGCGCACACTCTGGTCGTTTAGGTGCTTCACGCCATCCCAGAAGCTGGCGTCGCCCAGACCAAGCAAACGGGTTTGCTCGATGGCGGCCACACGCAGATAGGTGTGCAGCGCCAGCGCAAACGGCCAAGGCACCTGGTCGGTGTTGGTGACGGAAAACGTCAGGCGCAGACGGCCGGGCGCGAGCACCACGTCGAGCGCCGCTTCAAACGCAAACGACCAACCACTTTGGCGCGTGGCCTCGGAGTCGCGCAGGGTCATGCGCAGTGTGGCTTCAGGGCGGGCGGCGCTGGCGGCCGATTCGGCTGCCAGTGTCCACGGCAAGCTACGCGCAAAACCATGTTTGAGCAGCGCGCGGCCATCCAGCACACGCTGGTTGAATTGCGGAAAACACACTGGCACACCGCCACGGATGGGGGTTTGCCCGTCGAGCACGGCACGTTCGCTGAGGAACAGCCGCTCCGCGCCATCGGCGGTTTGCCAAGAGAGCACATGGGCGCCCTGCTCGGCCACCAGCAGCTTGTCGCCACCGGGCAGTTCCAAGCTGACGCAAGGCAGGCGGTTGTAGGGTGCGGCGAGTTCTGGCATGGCGGTCAACCCTTGGGTGGTTTTGGCGGTTGGCCGCCGCAGCTGTGCGGCCAGTCCATCACAAAAGAAGCAGATTACTCAGCGAGTTCGTCGGCGCGCAATTGCGCGGCTTCGAAGTCAAGGTCGCCGGAGTAGATGGCGCGTCCGCAGATCACACCTTCAACACCTTCAGGCTCCACAGCACACAGCTTCTCGATGTCGGCAATGTTCGACAGGCCACCCGAGGCGATCACCGGCGTGGTGATGGCTTGCGCCAGACGCACGGTGGCTTCGATGTTGATGCCAGTGAGCATGCCGTCGCGGCCGATGTCGGTGTAGATGAACGACTCGACGCCGTAGTCTTCGAACTTCTTGGCCAGGTCGACCACTTCGTGGCCCGTGAGCTTGCTCCAGCCGTCGGTCGCCACCTTGCCATCCTTGGCATCCAGGCCGACGATGACGTGGCCGCCAAACGCCGTGCAGGCGTCTTGCAGGAAGCCTGGGTTCTTGACCGCAGCCGTGCCGATGATGACGTAGCGCAGGCCGGCGTCGAGGTAACGCTCGATGGTGTCGAGGTCGCGGATGCCGCCACCCAACTGCACATCGATCTCACCGCCGACTTCCTTCAAGATTTGGCGAATCGCCAGCTCGTTCTTGGGCTTGCCCGCGAACGCGCCGTTCAAATCCACCAAGTGCAGACGCCGGGCGCCCTTGTCGACCCAGCTGCGCGCCATGGCCGCAGGGTCTTCACTGAAGATGGTGGATTGATCCATGTCGCCTTGTTTAAGACGTACACACTGGCCGTCTTTCAGGTCAATTGCAGGAATAAGAAGCATGGTGCTGTGGGCAGCGTAAGTGGAGAAAGGTTGAGGAAATCAGGGGTTCCAGTGCAGAAAATTACGGTACAGCGCCAAACCATGGGCGGCGCTCTTTTCTGGGTGGAACTGGGTTGCAAAAATGTTATCGCGTGCGACTGCTGCCGTAAAGACCCCACCGTAATCGGCCAGGCCGGCGCTGTGCGCCACAGCCGTGGGCTGCACGTAGAAGCTGTGCACGAAGTAGAAGTAGGCGTTGTCCGGCACCTCACCCCAAATGGGGTGGCGCTGGCCGCCCGGCGCTTGTTGGCTGACCTGGTTCCAGCCCATTTGCGGCACCTTGAAACGGCTGCCATCGGGCTGCAAGCGGCCTTCGAGTTGAAAGCGGCGCACCTGACCGGGAATCAAGCCCAGGCCTGGCGTATCTTGTTCTTCACTGTGGTCCAGCAGCATCTGCATGCCGACACACACCCCCATCAAGGGCTTGTTGGCGGCGGCCTCCAGCACAGCTTCTTTCAGGCCCGAGGCCTGCAGCTCGAACATGCAGTCGCGCATCGCGCCCTGACCGGGCAGAACGATGCGTTCGGCGCGGCGCACGTCTTCGGGCTTGCTGGTGACGATCACCTCGTACCCCGTGCCTTCGGCGACCGCCATCACGGCCTGCGACACCGAGCGCAGGTTGCCCATGCCGTAGTCGACCACGGCGACGGACTTATTTGCTACCAAAGTCATAGCTTTTTGTGCTGATTGGATCTACTTGAATGCGCAATTTTAGGCTTACAGCGAACCCTTGGTGGACGGGATCACCCCGACCGAGCGCGGGTCAATCTCCAGCGCCGCACGCAAGGCGCGTGCAAACGCCTTGAACACGGTTTCGCATTGGTGGTGGGCGTTCACACCCTTCAGGTTGTCGATGTGCAGCGTGACAAACGCGTGGTTCACAAAGCCCTGGAAGAATTCGTAGGTGAGTTGCGTGTCGAACGCGCCAACCATGCCGCTGGTGAACGGGATATGCATCTCCAGGCCGGGGCGGCCGGAAAAGTCGATCACCACGCGCGACAAGGCTTCGTCTAGCGGCACATAGGCATGGCCGTAGCGGCGAATGCCTTTTTTGTCGCCCACGGCCTTGTAGAACGCCTGGCCCAGGGTGATGCCCACGTCTTCCACCGTGTGGTGGCCGTCGATGTGCAGGTCGCCCGCACACTCGATTTCAAGGTCGATCAAGCCGTGGCGCGCGATCTGGTCCAGCATGTGGTCAAAAAAACCAATGCCGGTGTTGAGTTTGGCCTGGCCGGTGCCGTCCAGGTTGACGCGCACGGTGATCTTGGTCTCGGCGGTGTTGCGCGACACCTCGGCGGTGCGGGGCATGGTGGTCGTGGTCATAGTGAGGTTTGGAGTGCGGCCAACAGTTGTGCGTTCTCGTCGGCACTGCCAACGGTGAGGCGCAGGCAGTTGGCCAGCAATGGGTGCATTGTAGAAACGTTCTTGATCAGGATCTTGTGCGCCTTCAAAGCCGCAAAAACCGCGCCGGCATCGGCCACGCGCACCAGCACCATATTGGCCTGGCTGTCCCAGCAATGTTGAATGCCCGGCATGGCACGCAGCGCGGCAATCAACCGCTCGCGCTCGGCACGCAAGCTGGCGGCCTGCTCGGCAAACACCTGGGCGTGCTCCAGCGCAAACAAAGCGGCTTCACAGTTGAGCACACTGATGTTGTAGGGCGGGCGCACCTTGTCGATCTCGCCCACCAGCGCCGACGGGCCCATGAGATAACCCAGGCGCACACCGGCCAGGCCAAACTTGCTCAGCGTGCGCATCAGCAACACGTGGCCGTTGCGTTCCGGCTCGGCCTGCATATTGGCAATCCAACTGCGGCTGGCGAAAGGCTGGTAGGCCTCGTCCATCACCACCAGACCGCCGATTTGGCCCACGGCATCGATGATGCGCTGCACCACCGCCTGGTCCCACAGCGTGGCCGTGGGGTTGTTCGGGTAGGCAATGTAGGTGATGGCCGGGCGGTGCTTGGTGATGGCGGCCAGCATGGCGGGCTCGTCGAGTTCGAAATCGGCCGTCAGGTCAACGCCCACAAAGTCCAGGCCTTGCAACTGCGCGCTCATGGGGTACATGACAAAGCCCGGCATGGGTGCGAGCATGGTGGCGCGCTGGCCGTCGACAGGCTGGGCACAAGCCAGCGCCAGCAGGCTGATCAACTCGTCCGAGCCATTGCCCAGGATCAGGCTGTGGCCTTCGGGCATGCCGGCGTAGGCGGCGAGTGCGGCCTTCAAGTCGTTTTGCCGCGCACCAGGGTAACGGTTCAACGCCAGTTGGCCCAGGCGCTCACCCAGGGCGGCTTGCAGCGCGGGCGGCAGGCCGAAGGGGTTTTCCATCGCGTCCATCTTCAGCACGCCGGTGGCGGGCTGTACGGCGTAGGCATGCATGGCGCGCACATCGGGGCGGATGCGCTGCAGCGCGCGGGTGCCGCTATTCAGATCGGGAGAGGTCACGCTGTTCATGCCTGGCCTTTCACCACCCGCGCTTCAGGCACGGGGTTCAAACGCAACTCGGCCGCACGGGCGTGGGCTTGCAGGCCTTCGCCATAGGCCAACTCGGCCGCAATCACACCCAGCTTTTGCGCCCCGGCTTCGCTCACTTCGATGAGGCTGCTGCGCTTCTGGAAGTCGTACACGCCCAGCGGCGACGAGAAACGCGCCGTGCCGCTGGTGGGCAGCACGTGGTTCGGGCCGGCGCAATAGTCGCCCAGGCTTTCGCTGGTGTAGGCACCGAGGAAGATGGCGCCGGCGTGTTTGAGCAAAGGCTCCCAGCGGTGCGGGTCGCGGCTGCTGACTTCCAGGTGTTCGGGGGCAATGCGGTTGCTGATGGCGCAGGCCTCTTCCATGTCGCGTGTGAGGATCAAGGCGCCACGCCCGGTGAGCGACTTGGCGATGATTTCGGCGCGTGGCATGGTGGGCAACAGGCGGTTTATCGCCTCTTGCACGGCGTCGATATAGGCCGCGTCGGGGCACAGCAGAATGCTTTGCGCCAACTCGTCGTGCTCGGCCTGGCTGAACAAGTCCATGGCCACCCAGTCGGCGGGTGTGCTGCCGTCGGCCAACACCAGAATCTCGCTTGGGCCGGCAATCATGTCTATGCCCACGGTGCCAAACACGTTTTTCTTGGCGCTGGCCACATAGGCGTTGCCCGGGCCGGTGATCTTGTCCACGCCAGGCACGGTGGCCGTGCCGTAAGCCAAGGCGGCCACGGCCTGCGCGCCACCAATGGTGAAGGCGCGGCTGACACCGGCGACGTAGGCGGCGGCCAGCACCAGCGGATTCTTCTCGCCGCGCGGCGTGGGCACCACCATGATGATTTCGCCCACACCCGCCACATGTGCCGGAATGGCGTTCATCAACACGCTGCTCGGGTAGGCGGCCTTGCCGCCGGGCACATAGATGCCCACACGGTCCAGCGGCGTGACCTTTTGGCCCAGCAGGGTGCCGTCTTCGTCACGGTAGCTCCAGCTTTCGCCCGAGGCTTTTTTTTGCGCCTCGTGGTAGCGGCGCACCCGTGCGGCGGCGGACTGCAGCGCCTCGCGTTGCGCGGCGGGCAGGCCGTCGAACGCGGCCTTGAGTTCCGCGGCGGTGAGCTCCAACGCGCTCACGCTGTCGGCGGCCAGGCCGTCAAAACGCTGGGTGTATTCGAGCACTGCCGCGTCGCCACGTACACGCACGTCGGCCAGGATCTCGGCCACGCGATGCTCAATGGCAGCATCCGCCTCGGCCGACCAATGCAAACGCGCCTTGAATTCAGCATCAAACGTGCTGCTGGCGGTTGACATTCTTGCGGGAGACGCTACCAATTTCATAGTAATTCAGTCCAGGGGACGTTGGTTGAGAAAAAATTCAGGCTTTGCTTTGAGCCGCTTCGCGCGCCGCCACGGCGCCCGAGAACGCGTCAATCAACTCGCGGATCGGCGCCTGCTTGAGCTTGAGCGAGGCCTGGTTCACCACCAGGCGCGAGCTGATGTCCATGATGCGCTCGACTTCCACCAGGTTGTTGGCGCGCAGCGTGTTGCCGGTGGAGACCAGGTCGACGATGGCATCGGACAGCCCGGTCAACGGCGCCAGTTCCATGCTGCCGTAGAGCTTGATCAGGTCGACGTGTACACCCTTGGTGGCGAAGAAGTCGCGCGCAATCGCCACGTATTTGGTGGCCACACGCAGGCGCGCACCCTGGCGCACGGCAAAGGCGTAGTCGAAGTCATTGCGCACGGCCACGCTGATGCGGCACTTGGCGATTTGCAGGTCCAGCGGCTGGTACAGGTTTTGGCTGCCATGCTCAATCAGCGTGTCCTTGCCGGTGATGCCGAGGTCGGCACCGCCGTTTTCCACATAGGTGGGCACGTCGGAAGCGCGCACCAGCACCACACGCACGTCGGCGCGGTTGGTCGGCAAAATCAGCTTGCGCGATTTTTCGGGGTCTTCCAGCACCTCGATGCCGGCGGCCTGCAGCAGCGGCAGGGTTTCGTCGAAGATGCGTCCCTTGGACAGTGCGAGAGTAATCATTTTGTTTTGTCCGTTTACGCGAGTGCAGGGCTGTTCGACACACGCTCGATGTCGGCGCCCACGCCTCGTAATTTCGCTTCCATCTGGTCATAGCCACGATCCAAATGGTAGATGCGGTCGACCATGGTTTCGCCCTCGGCCACCAGGCCGGCGATCACCAGGCTGGCAGACGCGCGCAGGTCGGTGGCCATCACCGTGGCGCCCGAGAGTTTGGTGATGCCTTCTATCACCGCCACCTTGCCATCGGTCTGGATGTGTGCACCCAGGCGTACCAGCTCGTTGACGTGCATGAAACGGTTTTCAAAAATTGTCTCGGTGACCTTGCTGGCACCTTGGGCGATGCAGTTCAGCGTCATGAACTGGGCCTGCATGTCGGTCGGGAAGCCAGGGTATTCGGTGGTGCGAAAGCTCTGCGCCTTCACGTGTTGGTGCGCCGGGCCGGGCGAGGCCACACGGATGCCGTCGGGCAGCGCGGTCACACGCACACCGGCGTCGCGCAGTTTGTCGATCACGGCATCCAGGTGGTCGGCGCGGCCGTGTTGCAGCAGCACGTCGCCACCAGTGGCGGCCACGGCGCACAAAAAGGTGCCGGCCTCGATGCGATCGGCCACCACCTGGTGGGTCGTGCCATGCAGCTTTTCGACGCCGGTGATACGGATGCGGTGGGTGCCGTGGCCTTCGATTTTGGCGCCCATCTTGATCAGCAGCTCGGCCAGATCGACGATTTCCGGCTCTTGGGCGGCGTTTTCCAGAATGGTTTCGCCCTCGGCCAGGGCGGCCGCCATCAAAAAGTTCTCGGTGCCGGTCACGGTCACCATGTCGGTGGTGATATGTGTGCCTTTCAGGCGCGTCCAGCCCTTGGGCAGCTTGGCGATCATGTAGCCGTGCTCAACCACGATCTCGGCGCCCATGGCTTGCAGGCCCTTGATGTGTTGGTCCACCGGGCGCGAGCCAATCGCACAGCCGCCGGGCAGCGACACCGTGGCTTCGCCAAAACGCGCCAGCAGCGGGCCCAGCGCCAGCACCGAGGCGCGCATGGTCTTCACCAGCTCATAAGGGGCCTCGGGCGACGACAGGCCGCCTGCGTTGACCGTGACCGTACCCACATTGTCAGCCCCCCCCTGCTCCACCTGCACCCCCATATTGCGGATCAGCGTGAGCATGGTGGCCACGTCCTGCAGGCGCGGCACATTGGTCAAGGTGACGGGCTCGGCCGTCAGCAGCGTCGCGCACAGCTCTGGCAGCGCAGCATTCTTGGCGCCAGAAATGCGGATCGTGCCCGTCAGGGGGCGTCCGCCGCGAATCAATAATTTGTCCATGAACTCGGGTCGCAAAAAAGGCGAAAAGTCAGCCGGGCGCGCAGCGCTCAGGCAAGTCAGCGTAGAGTCGTCAGAGGACTAGCGCGGCAGTGCCGCCCACTCGGCTGGGGTATAGGTTTTCATCGACAAGGCGTGTACCTCGTCCGTGCGTATTTTCTCACCAAGCGTCGCGTACACCCTTTGGTGGCGCTGGATGGCACGTTTGCCGTCGAATTCGGCCGAGACGATGGTGGCATACCAATGGCGCCCGTCGCCTTCGAGTTCGAGATGCTCGCAGGCCAGGCCGGCACGGATGATGGAGGTGAGTTGGTCAGCAGTCATGGGGAAAGATTCATCGTGAAACACCACGGAACCGGCTTTGCCGGGCCGTTGGTGTTGCCCCCGGTTGGGGGGAAGGCGTTGCGACACGAAGTGCGCGAAGACTGGGGGAGGGCCACGTTTTAGCCTCTGATTTTGTAGCCGATGCGCAGCAGGTGAACGGCAATGCCGGAGACCACCAACAACGCAACACCGACGATGGCCAGGCTCAGCCAGGGCGACACATCGCTCTGGCCGAAGAAGCCGTAGCGGAAGCCGTCAATCATGTAGAACACCGGGTTCAAGTGGCTCACGGTCTGCCAGAACGGCGGCAGCGTGTGAATGGAATAAAACACACCGCTCAGAAACGTCATCGGCATGATCAGGAAGTTTTGGAACGTGGCCATCTGGTCGAACTTTTCGGCCCACAGCCCGGCGATCACGCCCAGCGTGCCCATCAGGGCGGCGCCCAGAATCGCAAACACCAGCGCCCACAGCGGCGCTTCAAAATTCACGCCGGTGAACCACACGGTGGCGAGGAACACGCCCGCCCCCACCAGCACACCCCGCACCACAGAAGAGCCCACATAGGCAATGAACCAGCCCCAGTGCGACAGCGGCGTGAGCAGCACAAACACCAGGCTGCCCATGATCTTGCTCTGGATCAGCGAGGACGAACTGTTGGCAAACGCGTTCTGCAGCACACTCATCATCACCAGGCCGGGCACCAGGAAGGCGGTGTAGGGAATGCTGTTGTAGACCTTGACGTGAGAGTCGAGCACATGGCCGAAGATCAGCAGGTACAACACGGCCGTGAGCACCGGCGCGGCCACGGTCTGGGCGGCGACTTTCCAGAAGCGCAGCACCTCTTTGTAGAACAGGGTTTGCCAGCCGGTCATGCTCGGGCTCCCGTGAGATGGCACGGCGGCAGGGGTTGGGGCAGACAGCGGTTCCATGCGGTTCTCACTAAAAACTCAGGCGCGGCCAGGGGCGGCGGACATGACGTCCAAAAATACGTCTTCGAGGTCGGCCTTGCGGATCTCGACGTCCTGCACCTGCAGGCCGGCTTGGCGCACGGCGGCCAGGTAGTTTTCGATCTCGAGCGCACCATGGGCCGCGAGTTGCACCACACGGCCGGTCACACGCGCGTGTTCGGCCAAGGCCGGCGGCAGGTCGCCATCGACCTTGAAGCGCAGCACATTGCTGGTGGCCGAGCTCAGCAGCTCGCTGGTGCTGGCCAGGGCCACCACCTTGCCGGTCTTGAGCATGGCGATGCGGTTGCACAGCGCCTCGGCTTCTTCGAGGTAGTGGGTGGTCAACAAAATCGTGTGGCCCTGCTTGTTCAGCTTGGCGACGAAGTGCCACAGGGTCTGGCGCAATTCCACGTCGACACCGGCGGTGGGCTCGTCGAGCACGATCACCGGCGGCTTGTGCACCAGCGCCTGGGCCACCAGCACGCGCCGCTTCATGCCGCCCGAAAGCTGGCGCATATTGGCACCGGCCTTGTCGGCCAGGCCGAGGTTTTCCAGCAGTTCGTCTATCCAGGCGTCGTTGTTGCGGATGCCGAAGTAGCCGGACTGGATACGCAGCGCCTCGCGCACGTTGAAAAACGGGTCGAACACCAGTTCTTGCGGCACCACGCCCAGTTGGCGGCGCGCTTCGGCGTAGTCGCTTTGCACGTCCTTGCCATTCACCAACACCCGGCCAGAAGTGGCCCGTGCCAGCCCCGCCAAGATGCTGATCAGCGTGGTTTTGCCGGCGCCGTTGGGCCCCAGCAAACCGAAGAATTCGCCGGGCTGGATGTCGAAACTCACCCCATCCAGCGCTTTGAGGGAGGGGTTCTTGCTGCCGCTGGGGGCGGCAAAGGTCTTGGTGACCGACTGGAAGGAGATGGCTGGCATGGGAGCCCTGGATTTTACGGTGCGCGGGCGAAGCCTGCCGGCAGCGGTGGCAAAGCCACTACTGCGGCGTCTCGGTCACACCAAGGACAGACTATTGTGTGTTCTGGATACGGTCCAGGGCCTCAGCCAGATAGCTGACACTGCGGTCCACATTGGCCAGCTTTTCCAGGCCGAACAGACCGACGCGAAAAGTGTGGAAATCCGGCCCTTCGTCGCATTGCAGCGGCACACCTGCGGCAGTTTGCAGGCCTTGGCCGAGGAATTTCTTGCTCGACTGGATATCGGGATCGGTGGTGTAGCTCACCACCACGCCGGGTGCCTGAAAGCCTGCCGCCGCCACGCTGGGGAAGCCACGGCTGGTGAGCAGTGCGCGTACCTTGTCGCCCAGTTCCTGCTGCTGTTGGCGTACCGCCTCGAAGCCACGCGCCTGGGTTTCCTGCATCACGGTGCGCAGGCGTGCCAGCGCGTCGGTGGGCATGGTGGCGTGGTAGGCATGGCCGCCGCCTTCATAGGTTTCCATGATCTGCAGCCACTTGCGCAAGTCACAGGCGAAGCTGCTGCTGGTGGTTTGCTCTATGCGTTCACGCGCGCGCTCGCTGAGCATCACCATGGCGCAGCAAGGCGAGCCGCTCCAGCCCTTTTGCGGCGCGCTGATCAACACGTCCACCCCGGTGGCGGCCATGTTGACCCAGATGGCGCCAGAGGCAATGCAGTCGAGCACAAACAGGCCGCCCACGGCGTGCACGGCGTCGGACACGGCGCGCAGGTAGTCGTCGGGCAGGATCATGCCGCTGGCGGTTTCCACGTGCGGCGCAAACACCACGGCCGGGCGTTCGGCGGCGATGGTGGCGACCACTTCTTCTATCGGCGCCGGGGCGAAAGGCGCTTGCGCGCCCTCACCTTGGCGGCGCGCCTTGAGCACGATGGACTGGGCCGGTATCTTGCCCATGTCGAAAATCTGCGTCCAGCGGTAGCTGAACCAGCCGTTACGCAGCACCAGCACTTTCTGGTCGCTGGCAAATTGGCGCGCCACGGACTCCATGCCAAACGTGCCGCTGCCCGGCACCAGCACCGCCGACTTGGCGCCATACACCGTCTTCAAGATACGTGAGATGTCGCGCATCACACCCTGGAAGCTCTGCGACATGTGGTTGAGTGCGCGATCGGTGTAGACCACCGAGTATTCGAGCAGGCCTTCGGGGTCGATTTGGGGCAGCAGTCCAGGCATGGCGGTCTCCTTTTGTTATAGGGGCGAAAGGGCAAAAAGCGAGAAAAGCCCTATAGCTTAGAGCAAGCCGTGCTGGCTTGCCTTAGGGAGCCTCTGCATCAATCGACGCGAGGGCTGGCAGCACGGCTTAGCCTTCAGCAGGCAGCAACTCGGCAATGCCGTAAAGCTGAGCCAGCGCCTGGAACTGCGGTGGCGCCTGGTGCACCGAGAAAGCGCGGCCCAAAGAAAGTGCCACACGCCGGCATTCCAGCAGCACCGCCAGGGCCGATGAATCAAACCGCGCAAGAGCGGCGGCGTCCACCACCACGCTGCCATGCGGCTGCGAGCGCAAGCCCTGCAACAGCATACGCAGCGCGGCCTGCGCCTGGGCGTGGGTCAACTCAGTCGGCAGCACCAGCATGATGGGCCTGGCCTCAGCTCTTCTTGGCGTTGCTTTGGTTGCGCGTTTGCAGCGTGGCGATCAGGCCGTCTATGCCTTTGGCGTTGATCTCCGACGCAAACTGGCTGCGGTAGGTTTCCACCAGCCAGACGCCCAGCACGTTCAGGTTGTAGATCTTCCAGCCCAGGCCCTCGCCGGGCGTTTTTTCCAGGCGGTAGTCAAGCTGGATAGGGTCGGGACCGCCACGCACTTCAGAACGCACCAGCACTTCGGTGTCCTCGGGCGCGGCACGCAAAGGCTTGACCACGATCTGGTGGTCACTCACTTGCGCCAGGGCACCAGAATAGGTGCGCACCAGCAAGATCTTGAACTCGTCCTGCAGGCGCTTTTGCTGCTCAGGCGTAGCTTTGCGCCAGGCCGGGCCCACGGCCGACGCCGTCATGCGCTGAAAGTTCACATTGGGCATGATCTTGCTGTCGACCAAGGCCACCACTTTGCTCAGATCACCCGCTTGAATGGCCTTGTCGCTCTTGATGGTCTCCAGCACTTCGCCGGACAAACGCTTGATCATCACGTCGGCCGTTTCGTCGGCAGCGGCAGCGGGCAAAGCCAGTACCAGCGCACTGCTGGCCAGGGCCATGGAGGCGGCTACACGACCCAAAAGCAGGCCTAAAAGTCGTCGGTTCATATCAGTTCTTTCCTTCTAGTCGTGGGCATGCGCCCCTTGCCCCCATTGGAGCACGCCCGGGCGCAACGGTTCCCCGTGCGGCACGGTGTTATGGATTCAAGTCGTAACGCTCTTCGTCAACGGCTTTGCCGCCCACATTGCCGTCGCGAATCGCCGACAGGCGGTATTGCAGATAAACGTCGCGCGAGAAGCTGTACTTGTCGAGTGCCGCCTCATCCAGCAAGTTACCGGTCTTGAGCAGCAGGGCGCGGCGGTCAATGAACAATAACAGGGCCAAGGTGTTCTGAGCGGCGCGGCTGTCGAGTTGCAGCACCGGATTGGCGGCATAGTCGACCGCCAGGGCCGGGGCGTCACGCAGGTTGGCAGGGCCTAGCAAGGGCAGAACCAGATAAGGCCCCGCGGGCACGCCCCAAACACCCAGGGTCTGACCAAAGTCTTCGGTATGGCGTTCGATGCCAGCGTCGGTGGCCAGGTCGACCAAGCCGAGCACACCAAACACCGTGTTCAGGCTGAAACGGGTCAGCGTCTCACCGGCGTTTTTGATCCGCCCCTGCAGGATGTTGTTGACGAAGTTCCAAGGCTCGGAAATGTTCGAGAAGAAGTTGCTGGTGCCAATGCGCACCGGCTCGGGCACATGCTTCACGTAGGCCGTGGCCACGGGGCGCAGCACGGCGTCGTCCACCGACTGGTTGAAGCCGTAGATGCTGCGGTTCATCGGCTCCCAAGGGTCGACGGGATTGGCGTCGGGCCGGGTAGCACATCCGGAAATGGAAGCAAAAATGGCGAATGCGCCCGCCCACGCTGCGTATGTAGTTCTTTTTTTCATATTACTTTGGCTTACGACCAAGTCCGGACCGATTACTTTTTGTTGTCGGGCCCGTCTGCCGCTTTGCTATAGAGAAATTGGCTGATCAGGTTTTCCAGCACCACGGCAGATTGGGTGGTGGAGACGTTGTCACCTGCGGCCAACATTTTCTCTTCAGCGCCGGCTTCAATGCCGACGTATTGTTCACCCAGCAATCCGCTGGTCAGGATTTTCAGTGAGCTGTCTTTGGGGAAAGCATACTGCTTGTCCATATCAAATGTCACTTTGGCTTGAAAACTTTTGTCGTCAAAGCTGATGGACGTGACACGCCCCACCACCACCCCCGAACTCTTGACCGCCGCCTTGGGCTTGAGCGAGCCAATGTTGTCGAACTTGGCGGTGATCTGGTAGCCCGACTTGAAGTTCAGCGACAGCAGATTGGCCGACTGCAAAGCCAGAAACAGCAAAGCCGCCACCCCGAGCAACACAAACAAACCCACCCACACATCATTTTTTGATTGCTGCATGACGCATCCTTCATTCTTTAACTTTAGGTTCTAGTCTCACAGACTGAACATCATGGCGGTGAGCACAAAGTCGAGTGCCAGCACCGCCAGCGACGCCATCACCACCGTGCGCGTGGTGGCGCGCGACACGCCCTCGGGCGTGGGGTTGGCCGCATAACCTTGCAGCAACGCCACAAAGCTCACCGTCACCCCGAACACCAGGCTTTTGATGACGCCGTTGCCAACATCGCGCCAGACATCCACACCGCCTTGCATCTGGCTCCAGAACGCGCCGCTGTCCACACCGATCAACACCACCCCAACAACCCAGCCGCCAATCACCCCCACGGCGCTGAACAGCGCCGAGAGCAGCGGCAGGGTGATCACACCGGCCCAGAAGCGCGGCGCCAGAATACGCTGCACCGGGTCCACGGCCATCATCTCCATGGCGCTGAGTTGCTCGCCGGCCTTCATCAAACCAATGCCGGCAGTCAGCGATGTGCCCGCGCGCCCGGCAAACAGCAAGGCCGAGACCACAGGCCCCAATTCACGCACCAGGCTCAAAGCCACCAGCAGGCCCAGCGCCTCGGCCGAACCATAACGCTGCAGCGTGTAGTAGCCCTGCAAGCCGAGCACAAAGCCAACAAACAGGCCCGACACCATGATGATGGCGAGCGAAAAATTGCCCAGAAAGTGGATCTGGTCGCGCACCAGGCCAAAGCGGCGCAAGGTAGGACCGGCCAAGGCGAACAGCCGGCCAAACAGGCGCGTCGCCTGGCCAATGTCCGCCAGCTTGCTGCGCACGGCAAAGCCAATCGCGGAAGGGCTGAGCCAACTCATGCTTTGCGCCCTTTTTCGGCTACTGCGGTTTTTGCGCCGGGTGGCGCGGGCGGCAGCCCGGCACCAAAATCTTCTGATACCCCAAGCGCCGGGTAATGGAAATGCACCGGCCCATCGGGCAGCGCGTTGACAAACTGGTGCACCAGCGGGTCATCGCTGTGGCGCACGTCCTCGGGTTTGCCTTGAGCCACGATGTGGCCATTGGCAAGCACGATCACGTGGTCGGCAATGCGAAAGGTTTCATCCAGGTCGTGCGAGACCACGATGCTGGTCAGGCCCATGGTGTCGTTCAGGCTGCGGATCAACCGCGCGGCGGTGCCCAAAGAGATAGGGTCGAGGCCAGCAAACGGCTCGTCATACATCACCAAAGCCGGGTCGAGCGCAATCGCCCGGGCCAGCGCTACACGGCGCGCCATGCCGCCAGACACTTCGCTGGGCATCAGGTCGCGCGCGCCGCGCAGGCCCACGGCCTGCAGCTTCATCAGCACGATGTCGCGTATCAGCACCTCGGGCAGGTCGGTGTGTTCGCGCAACGGAAAAGCCACGTTGTCGAACACCGTCATGTCGGTGAACAAGGCGCCAAACTGGAACAACATGCCCATGCGCCGACGCGCCGCAAACAAGGCCGCAGCATCGTTGGCGCGCAGCGGCTGGCCGTCAAACAACACCTGACCGCTGTTCGGCGCCACCTGACCGCCGATCAGCCGCAGCAGCGTGGTTTTGCCGCCACCAGAAGCCCCCATCACCGCCGTCACCTTGCCACGCGGCACGGTCAGGGAAACATCGTCCAGAATCAAACGGGCGCCATACCCGAAGGACACATGCTGAAGTTCGACGAAGGAATCGGTTGGATTGGGGCTCATAAATGAAAAAAGGCCGGAACGGCTCCGGCCTTGCCCCAATGATAAGGGATACGGGCAAACCCCGTGTTTCGTCCGGAATGCGGCGGATGGACCAAGCCCGCCAAACACCACCCAAGGCCATTCTGTAGAAATTCGCGGCATCGATTGGCATACAGCAGCCCAACACCCAAGTTGTTTTTGTATTTTTGGATATGCAAAAACAACCCATCAAAAAACTGGCGCGCTTCACTAGATTTTGTCCATCTCCACTACGTTTAAAGGAATGGGTATGAAGCTGCTGAAGAAACTGCTTTTGACGCTGGCCACAGCGTTCGTGCTGCCCGTGATGGCGGCCCCCAGCGATGTGCTGGTCAGCACCGAATGGCTGGAGAAGAACCTCAACGACCCCAAGCTGCGCTTGATCGAGGTGAGTGTGAACCCGGGTATTTTTGAGCGCGGCCACATTCCCGGCGCATGGAACATCCAGTGGCACACCGATCTGGTCGACCCGGTACGCCGCGACATCGTGAGCCAGCAAAACTTCGAGCAACTGCTGCGCAAGGCCGGGGTATCGAGCGACAGCACGGTAGTGCTCTACGGCGACACCAACAACTGGTTTGCCGCCTGGGGCGCGTGGATTTTTGACATCTACCGCATCCAGAACGTCAAGCTGCTCGACGGCGGCCGCAAGAAGTGGGAAGCCGAAAATCGCCCACTCACCCCCATCGTCAAAGCCGACCCACCGGGCAACATCAAGGTCGGCGCGCCAGACCTCAGCCTGCGCGCACGCCTGGGCGATGTGCTGGCGGTGGCCGAGAAAAAGAGTCCCGACGCCCTGGTCGACATCCGCTCTGCCGACGAATACAGCGGCAAGGTGTTTGCGCCCGCAGGCGTGCAGGAGTTGGCCATTCGCGCCGGCCACGTGCCCGGCGCCGTGAACGTGCCTTGGGGCCAGGCGGTCGCCGCCGATGGCAGCTTCAAATCGGTGGAAGAGCTGAAGAAGATCTACGCCGCCGTGGGCATCGACGGCAGCAAGCCCATCATCACCTACTGCCGCATTGGTGAGCGCTCCAGCCACACCTGGTTTGCGCTGAAGAAACTGCTGGGCTACGACGTGCGCAACTACGACGGTTCCTGGACGGAATACGGCAACGCCGTGGGTGTGCCCGTGGTCAACCTGGCGGGCACGGTGTGGGGCGGCAAATAAAGCGACCCCTCAAGAATCACCAAGGACGAAAAACGTGACAACTGGCGTGGCCTCCCCCGCGCCCTCGGCCAATTGGCTCCTGAATTGGCTCCCGGCAAGCTTGGCGATCCTGGTTGTAGCGGGAGCTTCTTTTTGGAGCCATGCCCTGGGCCAAGACCCTGAATCGGGCAGCTTGTCGCTGTCGCTCTGCTTGGGCTTTTTGTTTGGCGCGGTGCTGCAGCGCTCGCGCTTTTGCTTCTACTGCGTGAGCCGCGACTTCATAGCATCGCGTGATGCACGTGGCCTGCTGGGCGTGCTGGCCGCGCTGGCGCTGGGCACACTGGGCTACCATCTGGTGTTTGGCGTGTTCCTCAGCCAACCCATCGCCCCGCGCCTGCCGCCGGGTGCACACATCGGCCCGGTGAGCTGGGTTTTGGCGGTGGGCGCCCTGGTCTTTGGTGTGGGCATGGCACTGGCCGGGTCGTGTATCAGCGCGCAGTTTTACCGCCTGGGCGAAGGGCTGCTGTCGGCACCGCTGGCACTCATCGGCACGGCGCTGGGTTTTGTTTTGGGATTCTGGTGCTGGAACACTTTGTACCTGGGCACGGTGCAAGAGGCGCCCATCGTCTGGCTGCCGCACCACCTGGGCTATGGCGGCTCGATCGCCGTGCAACTCGCAGCGTTGGCGGGTCTGGGCTTGTTGTTGTGGCGCTGGCATCGCACACCTGCTGCAGCCACATCACCCTCAACCGCATGGTGGCGCCTACGTTGGCCCACCTACGTGGGTGGCTTGTTGGTGGCCGCGATTGGCGTGGGCGCCTACCTGCGCATCGCGCCGCTGGGCGTGACCGCCGAACTCGGCAGCGTGGCACGCACCCTGGCCAACCAGGCCGGTGTGTTGCCCGCGCGGCTCGAAGGGCTGGACAGCTTGCGCGGCTGCGCCACGGTGCTGAAAGTTGCGCTGTGGTCGAACAACGGCATCTTTGTGGTGGCGCTGGTGTTGGGCGCTTTTGCGGCAGCCCTATCGGGCGGTGACTTCAAGTTGCGCGTGCCCACGTGGCGCGAAGCGGCGCGTTCGTTTGGCGGCGGCGTGTTGATGGGCTGGGGCGCCATGGTGGCGCTGGGCTGCACGGTGGGGACGCTGTTGTCCGGCATCATGGCCGCGTCGTTATCGGGCTGGCTGTTTGCGTTGTTCTGCGGTTTGGGGCTGTGGGCTGGCTGGTGGCTGCGGCACCGGGCGCCTTATTTCTCTTCAACGATCTCTTAAGAAAAAGAGGCTTCTTACGCTTGTCCATCTAGCGTAAGAAGCTCTTTTATTGATAGCAAACACGCTCGCTCAGTCACCCGCCACCAAGCGTCGCACGAGGCCACTGGGCTCGGCGTGCGCGCGGTCGTACATGGCGCGGTAGTAAGGCAGCATGCGCAGCGCAGCGGCGTGGCTCTCTTCCATCTGGCCGGAGATGGCCTGCGCCATCTCGCGGATCTCCGCACGGATGGCGCGCGTGTCTATGCGTGTATGCCGGCCGTTTTCCATCACCACTTCGCCGCCCACAATGGTGGTGCGCACTGAGCGGCCGTCTTCGCTGTAGACCAGTTGCCGCTCGATGTTGTTGAACGGCGTGAAGGCCCAGGTGTCGAGGTCGAGCAAGATGATGTCGGCCACGGCGCCCACGCTCAGTTGACCCAAGTCTTTCTCGCGGCGAATGGCGCGCGCGCCGCCGCGTGTCATGGCACGCAGCACTTCGCCGTGGCGCGGCCAGCGGTCGTAATCCGGCGTGCTGAGGTTGTGCACCAGGCCGGCCATCTTGCCAGCTTGCCACACGTTGGCGGTGTCGTCGGTACAGAGTTCATCGGTGCCAATGGCCACGGTAACACCCGCGTCGCGCAGCGCACGGAAAGGCATCACACCGCTGCCCAGCCGCAGGTTGCACACCGGGTTGTGCGCCACCACCGCATCGGCATCGGCCAGCAGTTGGATGTCGGCATCATCTATCCAGATGGCGTGGATGATCTGGCTGCGCTGGTCCAGGATGCCCAGGTCGTGCACGTGGCGCAGCAGCGACTTGCCAAAACGCTCGCGGCCGGTGGCGCGCTGCAGCTTGGTTTCCAGCACGTGGATGTTGAACGGCAAGTCGTGCGCGCGGCTCAACTCGGCCAAGCCGAGGAAGTAATCGTCGGTCACGCGCTGCGGCGCCGAGCACGACACCGCGGCCGCCAGGCGGCCGGCGTTGCCGCCGTGCCAGCGCGCCAGCAGGTGGCCATAAAGCTCCAGCAGTTCTTGCGTCGTCTGGCGCGGCGCGGCTTCCATTTCCTGGCGCAGCGTGGGCGTGAGCAAGTCCTTCAGGAACGGGAACTTGTCGTACTCCACGATGTTGGGCTGGTCGATGGCCACGGTGGCGCGAATGCCCGCATCGGCATAAGCCTGCATCACCGCGTCTATGCTTTCGGGCGTGGCCACGGGCACGTGGTAGGCGTCGTCGTGCACGGTGGTGATGCCACGCTCCAGCATCTCCAGCGCGCCCATCAGCGTGCGCAGGTAGGCGAAGCGGTAGCTGTCGCCCTGCTGCGCCAGCGGCGGCACTTCGTAGAGCATGAAAATCTCTAGCGGGTAGCCGTCGAGCTGGCCCTTCAAGAAGTTGCCCGGCGAGTGAAAGTGCGCGTTCACCAGGCCAGGCATGGCCAACTGCCCAGCCGCGTCGATGGTGCGCACCTCGCCTGCGGGCAACGGCAGGTTCTCGGCAATATTCGGGCCAATGGCGCTGATGCGGCCGTCTTGCACCAGGATGTCGGCACACGGCCACTCGCGGTTTTGGTCGTCCAGGCTCAGGATGCGTGCGTTGCGGATCAGCAATGATTTTTCTACGGTCATACGGCTGCGGCTCCTGCGGCTTCTTGTTCGGCAAATGCACGGTCGACCTCGTCGGCCAGCAGTTCGGCCAACTGGTCGTGTAGGGCGTGGAAGGCCGGGTCGCGCGGATTGCGCGGTCGTTCCAGCTTCACCGGCACAATGGTCTTGATGCGGCCAGGGCGCGCGGTGAACACCACGATGCGGTCGGCCAGGCCAATGGCTTCTTCTATCGAGTGTGTCACCAGCAAGACCGAAGCATGGCTCTGCTGCCACAGGTCGAGCAGATAGTTCTGCATCTTGGCGCGGGTCTGGATGTCGAGCGCGGCAAAGGGCTCGTCCATCATCAGCACCTTGGGGCTCAGCGCCAGCGCACGTGCCATGGCGGCACGCTGGCGCATGCCGCCCGACAATTCGCTGGGCCGCTTCAAGGCAAAGCCGTTCAAGCCGACACGCGCCAGCAGCTCCATGGCGCGCTGCTCACGCTCGGCCTTGGATACGCCCTGCAACTGCAAACCATAAGCCACGTTGTCGCGAATGTTGAGCCACGGAAACAGCGCTGCCTCTTGAAAGATCATGCCGCGCTGCGGACTGGTGCCGCTGATGGGCTCACCAAAGCCCAGCAGCGTGCCCTGCGTGGCCTGCTCCAGCCCGGCCAGCAGATACAGCAAGCTGCTTTTGCCGCAGCCCGAAGGGCCGAGCAGCACGACAAATTCACCAGCCTGCACTTCGAAGTTGATGTCTTGCAAGGCGACGAAGGGTTTGGCGCTGTTGATGTTCCAGGTCTTGCCGAGGTTGCGGCATTCGATCGCAGGAAGGTTCTTGTTGATATCCATGCTTATCTTCCGTTTGCCTTGTCGGCATCGATCCACCACAACATGCGTTGCTGGATCAGCCGCAGGGCCTGGTCAAATAAAAAACCGCTCAGGCCAATCAAGGTCATGGTGAAGAACACCAGGCTGGCGTTGAAGGTGTTGCGCGCCATCATCACAATTTGCCCCAGGCCGCTGCCCACACCTGCAGCCTCGGCGATCAGTACCACCATCCACGCGGCAAACAGGTTGATGCGCAGCGTGACAAACAGCCCCGGCAGAATGGCCGGCAAGATCACCGTGCGAAACACCTGGCGTTTGCTCGCGCCCATGATGCGCGCCACGTGGATGTAGGCCTTGGGCACTTCGTCGATCTGCGCCAGCGTGGCGATCACCATCACAAAGAAAATGGCGATGAACACCATGAAGATCGCCGGCTTGTCGCCAATGCCAAACATGAACACGGCCACCGGCAACCAGGCCACCGGCGAGATTGGCGCAAACATGGTCACGGCTGGCAGCGTGAGCTTGCCGAACACCGTGTTGTAGCGGATGAGCACGCCCACCGCCAGGCTCAGCACAAAGCCGAGCAACAGGCCGACGAACACACGCATAGCCGTCCACAACACCACGCTGAGCACGCCCAGCCAACTGCCACCCTCTCCGCTGGAGCCAATGGTGTTGGCCATGTCGAAGAAGTGCAGTTGCTCGCTCCAGTTGCCTAAAAAGACGTGGGGGGCGGGCATGAGCAACGGGTCGGCCCAGCCCACGGCGGCGGCCAGTTCCCACAGTCCGACGATGGAACCGATGGAGGCCAGGGTCCACAACGCGGCCACGAGTTGGCGACGCAGGTTTTTCAACACCCGCGCTCCGGCCGCCGAGGGTGGTTTTGAAGGAGGCTGGGCCAAGGCGGCACCGACGCGCCCTCCTTCGCTGGCCAGTTGAGCAGAAGACATGGTTTGTTCACTTTCAAACGGGGTGATCAGTGCAAGTCGCTTATGCCGACTTGAGCTTCAGACCGGTAAACATGGCCTGGTTCTCGGCAATTACCTTCTCCAGCGGGCCCCAGTCGAACATCCTGGCGTCGGGCAGCTTCTTCAAGTAGCCCATTTCCTTCATGGACTTGGCGCGCTCCAGAATGAACTGGGTTTGGTTGCGCTGGTCGATCATCACCGGCTGGCGTTGCGAGGCCAGCGTGGCGGCCTCCAGCGTGGTTTTGTAATAGGTGCCCACGGTTTCCTTCAACGCGCCGGCGCGGTCGGTTTCGATCTGCTGCTGGGCGGTGAGCAAGGCCTTGATCACGGCGCGCACCACCTCGGGTTGTTTCTCCAGCAGCGGCGTGCGCACGGCCAACACGCAGTCGGCGTATTGCGGGCCATACAAGTCGGTGCCATCGCTCAACACACTCGCCCCCTTGCGCGCGGCCACGGTTTGCGTGGCGTAGGGTTCAACGGCGCAGATCGCATCCACCGCGCCGCCGATAAAGGCCTGCGCCATTTCGGGCGAGGTGTTGAAGTAGCGGATCTTCACGTCTTTGAACGACAAGCCGGCTTTCTTCAGCCAGTCGTAGGGCAACACTTCCAAGGTGTCTGCCTGGAAGGTGCCCAGCGTTTTGCCCTTCATGTCGGCGGCACTTTTAATGCCGTCGCGCGCCACCACCAGGCAGCCGTTGACACCACCGCCCGCCACCACACGCACGGGTGCGCCCGCGTCGTAGAGCGACAGGAAGTTGGAGTACGGAATCATCGACATGTCGACCGCGCCCACACCAAACAGCGTGACGATGTCGGTGTTGGTGGGCGTGACCACAAACTCCAGATCCACCCCATCGCCCTTCGCCAGTTGGCGCTGCTTGGCGATGAAGATGCCCAGGTTGCACAGCCCTGCACCGTGCGTGGCTTTGATGGTGGTGCGCCCAGCCGCACGCGCGGGCGCAGCGCCCAGCGCGGCCGCCATGCCCATGGGCAAAACAACCATGGCTGCACCTGCGGAAAGCGACTTCAAGAAGCCGCGACGTGCTGCGGGGGAGAGTGTTTGCGCAGCTTGCAGGGCTGCAAAAGCTTGTCCATTACGTTCGCACATACCAATACCTCATTCTTCAAACGGGCCTCAAACTAAAAAGGCCCTGGGTGACTAAGAAGCCACACCAGAATTCGGTAAGGATGTTGCCGCTGCTGCACGAGAGTTGTTCACGCTCCCCGCCGCAGTGGGCATTCGGCCCGCACCGAATTCCCAGAGTGACCCAAGAATTCCGGCACGCCAACCGAAGAAACACAAACGCTGCGCTGATAGAACCCATGCAAACCACATGCCAGTGCTGGAGTGCGGAAAACCTAGCCTTGAATGTGGCTGCGAACCAACGCGCGCACCAAAAGAATGCAGATCACACGGAGGCTCGTACCCGCAAGCACGTCACAAACCAAACTGGGGCGTGTTCACTCATCGCAGCGTGACGCGCCCTCTCTCCTGCGCTACCCGTATCTGTGACCAAGGAGCACCCAGCGAAAAAATGCAGCTTACAGCAGGAGAAGTGAAACATGTTCGGCTCGTTTTTAAGAAAGAAACGAAATCGAATCAAGCCTCATAGCAGTCGCTCACGACATGCTAGTAAACGATCTCACCGCGACGGTTCATCGGGCGACGTAGGCACACATTTTCAGTATGAGGACCTACGCTAGTATTTCGTATGCGCCTGTACTACATGACCCCACTCGATATAGCGGTGAAATACATTCTTCCTGAAAAGCGTATGCGGCTCAGTCAGTTTGCACGCCTAAACGACCCTTTTGAGCTAATGAGCTACAACCAAGGCGGCGCTGAAGAGCGGTACGTATTCAAGATGCTTCGCGACCATTGGGAGAAATCATTGGGAGTCCTCTGCTTTGGCAAGCATTGGAAAAGCCCGGTTATGTGGGCGCATTACGCAAGGTCTCACACCGGCGTTTGCCTTGGTTTCGATGTGCCTGATGAGATGCCAAAGCAGATAATCTACGAGCCAGAGCGCATAAAGTGGGCCGTTGATCTCGCTAAGCCGATCCGAGGTATAGACATCAGCTTGCTCGAAAAAGTGATCACGACCAAATACGCGCAATGGGCCTATGAGGAGGAGTGGAGACTCTTCGGAGAGCTGAAGGATGCAGATCCGTCGAGCGGCGAGTACTACTTGAATTTTGGGCCTGCCTTAACGCTACGGGAAATCATCGTTGGTGCTAGGTGCCAGAACAGCGTCGGATCGTTCAAAAAGCTTGCCGGCGAAGTTGAGAGGACTGTCGAAATCATCAAGGCGCGTCCAGCGTTCGAAACATTCACGATGACCAGACAGATGAAGGTTTCGAAGATTACTGTGCTTCCGAAACAACATTTGCGAGCACCAAGTAACGGCGCATCAGGCCTGTCTAACTTGCTCACGAATTCAGCATCCGACATTGGAAGATGAATGCCTGCCCTTGTGCAGAGCAGCGTCTTTCAACAAATCTAGCCATGAAAAAAGCGCCGAGTGTTTCCACTCGGCGCTTTTCTTTTAGCTAACGCGAAAACTCAGCGTGGCAGATCCGAGTACCCCATCAGGAACTCGTCCACCGCACGCGCGCCTTGGCGGCCTTCGCGGATGGCCCAGACCACCAGGGACTGGCCACGGCGGATGTCGCCAGCGGCGAAGACCTTGGGCACGTTGGTGGTGTAGCCGCCGGTGAAGTCGGTGCTGGCCTTGGCGTTGCCACGCGCATCCTTGTCGATGCCGAAGGCGTCGAGCACGGCAGCCACGGGGCTCACAAAGCCCATGGCCAGCAGCACCAGGTCGGCCTTCATGGTGACTTCGGTGCCGGGGATTTCGACCAGCTTGCCGTCCTTGAACTCCACACGCACGGTCTTCAGGCCGGTGACCTTGCCTTTTTCGCCAATGAACTCCTTGGTGGAGATGGCGAACTCGCGTTCGCAGCCTTCGTCGTGGCTGGAGCTGGTGCGCAGCTTGATCGGCCAGTAGGGCCAGGTCATGGGGCGGTTTTCTTCTTCGGGCGGACGCGGCATCACCTCGAACTGGGTCACGCTCACCGCGCCATGGCGGTTGCTGGTGCCCACGCAGTCGGAGCCGGTGTCGCCGCCACCAATCACGATGACGTTTTTGCCGTCCGCGCGCAGTTGGCCCTTGAGCTTGTCGCCGGCGTTGACCTTGTTTTGCTGGGGCAGGAACTCCATCGCGAAATGGATGCCGTCGAGGTCGCGGCCGGGCACGGGCAGGTCGCGCGACTGCTCGGCGCCGCCGGTCAGCAGGATGGCGTCAAACTCTTTTTGCAGCTGCTCGGGCGTGACGGTTTCCTTGGCCCAGTTGGTGACCTTGGAGCCCTTGCCCAATGGGTCCTTGGCCGCGCCCACCACCACGCCGGTGCGTATGGTCACGCCTTCGGCGACGAGCTGTTCAACACGGCGGTCGATGTGGCTCTTCTCCATCTTGAAGTCGGGAATGCCGTAGCGCAGCAGGCCGCCCACGCGGTCGTTTTTCTCGAACAAGGTGACGTCGTGGCCCACACGCGCCAACTGCTGAGCCGCCGCCATGCCGGCCGGGCCTGCGCCCACCACGGCGACCTTCTTGCCGGTCTTGTGTTTGGCCGGGCGGGCGGTCACCCAGCCCTCTTCCCAGGCGCGGTCGATGATGGCGTGTTCGATGGACTTGATGCCCACGGCGTCGTCGTTCACATTCAGCGTGCAAGCGGCTTCGCAGGGTGCGGGGCAGATGCGGCCGGTGAACTCGGGGAAGTTGTTGGTGCTGTGCAGCACGGCAATCGCGTTCTTCCAGTCATCCTTCTGACCACGGTACACCAGGTCGTTGAAGTCCGGGATGATGTTGTTGACCGGGCAGCCGTTGTTGCAGAACGGCGTGCCGCAGTCCATGCAACGTGCGGCCTGCACCTTGGCCTGCGAATTGTCGAGGCCAACCACAAACTCTTTGTAATGCTTCAAGCGCTCGCCTACAGGCTTGTAGCCTTCTTCGATGCGCTCGTACTCCATGAAGCCAGTGACTTTTCCCATGTTTCTATCCTGTCTAGTTCTATCGTGAGGGCGACGTTTTCTTAGCGCTTATTTGGCTGCGACCGCTTCTTTTTTGCTAGCTGCTTTCGCAGCTGCAGCGGGCGCTGCAACGGCTTTTGGCTCTTTGCGTTCGCTCAGTGCGCGTTTGTATTCGTTAGGGAACACCTTGACGAACTTCAGGCGCGCCTCAGTCCAGTTGTCGAGCAGTTCGCGGGCCCGGCGGCTGCCGGTCCAGCGGTTGTGGTCGCCCAGCAGCTTGCGCAGTTGGGCTTCGTCGGTCTCACCCATGTGCCAGTGGATGGGCTGCACGCCGCTGGCCTTTTGTTCGGCGGCGGTTTGCACTTTTTCGAGCGTGACCATGGCGGGGTTGCAGCGCTTGCTGAACTGGCCGTCTTCGTCGTACACGTAAGCCACACCACCACTCATGCCCGCCGCAAAGTTGCGGCCGGTCTTGCCCAGGATGACGGCGGTGCCGCCGGTCATGTATTCACAACCGTGGTCGCCCGTGCCTTCCACCACCGTGGTGGCACCCGACAGGCGCACCGCAAAACGTTCACCGGCCACGCCGCTGAAGAACGATTCACCGCTGGTGGCGCCGTACATGACGGTGTTGCCAACGATGGTGTTTTGTGTGGAGATGCCACGGAAGTCAATGCTAGGACGCACCACGATACGGCCGCCCGACAAGCCCTTGCCGGTGTAGTCGTTGGCGTCGCCTATCAGGTACAGCGTGATGCCCTTGGCCAGGAACGCGCCGAACGACTGACCACCCGTGCCTTCGAGCTGGATACGGATGGTGTCGTCTGGCAAGCCATCTGGATGCACCTTGGTCAGCGCGCCCGAGAGCATGGCGCCCAGCGAACGGTTGACGTTGCGCGCCACTTCCATGAACTGCACTTTTTCGCCACGCTCTATGGCCGGACGCGAACGCTCGATCAGCACGTTGTCGAGCGACTTGTCGAGACCGTGGTCCTGGTTTTCCACGTGGTAACGCGGCACATCGGCTGGCGCATTGGACAAGGCGAACAGGCGGTTGAAGTCCAGGCCGCTGGCCTTCCAGTGGGCGATGCCTTTGCGCATGTCCAGCAGGTCGGCACGGCCTATCATGTCGTCGAACTTGCGTATGCCCAGCTGGGCCATGATCTGGCGCACTTCTTCGGCGATGAAGAAGAAGAAGTTCACCACGTGCTCGGGCTTGCCCTGGAATTTCTTGCGCAGCACCGGGTCTTGCGTGGCGACACCCACCGGGCAGGTGTTGAGGTGGCACTTGCGCATCATGATGCAGCCTTCAACCACCAGCGGTGCGGTGGCGAAGCCGAATTCATCAGCGCCCAACAACGCGCCAATGGCGACGTCGCGGCCGGTCTTCATCTGGCCATCGGCCTGCACACGCACGCGGCTGCGCAGGCGGTTCAGCACCAGCGTTTGCTGGGTTTCGGCCAGGCCGATTTCCCAGGGGCCGCCCGCGTGTTTGATGGACGACCAAGGCGATGCACCGGTGCCGCCGTCGTGCCCGGCGATCACGATGTGGTCGCTCTTGCACTTGGTGACGCCTGCGGCGATGGTGCCCACGCCTACTTCCGACACCAGCTTGGTACTGATGCTGGCGTGTGGTGCCACGTTCTTCAAGTCGTGGATCAGCTGCGCCAAGTCTTCAATCGAGTAGATGTCGTGGTGCGGTGGCGGCGAGATCAGGCCCACGCCTGGCACCGAGTGGCGCAGCTTGCCGATGTATTCGGTCACCTTGCCACCGGGCAATTGGCCGCCTTCACCGGGTTTGGCACCTTGCGCCATCTTGATCTGGATCTGGTCGGCGCTGGACAGGTACTCGGCCGTCACACCAAAGCGGCCCGATGCCACTTGCTTGATGCGCGAACGCAGCGAGTCACCTTCGTTGAGCGGGTAGTCGGACTCAACCACGTCCTTGCCGATGATGTCGGCCAGGGTCTGGCCCTGCTTGATGGTGATGCCCTTGAACTCCTGGCGGTAGCGGTTCGCGTCTTCACCACCTTCGCCGGTGTTGCTCTTGCCGCCGATGCGGTTCATGGCCACGGCCAGCGTGGTGTGCGCTTCGGTGGAGATCGAGCCCATGGACATGGCGCCGGTGGCAAAACGCTTGACAATTTCCTTGGCGGGTTCAACTTCGTCGACCGAGATAGCCTTGGCCGGGTCGATCTTGAACTCGAACAGGCCACGCAGCGTCATGTGGCGGCGGCTTTGGTCGTTGATCAACTGGGCGTACTCTTTGTACGTGCTCCAGTTGTTGGCGCGTGTGCTGTGTTGCAGCTTGGCGATGGCGTCGGGCGTCCACATGTGTTCTTCGCCGCGCACACGCCAGGCGTATTCACCGCCAGCGTCGAGCATGTTGGCCAGCACCGGGTCTTCGCCAAACGCGGCCTTGTGCATGCGCAGCGCTTCTTCGGCGATCTTGAACACGCCGATACCTTCGACCTTGGAGGCCGTGCCGGTGAAGTACTTGTTCACGGTGTCGGTGTCGAGGCCGATGATCTCGAACAACTGCGCACCGCAGTAGCTCATGTAGGTGCTCACGCCCATCTTGGACATGATCTTAGACAAGCCCTTGCCAATCGCCTTGACGTAGTTGTAGATGGCTTTTTCTGGCGACAGGTCGCCCGGCAGATCCTTGTGCAGGTCGGCCAGGGTTTCCATGGCGAGGTAGGGGTGCACGGCTTCTGCGCCGTAACCGGCGAGCACGGCGAAGTGGTGCACTTCACGCGCGGTGCCGGTTTCCACCACCAGGCCGGTGCTGGTGCGCAGGCCCTTGACCACCAGATGCTGGTGGATGGCGCTGGAGGCCAGCAGTGCCGGAATGGCGACTTGCGAGGCGCTCACGGCACGGTCGCTGATGATCAGGATGTTCTTGCCACCCTTGATCGCGTCCACCGCTTCGGCGCACAACGAGGCCAGCTTGGCTTCTACACCTTCACGGCCCCAGGCTTCGGGGTAGGTGATGTCCAGCGTGTAGCTCTTGAACTTGCCGTGGGTGTGCTTCTCGATGTCGCGCAGCTTGGCCATGTCGGCAAAGTCGAGAATCGGTTGCGACACTTCCAGGCGCATCGGTGGGTTGACCTGGTTGATGTCCAGCAGGTTGGGCTTGGGGCCAACGAACGACACCAGCGACATCACGATGGCCTCGCGGATCGGGTCGATCGGCGGGTTCGTCACCTGCGCGAACATCTGGCGGAAGTAGTTGTACAGCGGCTTGTTCTTGTCGCTGAGCACGGCCAGCGGGCTGTCGTTGCCCATGGAGCCAATGCCTTCTTCACCGGCTTGCGCCATGGGCGAGAGCAGGAACTTCAGATCTTCTTGTGTGTAGCCAAAGACTTGCTGGCGGTCGAGCAGGCTCACCTCGCCTTCGGTGGCGCTGGCGGGTTCACCACCACCAACCACGTCGTCAAGCTTGATGCGCAGGTTGTCGATCCACTGCTTGTAGGGCTTGGTGTTGACGACGTTGGCCTTGAGCTCTTCGTCGTCGATCATGCGGCCTTGTTCCAGGTCGATCAGGAACATCTTGCCGGGCTGCAGGCGCCACTTGCGCACGATGTTGCTCTCGGGCACGGGCAGCACACCGGATTCAGAAGCCATGATGACCAGGTCGTCGTCGGTCACGCAGTAACGCGAGGGGCGCAGGCCGTTGCGGTCCAGCGTGGCGCCGATCTGGCGGCCGTCGGTGAAGACGATGGAGGCTGGGCCGTCCCATGGCTCCATCATGGCGGCGTGGTATTCATAGAACGCGCGGCGACGCTCGTCCATTTGTGTGTGTTGTTCCCACGGCTCGGGGATCATCATCATCACGGCCTGGCTGATGGGGTAACCCGCCATGGTCAGCAGTTCCAGGCAGTTGTCGAACGTGGCCGTATCGGACTGGTTGGCGAAGCTGATGGGGTAGAGCTTTTGCAGGTCGGCCGCCAGCACGGGCGAAGCCATCACGCCTTCGCGCGCCTTCATCCAGTTGTAGTTGCCCTTGACGGTGTTGATTTCACCGTTGTGTGCCACGTAGCGGTATGGGTGCGCCAGTGGCCACTCTGGGAAGGTGTTGGTCGAGAAACGTTGGTGCACCAGGCCGATGGCCGAGACGCAACGTGGGTCTTGCAGGTCGAGGTAGTAGGCACCCACCTGGTCGGCCAGCAGCAAGCCCTTGTAGATCACCGTGCGGCTGGACATGCTGGGCACGTAATACTCTTTGCTGTGCTTGAGCTTGAGGTTCTGGATGTTGGCGCTAGCGGTCTTGCGGATGACGTACAGCTTGCGCTCCAGCGCGTCTTGCACGATGACGTCGTCGCCACGGCCGATGAACACCTGGCGCAGCACCGGCTCGGTCTTGCGCACGTTAGGCGACATGGGCATTTCGCGGTCCACCGGCACATCGCGCCAGCCCAGCAACACCTGGCCTTCGGCCTTGATGGCGCGTTCCATCTCTTGTTCACATGCCAGGCGCGAGGCGTGCTCCTTGGGCAGGAAGATCATGCCCACGCCGTATTCACCGGCAGCCGGCAGCGTGACACCCTGCTTGCCCATTTCTTCACGGTACAAGGCGTCGGGAATCTGGATCAGGATGCCGGCACCGTCGCCCATGAGCTTGTCGGCCCCCACCGCGCCACGGTGGTCGATGTTTTCCAGGATCTTGAGCGCCTGCGTCACGATGTCATGACGTTTCTCGCCCTTGATGTGGGCGACGAAACCCAGACCACAAGCGTCATGCTCGTTGTTGGATGAATACAAACCGTGGTCTTTGAGATGTTGGATCTCGGCAGCCGTCGTCATGGCGCTCTCCTATTGGTATATCGCAGGGATGGCAAGCATAGTGCACTGCAACAAGAATGCCAAGCAGAACAATTAGGGTCAGAAACCAATTAAATGTTGACCAATTTAATTTACATTTAATTAGGGACACATTAAATTCAAGAGCATTTCTCGCAATGTGGACATGCTTGAATGGCCTATTTCAGTCTTGTTTTTTGACCATGGCTGGGCGCCCGGCAGACACTTTGTGTAAACGCCGCTCGGTTTGGGTTTGCAAATCTGCAACGAATTCAGCGTCGCCCAGCGCCCAACCATGGAGCACGGCGTCCATCAAATGCCGGTGTTCGCTGCTGGAAATACCCGCCTGCACCAATTCGGCATACGCCGCTTCGCGCGCAAATGGCGTGTTGCCCAAAGCCCAGTACACCGCATGCGGGCTGAGCCAACGGTCCACGCGCTGGCCTATCCAGTGGCCGTGGCTGGACCACGCGTAGGCCCTGGCCTCTGGCACCAGGCCCGCCCGGATGGGCTCTTGCTCAATGGCCACCATCGCCGGCAGCAAAAATCGCTCGGGCTGCAGCACGGTGGAGCGGTAGCGCCCTTCCCACAAGGTGCCGCTGCGGCCGTGTCGGTCGTTGAAATAACGCACGTAGCGCCGCCCCACCGCCTGCATGAAGCTTGAGAGGCCTTCCACCGAACCGGGCGTGAGCAGCACCTGGAATTGGTCTTGCAGCAGCACATAGGCGTGCACCGCCACGTCGTAACGCTGGCTGTTTTCTTCCAGCAGCGCCAGCAGAAAAACGTAGTCTTCAGACACGGCAAAAATCGCCTGACGGTTATTGCCGCGCTGCACCAGAACGTGCGGCAAACCGGGGATGGTGAGACGGGGAAGCCGAGCCATGTGCACAGTACCTTGGAGTGATGCGCGATATTACTGGCGTTCTGTCCCCTATTCTTCCAAGCAGCGTTTCTGCGCAAATCGTGGCCTCGGGCAGTTGCAAGCCCCAGCTTGAGGTGGCGCATCAAGCACTTGGCGCATGGGCACCGGCTACGGGGCGGGGCCGCGCCGGCGTGGCGCGGCTGGTTTACGCCGCAGCCGCAGGCAAGGGGAAGCGCGTGGCCTGCAAATCGGTTATGCCAAACTCGGCCATCAGGCTGGTCAGGCGTTCGGCGGCGCTGCGCTTTTTCTGGCCGGTGTATTTGGCGACGATCAGCTCGTTTTTCATGCTGTGTTCCCAGCCCACCAGCTCGGTCACGGTCACTTGGTAGCCTGAGGCTTCCAGGTACAGACAGCGCAGCACGTTGGTGATCTGGCTGCCGATTTCACGCGTGTGTATGGGGTGGCGCCACAGCTCGGCCAGCGGTGTGCGCGACAGCTGCAGCGCCTTGTTTTGCCGCAGACACGCCGCCACTTCGGCCTGGCAACACGGCACCAGCACCATGGCGCGCGCACGTTTGGCCAGGCCAAAGGCAATGGCGTCGTCGGTAGCGGTGTCGCAGGCATGCAAGGCCGTGACCACGTCGATCTGCTCGGGCAGTTGCTGCGAATGGGTGGACTCGGCCACGCTCACGTTCAGAAACGCCATGCGTTCAAAGCCCAGCGTGGCGGCCAGCTCTTGTGATTTCAACACCAGCTCGGCACGGCTTTCGATGCCGTAGATCCAGCCCTGGTTCAGCGCCTTGAAAAACAGGTCATAAATGATGAAGCCAAGGTAGGACTTGCCGGCGCCGTGGTCGGCCAGCGTGACGCCTTTTTCTTCCAGCGAAGGTGGCAGTTCCTTGAGCAGCTTCTCGATGAAGTTGAACAGGTGGTAGACCTGCTTGAGTTTGCGCCGCGAGTCTTGGTTGAGCTTGCCGTCGCGCGTCAGGATGTGCAGCGCCTTGAGCAGCTCTATCGACTGGCCCGGGGCGATCTCCGGCGCAATGGCGGCGGCGTCCGTCACGGGCGCTGGGTTTGGTTTTTTCTGTTTGCTCATGGCGATGTTGGTTTATGCGGCACCGCGCCAAGGTCCAGTGCATCCCAGCCACTTTGGCCGAGCTGCTCCAGCGTTTGCATATTGCGCTCGTAGATGGCCTCGGCCTCGGGAAAGGCCTCCACCGCGCGGTCTATGCTGTCTTCACGCAGCAGGTGCAGCGTGGGGTATGGCGCGCGGTTGGTGTAGTTGGCGATGTCGTCGGCGTCGGTGCCGCCGAACTGGTACAGCGGGTGGAAGCTGGCGATCTGGATCTCGCCCTCCAGCTCCATGCGCACCAGCAGATCGTCGGCGCGGCCCAGAAAGTCGTTGAAGTCGAGAAAGTGGCCCAGCATGTCGGGCGCGATCAGCACGGTGGTGTCGCGGACTTCAGCGTCGAGTGCCAGCAGATCGCGCAGTTCTTTGGCCAAGGCTTGCAGCAAGATCTCTTCGGCGTCTTTGCCCGCAGCACGGCACACCGCGTAATGGATTTGCTCTTTCACGTGCACGGCTTTGGCAAACGGGCACAGGTTCAGTCCGATGACGGCACGGGTCAGCCAGTTCTGCATGCGCTGCACCACGAAGGCGTCGGCAGCAGAATCGACAGCGTCGGGGGCGTGCATAAAGTGTTCCGGCAAAGGGCGCGATTTTACCGGCGCGGCCGCTTCCGCGTGCCGCAAGGGCTTACGCCACCAGGCGGCGGCCCGTCAGGCGTTCGTGTTCGGCCAGGGCGAAACGGTCGGTCATGCCGGCGATGTAGTCGGCCACCACACGCGCCACGGCATCTGGCTCACCCTGCACCGCGGCTGCGCGCGCCGCATAACCCCTGGCCATGGCGGCCGGGTTGCCCACATACAGCGCAAACAGCTCCTCCACCACCTGTTTGGCTTGGCTGGTCATGTGCATGACTTGTGCATGCCGGTAGAGGTTGCGCATCAGGAACTGCTTCAGCGGCAGCGCCTGGGCGCGCATTTCGGGGCTGAAGCACAGCAGCGGCGCACAGCGCCGTGCCGCGTCGGCACTCTCGGGCTGCGCCAGTTGCAGGGCCGACCGGGTGGCGGTGATCACGTCGTACACCTGGGCGCTGAGCATGCGGCGGATGCTCTCGAACAATACACGCCGCCCGCTCAGATGGGGAAACTCGGCCAGCGCTTGCCGCCGGTAGTAGTCGAACAACTCGACCTCCTGCAACTGCTCCAGGGTGATCAGGCCCGAGCGCACGCCGTCGTCCACGTCGTGGGCGTTATAGGCAATCTCGTCGGCCAGGTTGCACAGTTGCGCCTCCAGGCTGGGCTGGGTGTGGTCGAGAAAACGCCGGCCCACATCACCCAGCGGGTTGGGCCCGGCCGCATCGGCGGCGGCCTCTAGTGCCACAGCGTTGAGGCGCGAACAATGCTTCAGAATGCCTTCACGGGTTTCAAACGTCAGGTTCAGCCCGTCGTAAGCCGGATAACGCTCTTCCAGGCTGTCCACGGTGCGCAGGCTTTGCAGGTTGTGCTCGAAGCCGCCGTGGCCGCGCATGCAGGCGTTTAACGCGTCCTGGCCGGCATGGCCAAACGGTGTGTGGCCCAGGTCATGCGCCAGCGCAATGGCTTCCACCAGGTCTTCATTCAACTGAAGCGAGCGCGCGATGGAACGACCGAGTTGCGCCACTTCCAGCGAATGGGTGAGCCGTGTGCGAAACAGGTCGCCCTCGTGGTTGAGGAACACCTGTGTTTTGTAGACC
The DNA here is from genome assembly GCF_049316285.1 of Variovorax sp. HJSM1_2. NCBI lineage: Bacteria > Pseudomonadati > Pseudomonadota > Betaproteobacteria > Burkholderiales > Comamonadaceae > Variovorax > Variovorax sp. HJSM1_2. Next base: position 80,565 of record NZ_JBMOXA010000008.1, on the reverse strand, counting down.
AGCCGGCGAAACGCCGTGGAGTGCACGATGCGGTCGCGGTCGCGCTGGTACTCGGTGCGCGTGGGCGCGGAGGATTCAAAGTAGCGGCGCCCTCGGGACTGCGCGGGATCACAGGCGTAGGGGGCGAGCATATTGAATCTCAGATCAGCCGTTTAGGCTTATAAATGTTGCGCGGCAAGCTCTCATAAAAAGAGCACTAAACCGATACACAGCAAGCATCAATCACTTCGCGCACCAGTGCATCGGGGGCGCTGCGCATGGCCGCTTTGCCGGGGCCGTCGATCACCACAAAACGAATTTCACCGGCCTCGGCCTTTTTGTCTACACGCATCAATTCGAGGTAGCGGCCGGCGTTGTCGATGTCGCTGAGCAGCGGGCCCTGCACCGGCAGACCGGCATGGTGGATCAAGCGCATCAGGCGCGCCACCAGCTTGCCATCGATCAAACCCAGCCGCTGTGACAGCGTGGCGGCCATCACCATGCCACAACCCACACCTTCACCATGCAGCCAGGCGCCGTAACCCATGCCTGATTCCACGGCATGGCCAAAGGTGTGGCCAAAGTTGAGAATGGCGCGCAGGCCGCCTTCGCGTTCGTCTTGCGCCACCACCCAGGCCTTGATTTCACAGCTGCGCTTGACCGCATAGGCCAGCGCCGCCACGTCACCGGCGAGCATGGCATCCAGGTTGGCTTCGATCCAGTCGAGGAACGCCATGTCGGCAATCGGGCCGTATTTGATGACCTCGGCCAAGCCGGCACTGAGTTCGCGGCGTGGCAGCGTTTTCAAGCTGCCTAGGTCGCAGACCACCTGATGCGGCTGGTAGAACGCGCCTATCATGTTCTTGCCCAGCGGGTGGTTGATTGCAGTTTTGCCTCCCACGGACGAATCCACCTGCGCCAGCAGCGTGGTGGGCACCTGCACAAACGGCACGCCGCGCATATAGCTCGCGGCGGCAAACCCGGTCATGTCGCCGACCACCCCGCCGCCCAATGCAAACAGCACGGTTTTACGGTCGCAACCCTTTTGCAGCAAGGCGTCAAAAATCAGATTGAGCGTACTCCAGTCTTTGTGGACCTCGCCATCGGGCAGCACCACCGTGTGCACCGCGGCGTAATGCGCGCCCAGGGCTTTTGCCAACTGCGCCGCATAGAGTGGCGCCACGGTGTCGTTGGTGACGATCAGCGCAGCGGCAGCCTTGGGAAGCTGCGCCCAGGTGGCTGCTTGGTCGAGAAGACCGGAGCCGATCAGGATAGGGTAGCTGCGCTCGCCAAGGTCAATGGATACCTGCTCGGTGCGGACGGTGGCGGTGGTCATAACGGGTCAAACCTGCGAAGTAAATGGCGTGAAGATGGCGTCTGCCAAGTGTACGGCGCGAAGCTGACACACATCACCAAGTCATCAGCCGTTAAGCGCTTGCCGGTGGCGGCGCTGGCAGCGGCGGCGCCACATCGGGCAGGCCCAAGGTGGAGATGATGGACCGCACCACCGATGGCACGGAACTGCGCACCGGCTCAATGGTGACGTGCGCCGTCTCCTGGTAGAGCGGGTCGCGCAGGGTGAACAAATCACGCAGGCGCCGAAGTGGGTCTTCCACCTGCAACAACGGGCGGCTCACGTCATGGCGCAAGCGGCGAAACAACTCTTCCGGGGATGACTTGAGGTAGACCACCTGGCAACGGCTGTGCAGCACTTGCCGGTTGGTGGGACGCAACACGGCACCGCCCCCCGTGGCCAACACGCCTGGGCCACCCTGGCTCAGCGCGTCTATGACCTCTTGCTCGATATCGCGAAAACGCGCCTCCCCTTCACGCTCGAAGTACTCACGGATCGAGCAGCCGATACGCTGCTCGATTTCGTGGTCTGAGTCGATAAAGGAGAGTTGCAACCGCCGCGCTAATTGCCGCCCGACCGTGGATTTACCGGAGCCGGGGAGGCCTACTAAACTAATCAGCACAACACCTCATGACCCGACTTAGCTTGGGCTGTTGCAGGCACCTGAGCCGTATGGAGGCACAAGGAACGAACCATTGGTTTGATCGCCGTCAATAAACGTGGTCAGAAACAGACCTTCAGCCATACCCTGGGATCCGGCGACGTTGGTAGTGACACGAACGCGGTAGGCCAACCATGTGGCGAAGCGTTGCGAGTACTCGACCTTAATCAACAAAATCCCGCTCGCATTTGTCGTTGTCACTGCGGGGTCAGCGTAGCGAACCAGCAAGTCACTCTTGCGTGGCTCCAAGGTAGCTTGACCGTTGCTGTCCACACTTCCGTTCACGTTTTCACCTGGATCAACACTTCCATTTCGGTTGGTGTCTTCATTTGCACACCACACTCGTTCCCCTCGGGTGGAGGGAATCGTACTCACAGAAGGGTATGAGTCGATCAAGGAAGTAGGGACAACGCTAAGCCACTGAGTGGAGGGAATCGCCGCACCACTACCATCCCTGAATGGATAGGCGTACTGGCCTTTTCCAAAATGGCTTAAATCAACAGAGATATCTACGGCTGCACCAGACACAGGACGACCAGCAGAATCTGCAACCGTTACCGTAAAGGTCTTGATATAGGTACCGGACCCAGCCTCTAACAAGTTGTCATTGCCGATCGAGATGGCCAGTGCTTGACCAGCAACGGTCAAGGACGCCGTCAACGACGCTGGGCAATCGGTTGCGGAAGTGAAGTCCACGGCCGAGTAACAGGCTCGTACTGTCACACCATTGGTCGGGCTGCTATTTTGTCCTGCAATATATTGAGAGGTGGTACTGCCAGACACATCTGTATAGGATGTCGCTGAGCCGGTGCTCAGCGAAGAACCTACTTTGGGCAATCCAGTCGTAGTGTCATCAAACCGAACACGCACGTTAGGGATGGGATTATTGGATGCGTCAAGAAACAAAAACTTAAGCGTTGACTTGTTGGTCGTAAAGCCTGATGCGTTTACGGAAAGTACGTTGGGCGAAGCCGAAAGAGAAGGCAAGGCACCAGACGGAATAACCGCTGCCGGCACAGCCCCGGCACTCGCAAATACTTGCAACTGATAGTCGGCTGCCTGTACGCCACTGCCAGATGCAGTAACCGTATAAACCCCAGAAGCACTGGGGGCAGTAAAGCTTTTAGTGGCCACACCACTAGACGCAGTGCTCGCCGACTGCCCCTGCAGGGCTGGAATAGATCCACCGAAGGACACAACACTTCCAGCAATAGGATTATTTGAGTAGTCGACCAGGGTTGCAGTTAAAACGACTGCTTGCCCTGGCGTGGGCGCTGAAGGCGTGGCTTGCAATGTAATTTTGCTACCCGCAATACGCACCAGCACTTTTTTTGTTTTGCCGTTGATCGTCACTGTAGCTGTGACATCGCGATCCGCCTTACTGGCGCCAATAGAGATCGTGCCTGAGTAAGAGCCATTGGCGTCTGTAACCGCACCTGATGTAGGCGCAAAGACGGTGTTGTTGTCGGTCGCAACGGCCACAGTCGCACCCACAACAATGTTGTTGTTTGCATTCACTGCAATGACCGTCAACTTCGCTGAATCAGAGCCACTGTTATTAATGGTGCTCTTGTCAGTGGAGATATAAAAGTCACTTACCGAAGAGGTGGTATTTGTAGATCCAGAGCTGCTACCGCTGCCGCTGCTAGGCGTCCCTGGATTCCCCCCCCCTCCTCCGCAGGCCACCAAGGCCGCCGTCAGCATCCCACCCAACAGGTATTTCAAATAACGCATTTTTTCTAGTTTCCTTGAATTTCAGGTCAGCGCACTTGCGCGCGCTCGACAATCATTTTCGGGGTGATAAACACCAGCATTTCTTGTTTGTTCGTGGTGCGGGACTTGTTTCTGAAGAAAACACCCGCGTAAGGGATGTCACCCAAGAAAGGCACCTTGTTTTCGGTGTCTTGTTCGTCCAGCGTGAAGATCCCGCCAATCACCACCGTCCCGCCGTTCTCCACCAGCACCTGGGTCTTGATGTGTTTGGTGTTGATGGCGATACCGGCCACCGTGGTTTCGCCGCGGCTGTCCTTGTTGATGTCCAGATCGAGAATGATGTTGCCCTCGGGGGTGATCTGCGGAGTGACTTCCAATTTCAGGTTGGCTTTACGGAAGGCAATGGAGGTGGCGCCGCTGGAGGTAGCCACCTGGTAGGGGTACTCCGTGCCCTGCTCGATCAGCGCCTTGGTTTGGTCGGCCGTGACGATGCGCGGGCTCGACACCAGCTTGCCCTTGCCGTCAGATTCCAGTGCCGAGATTTCCAGGTTCAGGAATCGGTTCGCCGTGGCGTTGAAGATAGACACGGCAAACGAGGCCACCTCTGCCGTTGCCGAAGTTGCCGGCAGATTCACGAAGTTGCTGGTCGTGTCCACCGTGCCATTGGCACCGCTGGAGGCCACCACGTTGCTGTAGTTGGTACCGAAAGCCACACGGTTATTGCCTGAGAGTTGGTAGCCACCGTCGCCGCCATTCTGCGCACGCAAATCGGCAGAACCCAGTTTGATACCGAGCGATTTGCCAAAAGTGTCTGAGGCCTCGACGATACGTGCCTCGATCAGCACTTGGCGCACCGCCACGTCCAAGCGCTTCACCAGTTCCTGCACGGCAGCCAGTTTGCTGGCGACATCGGTGACAAACAATTGGTTGGTGCGTGGCTCGGGAATGGCGGTGCCGCGGGCGCTCAGGAAACGGCTGCTGCTTGTGCCCGACGAAGTGGTACCGGCGTTGGTAATCTGCGCAGCGATGTCTGCAGCCCGGGCGTAGTTCATCTGGAAGGCCTGGGTTTGCAGCGGCTCCAGGCTCTCCAGCGAAGCTTGGGATTCAAGGTCCTTTTTGGCGCGCGCATCCAGCTCGTCTTTGGGCGCAATCCACAAGACGGTGCCACTCTTCTTCATGCCCAAGCCCTTGGCGTCCATGATGATCTGCAGCGCCTGGTCCCAGGGCACGTCTTTCAAGCGCAACGTGAGCGAGCCCGTCACCGAGTCAGAGGTCACCACGTTGAAGTTGGTGAAGTCGGCAATCACTTGCAGCAACGAGCGCACTTCTATGCTTTGGAAATTGAGCGAGAGTTTCTCACCTCTGAAGCCAGGACCCTGGGTCAACTTGCCCGGATCGGCTTTGAGCTGGCGCACTTCCACCACGAACTGGCCGTCACTCTGGTAAGCGCTGTGCTCCCACTCGCCTTTGGGCTCGATCTGCATACGCACCCGATCGCCGACCTGGGTGGTAGTCACAGACTGCACCGGGGTGCCGAAATCGGTCACATCCAAGCGGCGGCGCAGGCCCTGGGGCAAGGTGCTGTTGAGAAAATCGACGATCAGGCTAGGCCCCTGGCGGCGCACGTCAACACCCACCTGGTTGTTGGCCAAGGCCACAATCACGCGCCCGGCAGCATCCGTGCCCCGGCGGAAGTCGACGTCCTTGATGGGCATGGCATCGGTGTGAACGCCTTCGGCAAAGGTCGGAGCAGCGACCGCTGTTTGCGCCGGTGCGGCCACCGGGTCGAGCACCACCAACAATGCCTTGCCTTGGATCTCGGCCTTGTACGAAGTCGCCTGCTTCAGGTTCAGCACCACACGCGAGCGCTCGCCCACCTGCACCACATTCACGGAGCGCAAGTTGCCCTGGTTGATCTCGACTGCCGAGCGGCCAATACCGTTGGCCACACCCGGAAAATCCAGCGCGATGCGCGCCGGCGACTGGATCGCGACACCCGAGGGCAATGCCGCCAGTGGTTGTGTCAGTTCGATACGGATCACTTCAGCACCACCCTGAAGCGAGCCGGTGACGGATTCAATAACGCTCTGGGCGTATGCAGACACGGACGCAAAAGCCAGGAGACAAGCTGCCAGGGCCTTGTCTCGGGCGCGCCATGCCGTTCGATGTTGATTATTCATTTCGCTCTCTCTTGTAGCACCAAACTCGCCGGACGCTCGATCCAGTCACCCGTGGGGTCCTGTACGATTTCTCTGAGGGTCAGCTCTGATTCATCTATTTTCAGAACCCGCCCATAGTTCAGGCCCAAGTGGTTGCCCACACGCACCTGATACAGCAAGTTGTCCACCCTCACCAATGCCACAGGCTCGCCCGCACGACGCAGGCTTCCGACCATGGTCATGCTGTCCAACGGAAACGCTTCCAGCGACTCTTTGCGCCGCGCCATCTCTGGAGCGATCAGCGCGGTGTTCGACGTCGACTGGGTCGAATCCCGGCGCAACGCCTGGGTCAAGCGCTGACTGCTAAAGGGTTCGATCGCGCCTTCACCGGTGTAGGCCTGGGGCACAAATTTCTTAGGTTCCACGAGCGGTGCAATCCGCGGCTTCACCTGTGCCCGCTGTTCGGCCATCCATTGGCGCAATTCTTCTTCACCCGCGTTGCCGCAAGCTGCCAGCAACAGCGGCAGGCCCAAGGCCAATATCCAAGCTGCGCGGCGCATCATTTCTTCGCCCCCGGGGCTTTTTGCTGTGCCGCGATTTCGTCCTTGTCCAGATAACGGAAGGTCCGTGCGGTCACATCCATGGACAGGGTCCCATCTTTCGCGGGCGCCAACGTCATGTTGTTCAAGGTGACGATGCGCGAGAGATTCGCCACATCGGAGGCAAATGCGCCAATGTCGTGGTAGCGCCCCGTGACCCGCACGGCAATCGGCAACTCGGCGTAATACTCTTTGACCACCACTTGCCCAGGGCGGAACAAGTCAAACTGCAGGCTGCGGCCCAGGCCGGCTTGGTTCACGTCCGACAGGAGCGCTGCCATTTCGGCCTTGCTCGGGAGTTGCTTCTCCAGTTGTGTCACGTATTGCTGCACTTGTTCACGCTGCTGCTTCAAGGCTTCCAGATTGACCGCCTTGGTCATGCGCTGGGTGTACACGCCACGCAACTCGGCTTCTTTATCCCGCGCGACGCGCAGCTCGTCCTCAAACCCGCTGAGCCACAAGTACCACAATGCGGCCACCACAAACAGTGCCACCGCCAGCAACAGCAACGCACGAGGGAGTACCGGCCAAACGGACGGATCAGACGGATTCAAGCCCCGGAATTGGCGCACTACACTTTCTTGTAGCTGCGCAAAATCGATCTTGGTATTTGGTTTCTTGGCCATGATGCGGGGTGCAGACTAAGGCTTGGACGCGGGAGCAGCGACGGCCGCAGCGGAAGCGGCTGCAGCCACCTGCTGCACTTCACTGGTACGCATCAGGCGCACACGCAAGTTGAAACGCGCGACACGGCGTTGGTCACGGGGTGTCAAAGCCACATTGTCAGCCACGATTTCCACCAGATCCGGGCGCGACAGCCAAGGCGTGTTGTTCGCCAGATTGCGCAGCAACTCGGATATCCGTTCGTTTGACTGTGCCTGGCCTTGGATCAGGATGTTCTGGTTCTCTTGCTTGAGACTGGTGAGAAACACACCGTCGGGCAATTGCACCACCAATTCGTTGAGCAAGTGCACTGGCAAATTGCGGTCCGCCTGCAGGTCTTCCACTGCCTTTTGCCGCTCGGTCAAGGCCTTGATTTCGGCCTCCAGTGTGGCGATTTCTTTGATCTGGCCATCCAGCACCGCAATTTCACGCGTCAAAAATGCATTGCGCTCGTTTTGCTCGCTGATCTGGGCGTCGTACCAGAGATATCCCACACCAATGATCAAGGCACCCGCAACGGCCGACAAGCCCAGTGCGGCGTTGAAATTGTCACGCCGCCGCTTGCGCGCTGCCTCGCGATGCGGCAGCAGGTTAATCAGAATCACTGCAAAAACCTCCGCATGGCCAACCCGCAAGAAGTGAGATAGGCCGGCGCCTCGCGCACCATTTTCTTCAGCCGTACATCACCGCCGAGTTCCATGCCTTCAAACGGATTCACCAAGCTGCAGGAGAACGATGAATGCGCCATCACCGCCTCAGCCAAACCCGGCAAAGGCGCGGAGCCACCGGCAAGCATGACGTAGTCCACCTTGTTGTGCGGCGTGCTGGTGAAGAAGAACTGCAGTGCCCGGCCAATTTCTTGCGCCATGCTTTCCACAAAAGGCCGCAACACGGTGTTCTCGTAATCCTCGGGCAACTCGCCGTTGCGCTTCTTGGTCTCGGCCTCGTCCATCGAAAAGCCATATTGGCGCACGATCAACTGCGTCAGCTGCGAGCCACCGAACGCCTGATCGCGGTCGTACAAGACCTCGTCATCACGTATCACTTGCATGCTGGTGGTCAGCGACCCGAGTTCAAACAACGCCACCAAGGCGCCGGCCCCTTTGTTCGGCAAGCGCTCGATCAGCCGCGAAGTCGCCAGCCGCGAGGCATACGACTCGATGTCAAGAATCACCGGGTTTAAGCCGGCTGCTTCAGCCAGACCTTGACGATCCTGCACTTTTTCTTTGCGCGACGCGGCAATCAGCACCTCGACATCACCAGCCGAATTCGCGCTCGGACCAATGACGCAAAAATCCAGGCTCACTTCATCCAGCGAAAACGGAATGTATTGGTTGGCCTCTGACTCCACCTGAACCTCCAACTCCATGTCGGAAAGGCCCGCAGGCAGAATGATTTTCTTGGTGATCACGGCTGAAGGCGGCAATGCCAGCGCCACGTTCTTCGTGCGCGTACCGCTCTTTTTGACCAAGCGCTTGAGCGCGTCGGCCACCTCATCGAATTTGTCGATGTTGCCGTCGGTGATCCAGCCCCGCTCCAATGGTTCCAGAGCGCAGCGTTTCAGCAGCAAGTTGCCCGCCCCGTCATAATCCAATTCAACCAGCTTCAAGCTGGAAGAACTGATGTCGATCCCGACAAGTGGGGCCGACTGGCGTCTGAATAACGACCCCAAAGAGATCAAAACCGTCTCCTGCAATTGAGCACGATGCTACAAAAATTAACACTTCGTGGCATGCTATCAGCAACATTACCCCCGAGCAAAGCTTATTGCCCAAGGTGATCCATGGAACCGTTGTCAAAAGCCTACGCTCTAATGACATATACACGGTCGATTAAAAGGCATGCTCGAACAGCAACTTCAGCAGCCAAGTGCGCAGGCAGCCCGCCAGGCGGCTTCGCGGCCTACAGACGCTTACATTCAGTACAGGCAAAATAGCGCCGCAAAGCGTGACCGACATGCTACCGACAAAAAGCCGCTGATTTCACAGCCGATTCGACTCTGACGGGACATCACTCTCGCTGTCACCCGGAACTCTATGCCATCAAAACCTCCTTCGTCTTCTGAAAACCGCTCCGACCGCCCCGCGAGCACGCGCCCCCTATGGATGGTTTGGCTGCTGCGCCTGACCGCCTGGGGCGCTGGGCTGCTGGTGGCGGGCCTGCTGTCGGTGGCCATGGTCATCGCCATTGCCTTGGCCATGGCTTATCCCAACCTGCCCGATATTTCAGCACTGGAAGATTACCGGCCGAAATTGCCACTGCGCATCTACTCCGCTGAAGGTACCTTGCTCGGTGAATTTGGCGAAGAACGACGCAACCTGATGCCGATCGACGAAATCCCGGCCGTGATGAAAAACGCGGTGCTGGCGATCGAAGACGCGCGCTTCTATGAACATGGTGGCGTGGACTACAAGGGCATGCTGCGCGCGGCGCTGGCCAATCTGGGTCGAGCCAAAAGCCAAGGCGCCTCCACCATCACCATGCAGGTGGCACGCAACGTCTACCTGTCGTCCGAGAAAACCTTCACCCGTAAGATCTACGAGGTATTGCTGACCTTCAAACTGGAGCACTTGCTCAGCAAAGACAAGATTCTGGAAATCTACATGAACCAGATCTTCCTGGGCAACCGGGCTTACGGCTTCGCCGCAGCATCGGAAGCCTACTTTGGCAAACCGCTGAAGGACATCTCCATCGCCGAAGCGGCCATGCTCGCCGGTCTGCCCAAGGCCCCTTCGGCCTACAACCCCATCATCAACCCGAACCGCGCGCGCGCGCGCCAGCTCTACATCATCGAGCGCATGGAAGAAAACGGCTTCATCACCGCCGCACAGGCGGATGCAGCCAAGAAAGAAGAGCTGAAAATCCACACGGCCAACAGCAGCGAACGCATTCACGCCGAATATGTGACCGAAACCGTGCGCCAGCTGATGTTTGCCCAGTATGGCAATGAGACCTATACCCGTGGCCTGAACGTCTACACCACGCTGCAAACCGAAGACCAGACCAGCGCCTACAAATCGCTGCGCAAAGGCATCATGGACTACGAACGGCGGCAGATTTACCGCGGTCCGGAAAAGTTCATCACCCTGCCGCAGAACGCCGCCGACCTGGACGACGCGGTGGACGATGTGCTGGCCGAGCACCCGGACAATGGCGACGTGATGTCGGCCGTGGTGCTCTCGGCAAATGCAAAGAAGATCACCGCCGTGCGTGGCAACGGCGACACGGTGGAAATTGTCGGCGAAGGCCTCAAACCCGCCCAGTCCGGCCTGGCCGACAAGGCGCCCCCCAAGATCAAGATCATCCCCGGTGCCGTGATCCGCGTGGTCAAGACACCCAAAGACACCTGGGAAATCACCCAGCTACCCGAGGTGGAAGGCGCCTTTGTGGCGCTGGACCCGCGCTCCGGCGCCATCAAGGCCCTGGTGGGTGGCTTCGACTTCCAGAAGAACAAATTCAACCACGTGACCCAGGCCTGGCGCCAGCCGGGCTCCAGCTTCAAGCCATTCATCTACTCGGCGGCACTGGAAAAAGGCTTTACACCCGCCACCGTGGTGAATGACGCCCCGCTGTTCTTTGACGCCGGCGTGACGGGCGGCCAGCCCTGGGAACCCAAAAACTACGATGGCAAGTTTGAAGGCCCCATGACGCTGCGCAATGGCTTGGCCAAGTCGAAGAACATGATTTCGATCCGCATACTGCAGTCGATCGGCCCGGCATACGCCCAGCAATGGGCCACACATTTCGGCTTTGACGCCGAGAAACACCCCGCCTACCTGACCATGGCCTTGGGTGCCGGATCGGTCACACCCATGCAAATGGCGGCGGCCTACTCCGTGTTTGCCAATGGTGGCTACCGCGTCAATCCGTGGTTGATCACCAAGGTCACCGACTACAAAGGCAAAACGCTGGCCGAAACCAAGGCACCGGTACTGGACGAGTCACTGCGCACCATCAGCGCGCGCAACTCGTTCATGATGACCAATCTACTGGGCGAAGTCACCTTGCGCGGTACCGCCGCTTCGGCCCAACGCATATTGAAGCGCCCCGATGTGTACGGAAAAACCGGCACCACCAACGACTCGATCGACGCCTGGTTCGGTGGCTACCAGCCAACGCTGGCGGCCGTCGTCTGGATTGGCTACGACACCCCACGCAACCTGGGTGCACGCGAAACCGGCGGCGGCTTGGCCCTGCCGCTGTGGATCAACTTCATGGAAACGGCCTTGAAGGGTGTGCCGGTGGTGCAACCCACGGTACCCGAAGGCGTGGTGCAGGTGGGCGGCGAATGGTTCTACAACGAATACGCGCGCAGCGCCGGCGTGAGCAGCCTGGGCGTTGAGCCCTCAGCTGGTGGCACCGGCGCGGAGGCGCCCACCGCGCCACCAGCCGCCGAGGAACGCAACCGCATCCTCGACCTGTTCAAGAACTGATGTCGGCGCTGGGGCTGGCGCTGGGCTCAGGCCTGAAAAACCAGCGCCTGCCCTGCTTGGGCGCTGGCATCTCGGCTCAGACTGGCAAAAAACTCACCCTGCCCTTTGGTATCTTGCCACTGGCCGTCCACCCACTTGAAGTGATATCCGCCCGATTTCGCCGCAAGCCAGACTTCGTGCAGCGGCTTTTGCAGATTGATGACAATCTGGCTGCGGTTGGAAAATGTCAGCGTCACCATGCCGCCGGTGCGTTGGTTGTCAATGTCGGCATCGCTGCGGTCATTGATGCCATCACAACTTGCCTCTACCGCGTTGAGCAACTGCTCTGCGCGGTCCATAAATTCCGGGTCGGTCATACAATTTCGCCATGTTGAAGTACTGTCAAATTTTAGTGAACACTGTCGCCCTTGCCGGCAGCATGGTGGTTTTATCTGGTTGCGGACAAAAAGGCCCGCTATACCTGCCCACCGAGCCCGCGGCGGCACAGCGTGCGACCCTGCCCGAAACCTTGACGCCGAACGTGCTGAGCAGTTCACCCAAGGCGTCAACTGCGCCAACGGCCGCAACTCCGGCAAAACCCGCATCTGCCCCCTAAGCCCATTTTTGCTGCACCGATCTCGACCGGTGTAGCGCCCTGCAAAACCACAAACGTTTTTTCATGACCACCCCGCAACTCCCCGGCCAACCTTTTATCGCTTACCAAGATGCTGGCCTGCACGCCGAACAAGTGCCACTGGCCGACTTGGCCAAGCAGCACGGCACACCCTTGTTCGTCTATTCCAAGGCGTCCATGTTGTCGGCACTGCAAGCCTACCAACGCGGCTTCGCGGGGCGCAACGCGCTGATTTGTTACGCCATGAAAGCCAACTCCTCGTTAGCCGTGCTGCAGGTGTTTGCGCGCGCAGGTTGCGGGTTCGACATCGTCTCGGGCGGCGAGTTGGCGCGCGCCCTGGCCGCAGGCGCCGACCCGGCCAAGATCATCTTCTCGGGCGTGGGTAAAACCCGCGCTGAAATGCAGCAAGCGCTGCAAGCCGGTATTGCCTGCTTCAACGTGGAAAGCACAGCCGAGCTGGAAGTGCTCAACGAAGTGGCCCTGGCCGCGGGCCAACGCGCCAACATCAGCCTGCGCGTCAACCCCAACGTTGACCCCAAGACACACCCCTACATTTCCACCGGCCTCAAGGGCAACAAGTTCGGCATTGCCCACGAAGAGGCGCTCGCCGCCTACCAGCGCGCTGCCGCACTGCCCGGCTTGAAGGTCGCCGGTATCGACTGCCACATCGGCTCACAAATCACCGAAGAAGCGCCCTACCTCGACGCGATGGACCGCATTCTGGACTTGGTCACGGCCATAGAATCCGCCGGTATTGCCATCCACCACATCGACTTCGGCGGTGGCCTGGGCATCAACTACAACGGCGACACACCACCTGCGGCAGACCAGCTCTGGCAGCGCCTGCTGGCCAAGCTGGATACACGTGGTTTTGGTCAGCGCCAGTTGATGATAGAGCCCGGCCGTTCGCTGGTGGGCAACGCCGGGGTGTGCCTTACCGAAGTGCTGTACCTCAAGCCCGGTGAGCAAAAGAACTTCTGCATCATCGACGCTGCCATGAACGACCTGCCGCGTCCCGCCATGTACCAGGCCTACCACCACATCGCCGCCGTGCAGCCACGGCCTGAGGCGGGTGCGGAATACGACGTGGTCGGCCCGGTCTGCGAAAGCGGCGACTGGATCGGCCGCGACCGCAGCTTGGCGGTACAGCCTGGTGACGTATTGGCGGTGTTTTCGGCAGGCGCCTACTGCATGTCCATGGCCAGCAACTACAACACGCGCAGCCGCCCGGCTGAAGTCCTGGTGGATGGTGCCCAGGTACACGTCATCCGCGCCCGCGAAACCGTGGCCGAACAGTTCCGCCTGGAAAGCCTGCTGCCATAAGCACAAGCGGCCATAAAAAAGCCGAAGATGCTATTCATTGAGTAGCATCTTCGGCTTACCCGGATTGCGTCAAGCCTGCTTTTTGCTTAAAGCCCGGGAAACGCGCCAGCCGAGCAGCACGGCCAGAATGCCAGCGTAGATAAACACTTCATTGAAGTTGTTTTTGCCGGCGCGCATCCAGAAGAAGTGCAGTATGCCCAGCCCGGCGATCACATAAACCGCCTTATGCAACATCTGCCAGCGTTTGGCCCCCAGGGCCTTGATGGCGCGGTTGAACGAGGTCGCCGCCAGCGGCGTGAGCAGCACAAAGCCCAGGAAACCGACCAGGATAAACGGCCGTTTGATGATGTCTTTGACAATGCTCTCAAGCTCAAAGCCCTTGTCAAACCAGCTGTAGCTGATGACGTGCAGCACCACATAGAAATACACAAACAGCCCCAGCATGCGCCGAAAGCGCGCCAGCGCGGGTGTGCCGGTGATCACACGCAAGGGCGTTACGGCCAGCACGATGCACAGGAAGCGCAGCGTCCAGTCGCCGGTGGCGCGGATCAGATACTCGGCCGGATTGGCGCCAAGATTGTCGGTGAAGATGCCATACACCAGCCACGCAAACGGCAACAGGCACAACACAAACACGACGGGCTTGGCCAGCGGGTGCAGCAGTATTTTTTTCATCTTTGATAGAGCGACACGGAGCACCAGGCGCGACCAGTGGCCGCGCTCGAATGGATTGCCGCCCGAGCTTGTGACTAGAAATTGCGCTTGAGGTCCAGGCCGGCGTACAGCTTGCCCACCTGGGCTTCGTAGCCGTTGAACATCAAGGTCTTGCGGCGTTTGGCAAACAAACCGCCGCCGTCACCAATGCGGCGTTCGTCGGACTGGCTCCAGCGTGGATGGTCCACGTTAGGGTTGACGTTGGAATAAAAGCCGTATTCGTTGGCTGCGGCCTTGTTCCAGGCGGTCTTGGGTTCTTTGTCGGTGAAGCGGATCTTGACGATGCTCTTGGCGCTCTTGAAGCCATATTTCCATGGCACGACCAGACGCACCGGCGCGCCGTTCTGGTTGGGCAAGACTTCGCCATACATGCCAAAAGTCAGCAGCGTCAGCGGGTGCATGGCTTCATCCATGCGCAGTCCTTCCACATACGGCCAGTCCAACACCCGCGAGCCCACAAACGGCATGGTCTTGGGGTCGGCCAAGGTGACAAACTCGACAAACTTGGCGCCGCTTTGCGGCTCGACCTTCTTGATCAGTTCGGACAGCGAATAACCCACCCAGGGGATCACCATGGACCAGCCTTCGACACAGCGCAACCGGTAGATGCGTTCTTCTTGCGCGCTGAGTTTGATCAGGTCTTCGAGGTTGAACTTGCCGGGTTTGTTGACCAGGCCTTCGATCTCCACCGTCCAGGGCTTGGTCTTCAGCGTGTGGGCGTTCTGCGCCGGATCGGCCTTGTCGGTGCCGAATTCGTAGAAGTTGTTGTAGGTGCTGGCGTCTTTGTATTCCGTGAGTTTTTCCATGGCCATGGCGCCATCGACCGCGGACTTGGCACCCTTCAGCGCCGGCAGCTTGCCGGGCGCCACGGTTTGCGCCAGCGCTTCACGGCCGGCCCAACTGGCCATGGCGGCGCTGGCTGCGCCTGTGGCCATGAGTTTCATCAACTCGCGCCGACCTTCGTAGACGGTGCGCGGGGTGATTTCGCTGGAGGTGGGATGGATGAAGCCGTTATTGTGGGTTTTGATCAGCATCGCAATGTCCTAAAGTGGTTGCTCAGTTTTTCTGAGCTGCTGAAGTTTGGTCGGCTTGCCACCGCCTTCCCCACACCACCAGCTGCAGATGACGAAGTAGACCCGGTTCCCGCCTACAACGTTCCGTAGCTGTGGAGTCCGCTCAGAAACATATTCACACCCAGGAAGGCAAAACTGGTCACGGCCAAGCCCACCAAAGCCCACCAGGCCGCCACGGTTCCACGCAGGCCCTTCATCAAGCGCATGTGCAGCCAGGCGGCGTAGTTCAGCCAGACGATCAAGGCCCAGGTTTCCTTGGGGTCCCAGCTCCAGTAGCCGCCCCAGGCTTCGGCCGCCCACAGCGCACCGAGCACGGTGGCGATGGTGAAAAACGCAAAACCGACGGCAATCGCCTTGTACATCACGTCGTCCAGCACGTCGAAGCTTGGCAGGCGTGCAGCGATGCGTTGGCGGCCAAACACGATGGCGGCGACGATCAAGGCCGACACTCCAAAGTAAATCGCCCAATAACTGCTGCCCGCCGCTTGCACGTCTTTGCGGAACACCAGCGGCTCGAAGCACAACACAATGCCCAGCACCCACAACGGCGCCAGCTTGTACCAACGCACTTCACCTGCCGTTTGTTTGATGAGGTAGGCAAAGGCCACCATGGCCGAGAGCGCGAACATGCCGTAGCCAATGAAGTTGGCCGGCACGTGCAACTTCATCCACCAGCTTTTGAGCGCAGGAACCAGTGGCTGGATTTCATGCGCTTCACGCACCACCGTGTACCAGAGCAAAAAGCCCACGGCAGCACTCACCACCAGCATGACAAACGCGCCCAGGTCGCGGGTTTTGTAATGCGCCTCAAAGTACAGATAAAACGCCGCCGTCATCCAGGCGAACAGCACAAACACCTCGTACAGATTGCTGACCGGGATGTGACCCACATCGGCGCCAACCAAATAACTCTCGTACCAGCGCACCATGGTGCCGATCAGCGCCATGGCCACGGCCACCCATGCCAGGCGCGAACCGATCACCGCCAGTCCGCCGCTCTTGCGAATTGGCGACAACATGTCGAGCCAGTAGAACGCGGTGCTCATGAAGAACAACACACTCATCCACAAAATGGCCGATTGGCTGGAGAGAAAGTACTTCAGCCAGAACACGTCCTCAGCACGCGCCAGTTGGCCTTGGCCATCCACCTGGTAGGCTGAAATCGCCAACAGCGAGAACGCTGCCACAGCGACCGCCAGCCAGCGCAGCGGCCGCCAGAACCACCCCATGGCGACCATGCTGGGAATGGTGGCGAGCAGGATGCCTTGCTCGTACACATCCATGAATCCACGGTAGCGACTGAAAGCGAACAGGCCACCGGCCAACACCAGCGCCGCAAAAATCCAGTCGAGCGGGCTGCGCCGCGACCAGAAGCCTTCGTTCAAGCTGATGGTAGTCGTGTGGGTCTGCACCGTTGCCTGAGCCGCAACTTGTGGCCGTGAGGTGGAGACGCTGGTAGCGCTGTTCATGTGGCTCCGATCAGTTTGCTCTTGAGCATTTCAAATTCATGGTCGCTGTCGAAGGTTTTGCGGTTGGTCGACAAGGCCATGCTGGCCTGCGTACCGCCGGCATCGGCTGGCGTCAACCAGACCCAGACCCGGCGCTCGCGCACATACAGCATGGCAAAAATGCCCAGTATCAGCAACGCGCAGCCAAGATACACCACATTCTTGCCGGGCGCACGCGACACCTGGAACACACTCGCCTGCACTTGATTAAACGAGCGCAACTCAAATGCCATGGGCGCGGGATACATCTGGATGTCGCTGAGCGACAGCACGGCCTGGGTCATGAAACCCTGGGTTTTCTCGCTGGGTTGCAGGGGGGCGAGACCGGCCTGTTCACGCGTCAGTTGCGTCAATTCGAACAACACGCCGTTGAGGATGCGGATCAGCACCTCGCTGGCCCGGGTGCGCTCGGCCTCGGGCACATTGGCTTCCATGAAATCGGCGATCGCCTGCAGCCCGCCCACGGGCCGGCCGTCCGCTTGCGGGCTGACGGTTTCCACACCGGCGAACAGCGCCAGGGCCCGACCGGCCGAGGCTGCCAGCTGCTGCGCCAGCTCAGGGCGTTTCGGATCCACGGCCTTGGTGGCATAACGTTGCAGCGCCAGGTTGCGCAGACGTTCGTTCTTCAAAGCCGCACGCAGCCGCATAAAGCCCTCAACACCGCCCTCCTCATCGGCCGGCAGGCGCAAATAACGGAAGGTGTCGGACGGGTTTTCACGCAAGCCATACAGGTAGACCGGCACGCCATCTCCGGTATCCACCGGCAGCATGTAGTTATGAAACTCGCGTGCCTGGCCGGCACTGTCACGCAATTTGTAAGTGATGCTGGGGCCGACGTTGTGCATCACCTTGTCGGCATCCGGCTTGTTGGCGGCACCCAGGCGTGCATTGATGGCCGAGCCCAGATTCACCGCCCTGGGGTCGGCGCCGGAGCTGGTCTTGTTGCCGCCCAGGTTTTCCACGTTGATGACACGCAGCGCCGTGTATTCCAGCGTGAGCTGCTCACCCCCCGCGCCGTTGCTGAGCTGGCTGCTGCTGCCAATCACACCCTCGATCTCAAAGGGCTTGCCCTCGCCCTGCATGGGCAGCGCCTGCAGGACAACGGATGAGCCGCCATCGTCAAAACTCGACTGGTAAATCTCCACGCCGCGGTAGCTTGCCGGATGGTTGACCTCTACCCGTGCCGACTGCGTGGCGCCGGTATCACGGTCGTGGATCACGATGTCACTGGCAAACAGCTTGGGCATGCCGGTGGAGTAATACTCGACGACGAACTTCTTCAGCTCTATGGAAAACGGCAGGTCCTGCAGCACCACACCTTCGCCTTGGTTCAGGATGGCGGTACTCGACTGCGCACCTTCCGACACCAGGATATTGCCGCGAAACGTCGGATTGGACGGCGGCAGGCGGTGCTCGGGCTTGACGTCGGCCACCATGCCGCCGCCGTTGTAAACCGACTTGCCACCCAGCCACATTTGCGCGCGTACGATCAAATCGCCGTCGAGCAGGCCGCCAATACACACCAGCACAATGGCGCTGTGCGCCGCGATGTAGCCAAGCTTGTTAGCCGCCCCTGCACGCGCGGCCACCATCCAGCCCGAAGCTTCACCCGCGCCGCCTTTGGACTCACGCTGCTGCAGCTTCACGCGCCAGCCGGCGCCGGCCAGCATGCTGCCGATGCGCTGCGCGGCCGCCTCGGGCGTCTCCGCCGCCAAACTGGCCGTGGCCCGGTGATGGAAAGCGGCCAGGCTTTGCGCCCGGATGTTTTCTTTGTGCGAGCGTAGGTCGGTGATGATCTTTGGCGTGTTGCGCGCAATACACAAGGACGTGCTCACCACCAAAAAACCCAGGATCAACATGAACCACCAGGCGCTGTACACCCCGGTCAGGCCCGTGACTTCAAACACCTGCGTCCAGAATGGGCCAAACTGGTTGATGTAGTTGCCGCGCGGCTCATGCTGCTTGAGCACGGTGCCGATGACCGAGGCAATGCAGATCAGCGTCAGCAAGGAAATCGCAAAACGCATGGATGACAGCAACTCCACCAGCGAACGCCAGGTCTGCGAGCCGGACTTGACGCGAACGCCTTCTGTGGAAACTGTCATGGGAGGGGAACGTGAAGGAACGGTGGAACGAACGTGAAATGAAGGCTCAGGAATCTCTGTTCATACAGAGAAAAGGGCGGGACATCCAGGATGCCCGCCCTTTTAGGATTGAAATTCCGCTCTCGGGTTCAATCCCGCATGTAGAAATATCTTCAGCGCAGGCCGGCAATGTAGTCGGCCACAGCCTTGATTTCGCGGTCGTTCAGCTTGGCAGCCACACCGACCATGACAGCGTTGTTGCCACGGCTGCCATCACGGAACTGGGCCAACTGCTTGCTGGTGTAGTCGGCATGCTGGCCGCTGAGGCGTGGGTATTGCGAAGGCATGCCGGCCCCGTTGGGGCTGTGGCAACCCGCGCAGGCGGGCACCTGGCGGTCGGCAATGCCGCCGCGGTAGATACGCTCGCCCAGGGCGATGCTGTCTTTGTCTTTGGCAAAACCGGCCTTGGGCTTTTGCGCTGCGGCCCAGAAAGCGATGTTGCGCATGTCGTCGTCGCTGAGGTCGGAGGCAAAACCCTTCATCACCGCATCTTTGCGCTTGCCGGCCTTGAACTCCTGCAGTTGCTTCACCAGGTATTCAGGGTGCTGGTAGGCCAGCTTGGGGTTGGCCGGGATACCGGAGTTGCCGTCGGCGCCATGGCAGGCCGCACACACGGCCGTGAACTTGGCCTCGCCTTTGACGAGATCGGGCTTGGCGGGAGTAGCAACAGCAGGCTTTTCATCTGCCGCAAAAGCTGTCGACACAGAAGCAGCAAAAAAGGCTGCAACCAACACTGGAGCGAAAAACTTCATATCGAGGGTTTGGTTTTTGGTTGTTTGTCGGCGCAAAACCGTTCGATTCTACAATGGGGGTACGGTTCTCCTACTGAGGACTTTCCTAGGATTGCATGACTCCCAAAGCCCCGGCTGACGCCCGCCCCTCCACCCGTTCGCCTGCCCGTACAGCGCCTAAAACCCCGGCCAAAACCGGGGCCGGCGCCGCTGCGGCGAAACCGGTGATCAAGTCCGCGACAACAGTGGCGTCCGGCTGGATGCACACCGCGCGTTTTCTGACCACGGCCGCGCAGTTGCACCATCTGCCACCGCTGTCGGCACCGGAGATCGCCTTTGTGGGGCGCTCCAACGCTGGCAAATCGACCTGCATCAACACACTGACGCAGCAAAAGCAACTGGCCTACGCCTCCAAAAAGCCGGGCCGCACACAACACATCAACTTGTTCAGCCTGGGCAAACAAGGCGCCACCGACGCGGTGCTGGCCGACCTGCCCGGTTACGGCTACGCGGCCGTGCCCAAGACCGCCAAAATCCGCTGGCAACAGGTAATGGCCAACTATCTGGTGTCGCGTGAAAACCTCACCGGCATCGTGATGTTGTGTGATCCGCGCCACGGTTTGACCGAGTTGGACGAAATCCTGCTCGACATCATTCGCCCACGCGTTGAAGAAGGCCTGAAGTTTCTGGTGCTGTTGACCAAGGCCGACAAGCTGACCCGCGTCGAAGCCAACAAGGCTTTGTCCATCGCCCGCCTGCAGGCCGGCGGCGGCGAGGTCAAGCTGTTCTCGGCGATGAAGAAACAAGGCATAGACGAAGTGAGCCAGCTGTTGTACAACTGGACACACCCGGATGAAGCCGAAGCCGTGGCCCCGGCAGCCGTTGTGGATGACGTCGAGCCGCCTACACTGGACGAGTCTGAAGATTGATGAAAAATAGGCCTCTTGCGCTTACCAAACAAGCGCAACATGCTTCCAAATCAATAGCAACTCTGACCACGGGTTGCTATTTTTTTCGCTGGTAAACGTCCGCCTCACCCGGCGGGCGACTCTTGAAGCGCTTGTGCACCCAAAAGTATTGCTCGGGCATGGTCTCGATATAGCCTTGCAGGCGTTGGTTCATCAGCGCCGTGTCGGCCTCGGCATCGGCGGTGGGAAAGTCGGTCCAGGCCGGCAAGATGTGGATCTCGTAACCTTCGGGCGTCAAACGTGGCAAGACCGGGATGACGCGTGCGCGGCCCAAGCGGGCGAAACGCGACAGCGAGGGCACCGTCGCCGTGCTCACGCCAAAAAATGGCACGAAGAACGAGTCTTCTGCGCCAAAGTCCATGTCGGGCAGCAGGTAGAACGGGTCGCCCTGGCGCAAGGCCGAGACTATGGGTTTGAAGCCGCTGTGACGATCGATCAGCCGGTTCTCGGCAAAACGTTGCCGGCCCTTGGTGATCCACGCGTCAAACACCTTGTTCTTCTGCACCGCGTAGAGCGTGGTGTAACGGCGCGGCACACGCTGCGAGATGACGGTGGCCGCCGCATCCAAACCCACGAAGTGCGGGCCAAACAGCAGTGTGGGCTCGGTGCCGTGCAACTGCTCCACGGCGCCCACCAGTTTGGTTCGCGCCAACACCACCTCGGGCTTGGCGTGCCAGAGCCAGGCACGGTCGAACCAGGCCTGCGTAAAGCAGATGAAGATTTTTCGCACCAAGGCTTGCTGTTCCTGTGCAGACAGCTGCGGAAAGCATAGCGCCACGTTGACCTGAGCGATGCGGCGGCGCTGTGGAATCAGCTTCAACAACAAAAGCCCCATGCCAAACCCCAGCGCGCGCACCCAGCGCAGCGGCCACAAGGCGACAAAACGCATCAACCCAATGCCGAGATAAGAAAGCATCAACAAGATTCTCTGACCAAGGTTGCTCAGGGGTTCGCGGTTTTGCTGGCGGCCGTTTCCATAGGGGTTACACGCGGCTTTTTGTAGCGCGCATAACTCCACAGATACATGCCGGCGCGCTTCAGGATCAAACGTTCCATGGCGGCATTCATGGCCGCTGCGGCGACTTCATCACCTTGGTCCAAAGGCAATTCGAGCGGCTCCACGTGCACCACGTAGCCCCGGCCCCAGGACAAGCGTTCACTCAGCGCCACCAGCATGGGGGCGCCACTCTGGCGCGCCAGGCGCAAGGCCAGCGTCATGGTGTAGGCCGGACGGCCAAAAAACGGCGCCCACACACCCTGGCCTTCACCTGGCACCTGGTCCGGAAGCAAGCCAACCACCCGGCCCTGGCGCAGGGCTTTCATGATGACACGCACACCGCCGGTGGTGGTGGGCGCAGGCTCCAGCCCAGGGGCCGAGCGCACCTCCTTGAGCAACGTGTCGATCCAGGCGAAACGCGAGGGCCGGTAAAGAATGGTCATGTCGCCATAACGCGGGCTGAAACGTGCTGCCTGCGCCTGGGGCACGGCCTCAAAGCTGCCGACATGCGGCGTCATGAAGATCACACCTTTGCCCTGAGCCAACGCAGCTTCCAGGCGCTCTTCACCGCGCCAGCTTATTTTGGGCACCTTCTGCGCGGCGGGGCGTAGCCACAGCCACGGCAGCTCGGTCACCAACTTGCCGGCCTCGCCAATGGCGCGGCGCACCTGTTTCGCGGGCACACCGGCCTGGCGTGTGTTTTCGCGAAAGCGGCGGCGGTATGTGGGTGAACAGGCAAAAACAATCCAGCCCAGCAGCACCCCCAGTGCGTGCAGCAGGGGCAAAGGCAGATAGGCGCACAAACGAAACAATCGGAGCATGGGGTAAACTTGGGGCGTCGCTGAGTTACTGAACAACTTGCAGGGCGACGTTAAATAAATCTGCTAAAGCGTTCGCCAAGGCTCCAAAGCCAGACGCAACGCATCAGGTCTGTCTTTTTATAACAGTGGAGTTTATTCAAATGGCGAACGACTTTCTCTTTACCTCAGAATCGGTGTCTGAAGGCCATCCCGACAAGGTTGCGGATCAAATTTCAGATGCCATTCTCGACGCAATTTTCAAGCAAGACCCGCGCAGCCGTGTTGCCGCTGAAACACTGACCAACACCGGTCTGGTGGTGTTGGCGGGTGAAATCACCACCAACGCACACGTCGACTACATCCAGGTGGCACGCGACACCATCAAACGCATCGGTTACGACAACACCGAATACGGCATCGACTACAAGGGCTGCGCCGTGATGGTGGCCTACGACAAGCAGTCCAACGATATCGCCCAAGGCGTGGACCACGCCAGCGATGACCACCTCAACATCGGCGCCGGCGACCAGGGCCTGATGTTCGGCTACGCCTGCGACGAAACGCCTGAGTTGATGCCCGCGCCCATCTACTACGCCCACCGCCTGGTCGAGCGCCAAGCCCAGTTGCGCAAGGACGGCCGCCTGCCGTTCCTGCGCCCCGACGCCAAGAGCCAAGTCACGATGCGTTATGTGGATGGCAAGCCACACAGCATAGACACCGTGGTGCTGTCCACGCAACACCACCCCGACCAGTCGGAAACAGCCACCAAGATGAAGGCCAGCTTCAATGAAGCCATCATCGAGGAAATCATCAAGCCAGTGCTGCCCAAGGAATGGCTGAAGGACACCAAGTACCTGATCAACCCCACCGGCCGCTTTGTTATTGGCGGCCCGCAAGGTGACTGCGGTCTGACCGGCCGCAAGATCATCGTCGACACCTATGGCGGCGCTTGCCCGCACGGTGGTGGCGCGTTCTCGGGCAAGGATCCATCCAAGGTTGACCGTTCGGCCGCCTACGCTGCGCGCTACGTGGCGAAGAACATTGTCGCCGCCGGCCTGGCACGCCAGTGCCAGATCCAGGTGGCCTACGCCATTGGTGTGGCCCGTCCGATGAACATCACCGTCTACACCGAAGGCACGGGTGTGATCTCTGACGAAAAGCTGTCGGCTTTGGTCAACGAGCACTTCGACCTGCGCCCCAAGGGCATCATCCAGATGCTGGACCTGCTGCGCCCGATCTACGAAAAGACCGCAGCCTATGGCCACTTCGGCCGCGAAGAGCCCGAATTCACCTGGGAACGCACCGACAAAGCTGCAGCACTGCGTGCTGCAGCCGGCCTGTAAGGCCGCCGCGCGAAAGCGCGGTTGGCGTGTGTGGGCGAAGTTCATATCGCATAGCGATGTGAACGCAGACCAAGGTAGCGACAAGGCAGCTGCTTTGCGCGCTGCAGCCGGCCTGTAAATCAGCACATTGGCCGACACCTGCTGTGTCGGCCAGCAAAAACAAAAGCCCGCCGTGATCCACGGCGGGCTTTTGTTTTTGCTACGCAATTTTCAGCTGGAAGCAAATCCATTCGGATTGCCGCTCTGCCAGCGCCAGGCATCGGCACACATGGCATCCAAGCCACGTTCGGCGCGCCAGCCCAGCAGGCGCAGCGCCTCGCTGGGCTCGGCATAACAGGCGGCCACATCGCCCGCGCGGCGTGGCATCACCTGATAGGGCACAGGCTTGCCGCTGGCTTCGGCGAAGGCCTTCACCATGTCGAGCACGCTGTAGCCATTGCCGGTGCCCAGGTTCACGGTCAGCAGACCACCTTGCTTTTGCAGATACGCCAAGGCCTTCAAGTGGCCATCGGCCAAGTCAACGACGTGAATGTAATCGCGCACGCCGGTACCGTCGGGTGTCTCGTAGTCATCGCCCCATACGTTGAGGCTGCTGCGCAGGCCCACGGCGACCTGGGCCACAAAGGGCAGCAGGTTGTTTGGCACACCACGTGGGTTTTCGCCAATCTTGCCGCTGATGTGGGCCCCTACGGGGTTGAAATAACGCAGTATGCCTATGCGCCAACTGGCATCGCTGCGGTGCAGATCGCGCAAGATATCTTCAATCATCAGCTTGCTGCGGCCATAAGGGTTGGTGGCCGAAAGCGGATGTGCCTCGGTCAGCGGCAGGTATTGCGGCTCACCGTAAACGGTTGCGGAAGAGCTGAACACCAGCGTGTTCACACCCGCAGCGCGCATGGCCTCCAGCAGACGTAGTGTGCCGACCACGTTGTTGTCATAGTAGGCCAAGGGCTGCTCCACCGACTCACCCACCGCCTTTAAGCCGGCGCAGTGGATCACAGCCTTCACGGCGTGTTGGCGCAGCGCGGCTTCCAACGCCACCGGGTCGCGGATGTCGCCCGTCACCAACGTGAGTTTGCGCCCCGAGATCTGCTCCACACGCTGCACAGCTTCCGGCTGACTATTGCAAAAATTATCGAACACCACAACGTCGTGCCCGGCGGCCAACAACTCGACGCAAATGTGTGTACCGATGTAGCCAGCACCTCCGGTGACCATGATCATTGGAAATCTCCCTCGCCTCAAGGCGTTTTGCCAAGCCAGCTTGGGCTGGTGCATTGGCTGGTGAATCGATACGATTTGCTGCATTGCAGCAAATCCATCATAACCAAAACCACGGGACACTTGGCGACGCTGGCGCCGGCGAACTTGTAATAGCTGCGCAACAAATTCAAGGTGCTGAAGGCATGCGCAGCTTACCTCGGAGCTATAGCCCGGCCGCCGCGCTGCCCGATCAGCATCGGCGCGCTTCGGCGGCAAAAGGCGGGCAGGAATGCCGCCTGTAAAAAAGTGGTAGGCCGTGTTGGACTTGAACCAACGACCAAAGGATTATGCTTACCACCTCGGCTTTCGCCGCCCGTTTCCGGTTCGTGGTCTGGACTCTGTCTTGCCTTTCGGCCTTCCCGTCGAGTCTCTACACGTTCTCCAAAATGTTGCGCCTGAAGGTACAACATACGGAGCTTCGCTCGGCGTTGGCATCACGCTTGCGCGCTTTAGCGTTCACCGAATTTGAGAAGTTCTACATCAAGGCAGAGTGAACTTACCTTGTGCAACCCATCTGGCTTTTCCATATGCATCACCATGGGTGACACCTTTAGGAAAATGCCCTTAAGTCCTCTGCTCTAACCAACTGAGCTAACGGCCCACAGCCAAACATTATTGCACGCCTTTATGCGCTTCCAGCCCTGCGGGCGGGTTAAAAAGAACTTCGGGGGTGATATCTGCCAATGTGGCGCAACCCGTCAACGCCATGGCGATCTCCAGTTCGTCACGCAGCAATCGGATCACATGGGCCACACCTTGGGCACCCGCCGTGGCCAAGGCGTGCACCACGGGGCGCCCCACCAATACGGCATCGGCCCCCAGCGCCAGCGCCTTGAGCACATCGGTCCCGCGGCGCACCCCGCCATCCACCAGCACTGGCACCTGGCCGGCCACCGCCCGGGCAATACCCGGCAGCACCGCCGCCGTGCTCACCACCGTGTCCAGCGTGCGCCCACCGTGGTTGGACACCACCACGCCCGCCGCGCCAGAGCGCAGCGCCTGTTGTGCATCTTCAGGATGCATGATCCCTTTTAGAAGCACCGGCAGCGGCGAGGCCGCCACCAACCACTCAATGTCGGCCCAGTTGGGTGCATGCGTCAACAAGCCGTCGAACACCGGGCTCTGTCCCATGGCCAGAGATAGTGGCGCGCGCGGTGGCAAACCGGCCAGGTTGGCGGCGTGTACGTGGGGCGGCATTTTGAAACCACTGCGCCGCTCACGGTCACGCACACCGCTACTGGGCGCATCCACTGTCACAACCAATGCCTCGTAGCCCGCCAACTGCGCACGCCGCACCAGGTCAAGATTGAAGTCGCGGTCGTATTGCAGGTAAAGCTGAAACCACAACGGGCCGCGAAAGGGATCGGCGCGCACCGCATCGGCCAGCACCTCCAGGGGCATGCTGGCCTGGGTGCTCACCACCATGCCAGCGCCCTGGGCGGCGGCGGCATGCACGGTGGCCAGCTCTCCATCGGCATGCGCCAACTGCTGGAAGGCCACCGGTGCCAGAAGAATCGGGTGCGCCATTTCACGCCCCAGCAGCGTGCTGCGGGTGTGCCCACCCGCCAGATTGCGCAATACACGGGGCCACAAGGACAACGCTTGCCAGGCCGCAAGATTGGCGCTCAAGGTGATTTCGTCGCCCGCCCCGCCCTGCAAGTAGGCCCAGATGCGGTCGTCCAGGCGCTGTTGGGCGGCGCGCTCGTAGTCCCCTAGCGTGACCACTTCGGGCGGCACGGGCATCAGCTTGGGTGGCGGCGGCCTCATGTGTCCACCCACTGGCGCAGCAGGTTGTGGTACGTGCCCGTGAGGCCAATCACACCCACGTCCTGCTCACCGACGGTGCTGCGCAGATGGCGCAAATAGTTATCCATGTTGTAGAGCAGTTCGCGCTGCTCGCCGCTGCGCACCATGCTCTGAATCCAGAAGAACGAAGCCAGCCGTGCACCACGCGTGACCGGGTTGACGCGGTGCACGCTGGTGCCGGGATACAGCACCAGGTCACCAGCGGCCAGCTTCACCTCCTGCTGACCCGACAAGGACTGCATGACCAGCTCGCCACCCTCGTATTCGTCAGGTTCAGACAAAAACAAGGTACACGACAAGTCTGTACGCACCCGTCCAGCCCCGCCTGGCAAAAATCGGATCGCGCTGTCTACATGGTTGCCAAAACTGTTCGCCGCCCCGCTGTAGCGGTTGAACATCGGCGGCGAAATGTTTTTCGGCAACGCCGCAGAAAAGAAAACGGGACTGCGTTCCAGTCCCGTCAGCACCAGCCGCTGGAGCAGGCGAACCTCATCGCTTGACTCCAGCAGTTGCTGGTTGTTTTTAGCAAAAGCAGCCTGCGCACCCGAGGTGAGGGAGCCATCAGCCCATGGGGCCTTGGCCATCACCTCGCGGGCTTGTTTCAACTCGTCAGCGCGCAGGATTCCGGGAAGATGCAACATCCCCCAAGTATGCCTTCGTCAGCCGGGATCAGAAACGCGTGCCGATGGTGGCTTGCACCGAACGGCCAGCACCTGCCACGTAGAAACCACGGTACAACTCGGCTGCGTACAGCTTGTTGTCGATGTTCTTCACGTTGAGCTGCAGGTAGGTGTCTTCGGTGAAACGGTACTCGGCCATGGCGTCAAACACGGCGTAACCAGGCGCCTTTGCACCGCGCGTGGCGGTGGAACCATTGATCGAATAGTTTTCCGAGGAGAAGGTCATACCGGCGCCCAGGCGCAGCTTAGGCAGGGCTTGGTAGGTCAACCAGGCACTGCCACTGTGTCGAGGCACCAGACCAAAGGGCTGGCCCACTGTGGCTTGTGCTGCAGTCGAGCTGCCAGCCGCATCAATGTTGGTGTCCCAGATGTAGGCGTAGGAGACATAGGTTTCCCACTTGGGCGAGGGGCGACCCACCACTTCCACTTCCAGACCGGAGCTGTGACGCTTGCCAGACAACAGGTAAGCCTGTCCGGAGAAGTCCAGGTCGGTTGTGCGTTCATTGATCTTCGTCGTGCGGAACAACGCAAAGCGGGTCGAGAGCTTGCCTTCCAACCAGTCGAGCTTGGCACCCAACTCCAGATTGCGGCTCTCTTCAGGCGGCGTGTTCGCTGTTGGCTGTGTCACCGACTGGTAGGTGTCGGCTGAAGTGTTGAACGACGTACCGTAGGAGAAGTGGTAAGAAACGGTCTCCGACGGCTGGAACAACACACCGAAGCGATAGCTGGGCTCGGAGGCCGACATATTGGAACTCGGCGCATTTGGCGTGTTCGGGGAGCGGAAGTCACCATCGATGGAGTCCCAACGCAAACCACCCAGCACCTTCCAGTGCTCGGCCACCTGCGCGAGGTCTTGGGCGTAAATGCCATAAGACTTGGACTTGTAACCACTCGATGGGTTGGCACCAAACACCGGCACGGCGGGCGCAAAGCCGTCGTTTGGCGTTCCGATGGTGGTCGTGCCCTTATTGCCACCCGCCACACTTTGTGTGTAGCGATCGGCTTTTTCGTAGGCGAAATCAATACCCGTCAGCACGGCGTGCTTCATGCCCCAGGCATTGAAGTTATTGCTGTAATCGCTTTGCAGGTAGGTGCCGTCGTATTCGTCTTTGCGTGGTGTGAGGCCGCTACGTGTAATGACGGTGGCATTGGTCCAGGTCGCAGGGGTGCCGGCAAACCGGGTTTGTGTGTTCCAGGTACGGCGCTTGAAGTTACCGGTACGCAACTGGCTGCGCAATTCGCCGCCATCGTCGAAGCGATGCGTGTGCTGCAGGTAGCCGTAGTTGGCCGTACCAATGGAGAAATCGGAAGCAGTGCCGTAGAAGTCACGCGGGTCTATGAGTGACGAGCCAATGGTGGTGTATGGCAGGCCATTTTTAGGCGTATTGTCGTAGTCAAGGTAGTAGTAGCCCACCGTGAATTCGTTGCGCGTGCCCATGCCCCAGGTATAGGCGGGGGCAATACCGTATTTATCCCCCTCCATGCCACGGCCATTGGTGCCGGTTGCCATCACATTCAAGCGCAAGGCAGCATCTTCGCCAGTGACGATATTGAAGTCACCCGTGGAGCGGCGAAAGCCGTCGGTTCCGATGGTGAAGTCCACATCGTTCTGGTTCACGGCAAGCGGCTTCTTGTTCACCTGGTTCACCACGCCACCCGTGGAGCCACGACCGAAGATCATGGAGGCCGAGCCGCGCATCACTTCGATGCGGTCCAGGTTGAAGGTTTCGCGTTCGTACAGCGAAGGATCCTTCATGCCGTCGATCAGCAAGTCGCCCACCTGAGCCACCGAGAAGCCACGGATGAAGATGTCTTGCATCGTGCCGTTTTCAGCGGCCGAGAAGGTCACACCGGCGGTCAAGCGCAGCGCGTCATTCAGGTTGTCGATGCGTTTTTCGTCGAGCAGGCGCTCGGTCACCACGTTGATCGACTGGGGGATGTCGCGAATGTCTTGCGTGCCCTTGCCGATGGTGGTTTTCTTGGTTTGCAGTGCATCCTTGCCTTGCTGCTGCTCGGCCTTTTCCGTCACCGTCACCGTGCTCAGGCTCTTGGTCGCGTCGGCAGATTGCGCCCAACCGCTGACAGATGCAGCCAGCATCAGGGCGCCCATTGGCAGCTTGCCAATGTCAGCCGTGGTCATGCCGGAAGTTGTCGTTTGCGCTGCGCCCGCGGATGGGCGTGCAGCCTTGAAATTCGATTTTTTGCGACTAATGCGCATGTTGTTATGAGCCAATCTGGCCTCCGAAATGAATCCAACCCAAGGTTGAAAAAGCAGAAATGAGTTGGAGCCCCGAGCAATGCGCGCACCTCTTCCCCCACACGAAAATTCGACCGGAATTGTAAATTCGCTACTGCGAATCAATATCATTCGGATACGCAGATTTGTATTTATGCAACAAAATTCATGGGCACGACATACTCTTGCCGCCCACCTGAGCAGAAATATCGGTGCGTAAAGGCTGTTTTAGCCCGGTTCGCCCCATGGCGGGGCCTAGGCTTATTTGCTATGGCTCAGCGCGTTGCTGACCAGCTTGGAAGTGATATCGACAATTTGGATCATGCGGTCGTAAGCCATACGTGTCGGGCCTATCACACCCAGCGTGCCCACCACATGCCCGTCCACGGCGTAAGGCGCACTCACGATGGAGAGTTCTTCAATCGGCACCACTTGGCTCTCGCCGCCAATGTAGATGCGCACACCCGGAGCTTGGCTGGAACTGTCCAGCAAACGCATCAACTGGGTTTTTTGCTCAAACAGATCAAATGCACGGCGCAACTGCCCCATGTCGCTGGCGAAATCGCTCACCGACAACAAATTGCGCTCACCCGAAATGACAACTTCTCCATCACCTTCGGTCAAGGCTTCCGAGCTCACGTGCACAGCCGCTTGCATCAAGGCGGCGATTTCCGAGCGCAGGCCTTCGACCTCGCTCTTGATTCGCTCGCGCACCTGCTCCATCGCCAAGCCGGCGTACTCCGCGTTCAGGTAATTGGAAGCTTCAATGAGTTGCGACTGGGTGAAATCGGTTTCGGTGAACAACACGCGGTTTTGCACGTCGCCATCGGGCGAGACGATGATCACCAGCAGGCGCCGCTCGGACAGACGCAAAAACTCGATGTGCCTAAAGACCGATGTGCGGCGCGGCGCCATCACCACACCAACAAACTGCGAAAGATTCGACAGCAGGTTGGCCGCGTTGGCAATCACCTTCTGCGGCTGCTCGGCCACCAGTTGCGGCGGCTGCAGGGTTTCACGCTGCGTCGTCAGCATGGTGTCGACAAACAGCCTATAACCTTTGGAGGTGGGAATGCGCCCGGCCGAAGTATGCGGGCTGGCAATCAGCCCCAGTTCCTCCAGATCGGACATGACGTTGCGAATGGTGGCCGGCGACAGCTCCAGACCCGAAGCCCGGGACAAGGTGCGCGACCCAATAGGCTGACCGTCCGCGATATAGCGTTCCACCAGCGCTTTGAGCAACAACTTCGCACGATCATCCAGCATCGAATCATTCTACGATTTTGTGGCCCTTGTACGACACCGTATCTCGAAGATTCAGCTTTACGCAAGGTCATGCCGCATGGCCCCGCGGCCTGCATCTTGTCGACGCACGCTCACGCCAAGGCCACAAATTAATGATGTAATTTCAAAATGAACTCTAAATTCCGTCACGTTGCGCTGTTTGGCAAATACCACGCCCCGGGATCGGGCATGGGCACCGCCGCTTCGCGCAAGGCGCTGGAAGAAATTGCAGGCTTTCTCACCGACCAGGGCTGCACCGTGGTGGTGGAACGCGAAACCATACAAAACACCGGCCTGGCGGGTTACCCTGCGATGGACATCGCCACCATTGGCAACGAATGCGACCTCGGCCTGGTGGTCGGTGGCGACGGCACCATGCTGGGCATAGGGCGGCTGCTGGCCCAATACGGCGTGCCGCTGATTGGCATCAACCAGGGGCGGCTGGGCTTCATCACCGACATCCCGATCGAAAGTTACCAGACCGCGCTGGAGTCTATGCTGCAAGGCGCATATGAAGAAGACCACCGCAGCATGATGCACGCGCGGGTGATGCGCCAAGGCGCGTGTGTCTTCGACGCGCGCGCGCTGAACGACGTGGTGGTGAACCGTGGCGCCACATCCGGCATGGTGGAACTGCGCATTGAGGTCGACGGCCTGCCGGTTTCCAACCAGCGCGCCGACGGCTTGATCATCTCCACCCCCACCGGCTCCACTGCCTACGCCTTGTCGGCTGGCGGCCCGCTGATGCACCCGTCCATCCCGGGCTGGGTATTGGTGCCGATTGCGCCGCACACCTTGTCGAACCGGCCGTTCGTGCTGGCCGATGCGGGCGAGATCGTGATTGAACTGGTGGCCGGGCGCGACGCCAGCGCCAACTTTGACATGCAGTCACTGGCTTCACTGCAGTTGGGCGACCGCATTTCGGTGCGCCGCTCGCAGCACCGCGTGCGTTTTCTGCATCCGCGCGGCTGGAGCTACTTCGACACGCTACGTAAAAAACTGCATTGGAACGAGAGAGGCTCCTGAGCATGCCGCTGAAACGCATCACCCTGCGCGACTTTGTGATCGTGCGCGAACTGGAGCTGGACCTGTCGGCCGGCTTCAGTGTGCTCACCGGTGAAACCGGCGCGGGCAAATCCATTCTGATCGACGCACTGCAATTGGCCCTGGGCAGCCGCGCCGACGCCGGCGTGGTGCGCGAAGGCGCCAGCCGGGCCGACATCAGCGTGGAGTTCGACAACACCGATAACATCAACACCTGGCTCAGCGACGCCGGTTTCGACAACTCCGACTCGCTGCTGCTGCGCCGCACCATCGACGCCCAGGGAAAAAGCCGCTCCTGGGTCAACGGCAGCCCGGCCACCGCCGCGCAGTTGCGCGCACTGGGCGACCAGTTGCTCGACATCCACGGCCAGCACGCATGGCAAAGCCTGACCCGCCCGGACACCGTGCGTGGCCTGCTCGACGCCTATGCCGGCGCCAACACCCGCGCGCTGGAAACCGTTTGGGCGGCCTGGCGCACAGCCGTCAAAACACTGGCCGATGCCCGCGCCGCGCAAGACTCGCTGCAACAAGAACAAGAGCGGCTGAACTGGCAGATTGGCGAAGTCGACAAACTCGCGCCAGGGGCAGACGAATGGGATGAGCTCAACACCCAGCACGCCCGGCTGGCCAACGCACAAAACCTGATCGATGCCGTGCAAGCCGCCATAGACGCGCTGGAAAACGACGACAGCGGCGCACTGAGTGGGTTGACGCGCGCGCAACAGGCGCTGCAGACCCAGGCCCACATCGCCCCCGAGTACGCCGAACTGGCCGAGGTCCTGGCCTCCAGCCTGGCGCAGGCCGAAGACGCGGCGCATTCCCTGCACACCAGCCTGCGCCGCACCGAGCTAGACCCCGATCGCTTGGCCGAGCTCGACGATCGCCTGTCGCGCTGGATCTCGCTGGCGCGCCGCTACAAACGCACGCCACAGGAGTTACCCGCGCTGCTGGCAAGCTGGAAGCAAGAGTTGGCAAGGCTGGATGCCGCGACCAACCTCGGAGCACTCGAAGCGGCGGAAAAGAAGGCGCAGAACGCTTACCTCGCGGAAGCCAAGGTATTGAGCAAACTGAGAACCCAAGGCGCGCCGCGACTGGCCAAGGCCATCACCCAAGCCATGCAAGGCCTGGGCATGCAAGGCGGCCGGTTCGAGGTGGAACTGAACAAGATCGAGCCCAGCGCCAGCGGCCAGGAAGAAGTACTGTTTCTGGTGGCCGGGCACGCCGGCAGCACCCCGCGCGCCGTTGGCAAAGTGGCCTCGGGTGGCGAGTTGTCGCGTATCGCCCTGGCCATTGCCGTCACCACCAGCGAGCTGGGCACCGCACAGACGCTGATCTTTGACGAGGTGGACTCCGGCGTTGGCGGTGCCGTGGCCGAAACCGTGGGCCGGCTGATGAAGCAACTGGGCCGTGATCGCCAGGTACTGGCGGTGACCCACCTGCCCCAGGTCGCCGCTTGCGCCGACCATCATTTACTCGTTTCCAAGCAACGCGCAGGCGCCCAAACCGAAAGCCAGGTGGCCGCGGTGGTGGGTGAAGGCCGCGTGGCCGAGATCGCCCGCATGCTGGGCGGAGAGCATTTGTCGAACACCACGCTGGCCCACGCCAAAGAAATGTTGGGATTGTTGTAAAACCCAAAATGCTTTCATCTGCTGTAGTACCCTAGGCCCATGCAACCAGAAATCGTTCTCATCACGGGTATGTCAGGCTCCGGCAAGTCGGTGGCGCTGCACGCATTGGAAGACGCTGGTTTTTACTGCGTTGACAACCTGCCGCCCGAGTTGCTGCTGGAATTCGTCAAACTTGAGCAAACCCGAGGGGCGGGCAAGGTGGCGATTGCCATGGACGTGCGCAGCGCCAAGTCGCTGCCGGTGGTGCCGCAGTATCTGGCCACACTGCGCCAGCATGGTGTGCGGATCAAGTCGCTGTTTCTCGACGCGGCCACCGACACGCTGGTGCGCCGCTATTCCGAAACCCGCCGCCGCCACCCGCTGTCTCAGGCCGACATGCTGAACCAGCAGCGCGCCTTGTTTGAAGCCATTGAACTGGAGCGCGAATTGCTGTCTGAGCTGCGTGAACGCGCACACGTCATCGACACCAGCGCCATTCGTTCATCGCAGTTGCAGGGGTACATCAAATCACTGGTGGCCGCACCCGGCAACCAGCTCACGCTGGTGTTTGAATCGTTTGCCTTCAAACGCGGCATTCCGCTGGATGCCGACTACGTGTTTGACGTGCGTATGTTGCCCAATCCGCACTACGAAGCCGACCTGCGCGACCTGACCGGGCGCGACGAGCCGGTGGCCGAGTTTCTGCGCCAAAGTCGCGACGTGGCGCAGATGTTCAGCCATATTGAAAAGTTTCTCTCACACTGGCTCGATCTGCTGGCACGTGACCACCGCAGTTACGTGACGGTGGGTATTGGCTGCACCGGCGGGCAACACCGTTCGGTTTATCTGGTCGAAGCATTGGCCACACACTTCGGTCGCCGCTGGACCACGCTCAAACGCCACCGCGAACTCGACGGCCGCAGCGCCCTGCAAGGCTTGACCTCGGTCACCAAGTTCGGCAGCACGATCCTCTGAAGCGGCTTCAGGTTTAAAAGAAAAACGGCTGCCAAGCTGTCTGCCAAAGCGACGCCAGCTGCAAACCTGATAGCAAACTAGGTTTGCATGAACTTGCGTATCGGTGCTGGCAAGCCGACCGCAGCCAAGCGCGCAGGCTCCACCCACTCACCCTCAAGACCGGGCGCTGAGGGGTGTGTCCAGCGCACACACACCGGATGCAAATGCAGGTCTTTGTGCGTCAGCACATGCAAAACCGCTGGCAATTCTTCAAGCGCGGCTTCCGGCGAATGCTCCGCAGCCACCAAGGGCAAACGCGCCAGCAGCGCCAGCCTATCCGTGAACACCGGCATGCAAAACAGCCCCGCCCAGACGCCGCTGTCCGGGCGGCGCTCCAGCCATACACGGCCCTCAGCATCGGTGGCCCACAGCAGCCACCATGACTCTGAACTGCGTTTGAGCTTGCGGGTTTTGACCGGATAACGCAGCGCGTTGCCGGCACGATGGCCAGCGCAAATCTCGCGCAGCGGGCACAACAGGCACGACGGGTTGCGCGCCAGGCAGACGGTAGCCCCCAGATCCATCAGGCCCTGGGTGTAACGCGGCATGCTGCGCGGCAGGTCATCGTGCGGCAGCAACTGGGTGGCTTGATTCCACAGCTCGCGCTCGTGTGCGGGCACGGACAAATCGTGCTCATAGGCCAATACCCGTGTGAGCACACGTTTGACGTTGCCGTCCAGAATCGCGGCGCGTTCGCCATAACAAAACGCGGCAATGGCCGCTGCGGTGGAGCGG
Organism: Variovorax sp. HJSM1_2; assembly: GCF_049316285.1. Classification (NCBI taxonomy): domain Bacteria; kingdom Pseudomonadati; phylum Pseudomonadota; class Betaproteobacteria; order Burkholderiales; family Comamonadaceae; genus Variovorax; species Variovorax sp. HJSM1_2. Next base: position 45,121 of record NZ_JBMOXA010000008.1, on the reverse strand, counting down.
CCTATGCCGGGCAGGGTTTGCAGACCTTCGGCCGTGGGCGGAAACCTGCCGCCGTGCTCCGCCATCACCTTCTGAGCACACTTCAACAGATTGCGCGCACGGCTGTAATACCCCAGGCCAGCCCACAGCGCCAACACGTCGTCCTGCGGGGCCGCGGCGAGCGTGGCCACATCCGGAAAACGCGCCAGGAATCGCGGAAAGTACTCCAGCACCGCACTCACCTGGGTCTGCTGCAACATGATTTCGGACAGCCACACGCGGTACGGGTCACGCGTGTTCTGCCACGGCAAGCCATGGCGGCCATGGGTTTCCTGCCAGCGCACGACGCGCGCGGCAACGTCCCTGACCCCGACGTCACACGCCGTGGTCGATTCTTCTAAAACGGTCATTGAGATTGGATATCTGTGTCCTGCCAGCCGGTGTTTTGCGCGGCGGCATCAATTTGTTCAGCGCTGAGGCTGTTGTCCTGGTCGCTGGTCGACAAAAAATAAGAGGTCAGCAACTGTAGCCGGGTCTCCAGCTGTCCCAGAACGGCCTCCTGGTTTTCGATTTCCGAGACCCGATTGTCCAGCCCGCCGGCGGCTTGCTGGATGCGGTCTATGGCTTCGAGCCGGCGGCCAAAGGTGGTGCGGCGTTCCTTCAGTTGGGCCTCCAGCTGAGCCGAGGCCGATTTACTCCAGATCTCGATTTCCGCAAACGCCGACTCATAGACCCCTTGCACCCGGGTGTTGAGCGCACGCACCAGCCGGTCCACAAACTCAGTTTGTCCCAGTTTCAGCGTATGGCTCAAGCCCAGATAACGCACGTGGCTGCCTTCGATTTGCGTCAGCTCGCCGTAGAAGCGCTGCAGGTCGGGCTCGGCCGGGGCTTGCAGCGAAAAGCCATATTCGGCATTGAGCTGCGTGAACGTGGCGGCCAGCATGCTTTGGATTTCCTGGCTGTGTGTGCGCGCGCGGTCCAGGCTGGCACGCAGTTGCGCAAACGTGTCGGCATACACACGTTTCACGCCAAGCTTCAAGCCGGGTTTGCGCAGTGCCGCGCCCAGTGCGTGCATTTCGCTTTTCAAGGCGCGGCTGCCCAGCAGCACAAAGGCATCGCCCAGCAGCTTATGTTGCACGGCACGCACGGCCGGCACTTTGGCAGCGCCCACGTCGAACTCGTGTTTTTCCTGCTCTATGCGCTGGCGCATGTTCTTGATCACCGCCGTATTCTTGCCACCCAAGCCCTGCAAATCCAGCTTCTGCTCGGCCAGCTCACGCCGGCGCATGTGGATGATGCGGCTGGTTTCGGTGCGCAAATCGGCGATGCCACGCGCCACCACGGCGCGCAGAATGGCTTGACGTTGACCGACGATGTCTTCGGCCAGCACGGTCTCCAACACCGGCAAGCCGCTGGCGCGCAGCAGACCGTTGTCCGCGCTGACCTTGGCAAGCAAACCCTTTTGTGCCGACACCGCCATCACACGCTGTGGAAGCACCCCCAGCATCGCAGCAGACGAAGCACGCTGCTGCGCAATCTGCGCGGCGATCGCCTCGGGTTGGCTCATCGCGTCCCACAGGGTGTCGATCTTGTTCAACACCACCAGGCGGGCCTCGGAGTCGGCTGGCTCACCGCTGAGGTGTTCACGCCACACCGCCAGATCAGACTTCGTCACCCCGGTATCGGCCGCCAGAATAAACACCACGGCATGCGCCTGGTGGATCAGGTTGACGGTGAGCTCGGGCTCGGCGCCCACGGCGTTCAGGCCGGGGGTGTCCAGAATCACCAAACCCTGTTGCAGCAGCGGATGTGCGATGTTCACCAGCGCGTGGCGCCAACGCGGCACCTGCACCAGGCCGGCAGCGTCCACCAGCGGGTTGTCGTCCGGCAGTTCATCGTGCCAGAAACCCAGCGTGCGCGCCTCTTCCCGGGTCACGTGATCAACCTCGGCCACCATGGCCAAGGCGGTGGCCAACTGGGCCGGGTCATGCACATCCAGCGCCACCTGGGTCCAATGTTCGGGCGTTTGGCGCCACTCGGACAAAGCCCGTGGATCGCGTCGCGAACCTACCGGCAGCAGGCGCAAACAGGCTGGCACGGCCGGGTCATAACCCAGCTCGGTCGGGCACATGGTGGTACGCCCGGCACCAGCGGGCATGATGCGGCGTCCGTAGCTGGCAAAAAAGATGGCGTTGATCAGTTCGGACTTGCCACGCGAAAACTCGGCGACAAATGCCACCAGCACCTTGTCGCTGCGCATCTGCTCGGTAAGCCGGTCCAGGCGTTGCAGCACGCCCGCGTCCAGCAGGTCGTGCTCTTTCATCCAGGCGGACAGCAGCTTCAGACGCAGGGCAAACTCTCGTCGCCACGCGCCGTACTGGCCGAACTGCTCGTTAAATGAAGTAGTCACGGAGAAAATACAGTGCGTGGAGTGCCATTACTGAAAATATAGCATCGCCGCAAAGCATTGGGCATAGGCCTATCACCGTAGCTGGCAGTTGGGGCAGTAGAAAGTGGAGCGCTGCCCCTGCCGCAACGCCACAATGGGTGTGCCGCATTGCCGGCATGGCAAGCCTTTGCGGTCGTAGACCATGGCCTCCAACTGAAAGTAGCCGGTTTCCCCATGGGCATTGGCAAAGTCGCGCAAAGTGCTGCCACCACGCAACACCGCCCGGCCCAACACATCCCGCACAGCGGCATGGAGCTTGGCCGCACGCGGCTTGCTGATGGTGGCCGCAATCGTGGTCGGCCGTATGCCCGCCAGAAACAAGGCTTCGGAAGCATAGATATTGCCCACCCCCACCACCAGCTGCCCCTGCAGCAAGACCTGCTTGATCGCTGTGCGCCGCTGCCTCAGGCCGGTGTGAAAAGCAGCCAGGTCGAAATCGTCACCCAAGGGCTCAACACCCAGGCGGCCGAGCAATTTTTCGGCCTGAATCGAGGTCAAGCTCTCGACATACACCACCGCGCCAAACCGGCGCGGGTCGTGCAAGCGCAGCGTGCCGCGTGTCGTGACCAGATCAAAATGATCATGCCCACCCGGGGCATCCTGGCGCGCCGCAAAATGCAATCGGCCAGACATGCCCAGATGGATCAGCAACACACCGCGGTCGAGCATCAGCAGCAGGTATTTGCCACGTCGGCGCACCTCCAGCACCCTGCGCCCCACCAGATCAGCCGGATCACAGCCCAGCGGCCAACGCAGCGGCTTGCCCAGATGGGCTTCGGTGATCTCTGCCCCCGCAATGCGGTCGGCAAAACTCAGGCGGGTGACTTCAACTTCAGGTAGTTCGGGCATGGCAAGCAGCGGTTATGGGCCTTAGATTATTATGGGTCGATGAAGCGACTTCACCGATTCAAATCTCAGGCCCTGGCGACCATCGCGCTGGCGGCAAGTTTGGCCACACACGCTGCGCCAACCCCGCCAGACGCCGCGCCCGAAAGCTCGGCCCTCACCGCGGAGCTGTTCTACGAATTACTGCTGGGGGAAATCAACCTCAACTCGGGCGACCCGGGCACGGCCTTCGCGCTGATTCTGGACTCGGCCCGTAAATCGGACGACAGCCGGCTATACCAGCGCGCCGTGGAAATTGCGCTCAAAGCCCGCTCGGGCGATGCCGCGCTGCAAGCGGCACGCGCCTGGAAAGAAAGCCAACCAACGTCGCGCGAGGCCAACCGCTACGTCCTGCAAATCCTGATCGCCATCAACCGCGTGGGCGAGACCCTGGAGCCGCTGCGCACCGATCTGGCCTTGGTCAGCAACGTCGAGCGCCCGCTGTCCATGGCGGCGATTCCGCGCACCTTTGCGCGGGTCTCCGACAAAAAGCTGGCCGCCAGCACCGTGGAAGAAGCACTCAAGCCCTATCTCGACAAACCCGCCGAAGGCGCGGTGGCCTGGAGTACGGTGGGTCGCATGCGCCTGTTGGCACAAGACAACTTTGGCGCACTGGAGGCCGCGCGCAAGGGGCAGGAAATAGACCCGACATCCTCTGCTCCGGCCTTTTTGGCGCTGCAGATGATGGGCCCCGACGCGCCATTGGCCGAGAGCATTGTGCAGAAATATGCCGCAGGCAAACCAAGCCCCGAATTTCGCGTGAGTTACGCCCGAAGCCTGGTGGAAGCCCAGCGTTACGCCGAGGCCACCCAGCAGCTGCAACGGTTGACCAAGGAAAGCCCGGACTTCACGGAAGGCTGGCTGATGCTGGGCGCTCTGCAATTGCAAGCCAATCAAGCCGCAGATGCAGAAGTCGCTTTCCAGCGGGCTTTGACGCTGTTGCAAGCCCTGCCGCCAAGTGAGGAACGCTCGCGCGCCCTGGTGCAAAGTTATCTGTCCCTGGCGGAAGTGGCTGAAAAACGCAAAGACTACGCCGCTGCAGAAAAGTGGCTGGCACGGATTGATGACGCCCAGGCCTTGTACGGCGCACAAATTCGACGCGCCTCACTGATGGCCAAGCAAGGGCAATTGGAACAGGGCCGCAAGTTGATCCAGTCGCTACCCGAACGCACACCGGCGGATGTGCGTACCAAGCTGTCGGCTGAGGTGCAGCTGTTGCGCGACAACAAGCAATACCAGGCGGCCTACGACTTGTTGGCCAAGGCGCTGGTGCAGACTCCGCGTGACACCGACCTGATGTACGACCAGGCCATGATCGCCGAGAAGATGGACAAACTCGCAGACATGGAGCGCATCCTGCGCGAGGTGATGCTCATCAAGCCTGACTTTCACCACGCCTACAACGCATTAGGTTATTCGTTGGCCGATCGCAATGTGCGCCTGCCTGAAGCCAAACAGCTGATCCAGAAAGCGCTTGGGTACGCGCCCAACGACCCCTTCATTTCCGACAGCCTGGCCTGGGTCGAGTTCCGCATGGGCAACAAGGCCGAAGCCCTGCGCATTCTCGACGAGGCCTACAAGGCCAAACCCGATGCCGAAATCGCCGCGCACCTGGGCGAAGTGCTCTGGAGCATGGGCCAGACCGAACGCGCTACCGCCATCTGGAGAGAAGGCTTCCTGCTGAACCCCGAAAACGAGAGCCTGCTGGAAACGCTGAAACGGCTACAGGTGAAACTTTGACAGGAATGCGGCGTGCGCTGCACCGGCGCCGAGTGTTGGGCATGGCCTTGGCGCTAGCCGCCACGCTGGCCGGTTGTGCTACCAGCCAGCCTCAGCAGCCGCGCCCGGCCGCCTTCTGGAGCGGCCGCATGTCGTTGCAGGTGGAAGACGCCACGGCGCAATCCTTCACGGCGGCATTTGAACTCAAGGGCGACGCCGGGGCCGGAGAGTTGAAACTGTTCACCCCCTTTGGCGGCACACTGGCCGTACTCGACTGGCAAAACGGCTTGGCCCGCCTCACGGCGAACGGCGAAACGCGGACTTTTGAATCGATGGATGCACTCATCCTGCAAGCAACCGGCAGCGTGATCCCGGTGACCGCCTTGTTCGACTGGCTGAACGGCCAAGACACCGCCGTGCCGGGCTGGAAAGCCGATCTTTCACGTTTATCAGACGGCCGCCTGTCCGCGCGCCGCAGCACACCCACACCGCAGGCCGACCTGCGCATTGTTTTGGACCCATGAAGGCTTTGTACGACGTTCCGGCTCCGGCCAAATTGAATTTGTTTCTGCACATCACCGGTCGCCGCGCTGACGGTTACCACCTGCTGCAATCGGTCTTCATGCTCATCGACTGGTGCGACACCCTGCACTTCGAGTTGCGCCGCGACGGCCAGCTCAGCCGAACCGACCTCACCACACCACTGCCCGCAGACGATTTGATCCTGCGCGCCGCACGCGCGCTCAAGGAATTGACCGGCACACCGCTAGGCGCAGAGATCGCCATTGAAAAAAGCATTCCCGCGCAAGCCGGCATGGGCGGTGGCTCTTCGGACGCGGCCAGTTGCCTGTTGGCACTCAACCGCTTATGGGATTTGCGCTTGCCGATTTCGACGCTGCAAACCCTGGCACTGCGGCTTGGCGCCGACGTTCCATTTTTTTTATCGGGGGGGCATGCTTGGGTCGAGGGAATTGGTGAGACAATAACGCCCGTTGAGTTGCCAGCAGCCGACTTCTTGGTGGTCAAACCACCAGAAGGTCTAGAGACAAAAGCAATTTTTTCAGCATCTAGTTTGAAACGTGATTCTGATAGTGCTATACTCGCAGGCTTTGCTGCTAGGCCTTACGAATTTGGTAAGAATGATTTGCAGCCAGTTGCCGAGACACTTTGTCCTGCTGTTACAAGAGCCATAGGTTGGCTCAATGACAAAGGGTTAAACGGCAGAATGACTGGTTCAGGTAGCGCGGTTTACGCGCATCTTGCAAACATGCCAAGCACAATGGATGCATCTGATGCAGATCCACTGTGGCTAGTTCGTCAGTGCAGCAACATGGAGGTGCACCCATTAGTGGGTTGGGCCTCCAGCGAGAGTTAATCGGTCGTCCGTTCAAAGCGGGCAACCTGTGTAGGGGAGTCGCCAAGTTGGTTAAGGCACCGGATTTTGATTCCGGCATGCGAAGGTTCGAATCCTTCTTCCCCTGCCAAATATGTTTAAACGCGCAGACGTTAAACGTACCGGCAAGTTAATTCATCGCCCAAAGCTCATGCAGCCCACCCACACTGATTTCATGGTTTTCACCGGCAATGCCAATCCAGGCATGGCTGCTGACATTGCTAAACATCTTGGCATTTCTCTAGGCGCCGCCAGCGTCGGCCGTTTTTCCGACGGCGAAGTGACGGTCGAGATCAACCAGAACGTGCGCGCCCGCGACGTTTTTGTGGTGCAGAGCACATGTGCTCCCACGAATGACAACCTGATGGAGCTGCTGATCATGGTGGACGCGCTGAAACGCGCTTCTGCTGAACGCATCAGCGCCGTGATTCCCTACTTTGGTTATGCACGCCAAGACCGCCGCCCACGTTCGGCCCGTGTGCCGATCACGGCCAAGGTTGTGGCCAACATGCTGCAAGCCGTGGGTGTGGACCGTGTGCTGACCATGGACTTGCACGCCGACCAGATCCAAGGTTTCTTCGACATTCCGGTGGACAACATTTATGCGTCCCCCGTTTTGCTGGGCGATCTGCGCCAGCAAAACTACGAAGATCTGATTGTTGTGTCGCCAGACGTTGGTGGCGTGGTGCGTGCACGCGCCCTGGCCAAGCAACTCGGTTGCGACATGGCCATCATCGACAAGCGCCGCCCCAAGGCCAATGTCAGCGAAGTGATGCACGTCATCGGTGAAATCGATGGCCGCAACTGCGTGATCATGGATGACATGATCGACACCGCTGGCACGCTGGTCAAAGCGGCAGAAGTGTTGAAAGAACGCGGCGCCAAAAAAGTTTACGCCTACTGTACGCACCCGATTTTCTCGGGTCCGGCCATCGAGCGTATCGCCAAGGGCTCGGCGCTCGACGAAGTGGTGGTGACCAACACCATCCCTCTGAGCGACGCCGCCGCTGCTTGCAAGAAAATTCGCCAACTGACCGTGGCCCCGCTGATCGGCGAAACGATACAGCGCATTGCCAACGGTGAGTCGGTCATGAGTTTGTTCTCTGATCAAAACTGATCGAGACAATCGTCAGCCTGTGATCACTGCAAAGTGATCGCGGGCTTTTGTCAAACTGGAGTGACATTGGTCGCGATGCACTTCTTCAGGAGTTAACTATGAATTTCGTCGCTTTTGAGCGCAATCTGCAGGGCACGGGTGCGAGCCGCCGTCTCCGCATTTCCGGCCGTACCCCTGGTATCGTTTTTGGTGGTACCAATGAACCCGTCGTTGCGATCGAACTCGATCACAACGCACTGTGGCACGCCATCAAGAAGGAAGCCTTCCACTCCAGCATTCTGGACATGGAACTGAATGGCTCCGTGAGCAAGGTTTTGTTGCGCGACGTGCAAATGCACCCCTACCGCCAACAGATTCTGCACGTTGATTTCCAACGCGTGGACGACAAGACCAAGATGACCGTGAAGGTGCCAGTGCACTACTCCGGTGACGAAGAATCCCCTGCTTTCAAGCTGGACCACTGCCTGATCACGCACGTCGTGACCGAACTGCAAGTGACCTGCTTCCCAGCAGACATCCCTGAATTCATCGCCGTTGACCTGACGACGCTGAAGAAGGGTTCTTCGCTGCACCTGAAGGACATCACGCTGCCCAAGGGCGTCAAGGCTGCCATCAAGGGTGGTGCAGTGAACCCCGTGCTGGTGTCGGTTGTGGCACCCAAGGTTGTGGAAGAAGCTGCTCCAGCAGCCGCTGCCGCTCCAGCCAAGGGCAAGGGCAAGAAGTAATTCTTGCTGTCGCGCTCCGGCGCTACCCTTCAAAAAAGCCCAGCCCTGCTGGGCTTTTTTGTGGGCGATTTCAAACGAGATAATGCAAGCATGATCAAACTCTTTGTCGGCTTGGGCAACCCAGGCCCCGAATACGAAGCCACACGCCACAACGCCGGATTCTGGTGGATAGACGCCGTGGCGCGCGAACTCAAAACCAACTTGCAGCCCGACAAAAGTTACTACGGTTTGGTGGCACGCGTGATGGTGGACGGCGAACCGCGCTGGCTGCTGGAGCCACAAACCTTCATGAATGCGTCTGGCAAGTCGGTCGCCGCGCTGGCGCGCTTCTTCAAGATCCAGCCATCAGAGATTCTGGTGGTGCACGATGAACTGGATGTTGTGCCGGGCCAGGCGAAACTCAAACAAGGCGGCAGCCATGCCGGCCACAATGGCCTGCGCGACATTCACGCGCAACTCGGCAGCCCCGACTACTGGCGCTTGCGCATCGGTGTGGGCCATCCGGGCGTCAAAGAGCAGGTGTTGCATTGGGTGCTGAAAAAGCCGTCACCCGAACACCGTGTTGCTATCGAAGAAACCATGGATCGTTGCCTCAAAGCCCTGCCGGCACTGATGGCGGGCGACATGAACAAGGCGACCATGCTGATCCACACCACCAAACCGGCACGGCCCAAGCCGCCGCGCGCGGAAAAGCCTGCTGTGGCTGGATCAGCCGATGCAGCGGTAGCGCCACCGCCAGCGCCTCAGGCCTGATCGGACAAGGCCGCGCAGCGCGCCCAGGTCAACCGATAGTGGGAGGTGTTGGTGTGCTCACCACCGGGGCTGCGGCCGCTCCGGCCTCAGCCTGCAGGCGCCGATACTTCTGCCAGAGCGTCTCTTTGTCTTCCACAAAGTCGGGGTTCACCGGGATACATGACACCGGGCACACCTGCATACATTGGGGCTCGTCAAAGTGCCCGACACACTCGGTGCATTTGTGCGGGTCGATCTCGTAGATCACCTCGCCCAAATAAATCGCGTCGTTCGGACATTCGGGCTCACACACATCGCAGTTGATGCATTCGTCGGTGATGATCAGCGCCATGACGTCGCCTCCAGGCATGCCGGCAGCCAGGTGCAGGCGTATGTCGGGGTTTGAGTATTCAGTTCGGCGCTCATGCCCCAATTATCGCGGCGATGCGCCATCCACGCGACACCCGCGTTAAAACCCTGTTGACCAAAGTGCTCAACCGCGTCTTCCGCTCATAATCGCGACTTCTCAGTCGGCTCCCGCCTGCGCCCCATTTCATGCGCCCCGTTTCATGAGTCTGTTTTTACTCAAACGCGTCATCACCCTGCTCGCCACCCTCGTCGGCACCTCGCTGGTGGTGTTTGGGGTATTGGAGATCCTTCCCGGCAATGCGGCGCAATTGATGATGGGCCCAGATGCCTCGCCCGACGCCGTGCAGGCCCTCACCGTGCAACTAGGCCTCGACCGCCCTGCCTTCGAGCGTTACGGCCACTGGGTCTACGGCATGCTGCATGGCGACCTGGGCTTGAGCTATGCCTACGGCACGCCGGTGTCTGAATTGATCTTGGAGCGCCTGGCCGTCACCGTGCCCCTGGCACTGATGGCCATGGCACTGACCAGCCTGCTCGCCTTGGCTGCCGGGGTTTACGCCGCCGCCAACCACAACCGCCTGGGCGACATCGGCGTGATGGGCCTCACGCAAATCGGCATCGCCATCCCCAACTTCTGGTTCGCCATTTTGTTGATCCTGCTGTTTTCCGTGCAGTTGCAGTGGTTCGCGGCGGGGGGCTTTCCGGGTTGGGAAGAAGGTCTGGGCGAAGCGGTCAAGGCGCTGATCCTGCCCGCCATTTCTCTGGCACTGGTGCAAGCGGCCATCCTGGCACGCTTCACGCGCTCGGCCGTTTTGGAAGTGCTGCGCGAAGACTTTGTGCGCACCGCACGCGCCAAGGGTTTGTCACGCCGCGCCACGCTGTGGCGCCACGTGTTGCGCAACGCCATGGTGCCGGTGATCACCGTCATGGGCCTGCAGTTCTCAGAGTTGCTCACGGGCACCATCGTGGTCGAGAGTGTTTTTTACCTGCCCGGCCTGGGCCGGTTGATCTTCCAGTCCATCGCCAACCGCGACCTCATCGTGGTGCGCAACTGCGTGATGCTGCTGGCGGCCATGGTGGTCATCGTCAATTTTGTGGTCGACGTGTTGTATGCCGTCATCGACCCGCGCATCAAAGTCCGTGACGCCTAACCCCCTTCCCGCCCCCCGTCCTTCCGCAGCCCGGCCCGGCTTGGTTCAACGCGCCCGCAGCCACCGCAGCCTGGTGCTGGGCGCGTGGCTCACGGCGCTGCTGATCGCGGCCGCCGCGTTGTCGCTGGTGTGGACGCCGTGGTCGCCTTACGAGATGGACCTGGCGCAGAAACTCCGGGCGCCCAGCGCCGCGCATTGGCTGGGCACCGACCCCTTTGGCCGCGACATCGCCTCGCTGCTGCTGGTCGGCGCACGCAGCTCCATTCTGGTCGGGCTGATCGCCGTGGGCATTGGCCTGTGTGTCGGCGCGGCCCTGGGCCTGCTCGCGGCCGCCCGTCGCGGCTGGGTGGAAGAGCTGATCATGCGGCTCAGCGATTTCATGCTGGCTTTCCCGGCCATCCTTTCGGCCATCATGCTGGCGGCGGTGTTTGGCGCGGGCATGGTCAACGCCATCATTGCCATCGGCATTTTCAACATCCCGATTTTTGCGCGCATCACCCGCGCCGCGGCCAACAGTGTTTGGTCGCGCGACTACATCCTGGCCGCGCGCGGCTGCGGCAAGGGGCCGTGGCGCATCACCTGGGAACATGTGTTGCCCAACATCATGCCGGTGCTGATCGTGCAGGCGACCATTCGTTTTGCGATTGCCATCCTGGCCGAAGCCGCCTTGTCGTACCTGGGCCTGGGCACACAACCGCCGCAGCCGTCCTGGGGCCGCATGCTCAGCGAAGCGCAGACGCTGATGTTCCAGGCGCCGATGTTGGCCGTCTATCCCGGCCTGGCGATTGCGCTGGCGGTGCTGGGGCTCAACCTCTTGGGCGACGGGCTGCGCGATGTGCTCGACCCACGCTTGTCTGGTCGACGCTAAAACCGTTGAAAACCATGACCCGCCCCCACCAATCTTCCGCCCCCTTGCTGCTGGTTGAAAACCTGCAGGTTGCACTCCCCACGCCGCACGGCCTGGTGCCCGCCATACGCAACATCCACCTGCGGCTGGAGCGCGGCCAGACGCTGGGCGTGATTGGAGAGTCGGGCTCCGGCAAGTCCATCACCATGCTCGCGTTGATGGGCTTGCTGCCCGAGCAAGCGCAGGTGTCCGGCAGTGTCAAACTCAACGGCCAAGAAATGGTTGGCGCATCAGATGCCACTTTTTGCGGCATCCGTGGCAACCGCGTGGGCATGGTGTTCCAGGACCCGATGAGCGCGCTCAACCCCGTGCAAACCATTGGCCGCCAAGTGGCCGAGCCCTTGCGCCTGCACCGCGGCCTGTCGCGCAACGCCGCCCGCGCCGAGGCCGTGGCACTGCTGACCAGAGTAGGCATTGCCGACGCCGCCCGCCGGGCCGAGGCCTACCCGCACCAATTCTCCGGCGGCCAGCGCCAGCGCATCACCATCGCCATGGCCCTGGCCTGCGGCCCCGACCTGTTGATTGCCGACGAACCCACCACCGCCCTCGACGCCACGCTGCAACTGCAAATCCTGCAACTGCTGCGCGAACTGGTGGCCGAGCGCGGCATGGCGCTGATTTTGATATCGCACGACCTCGGCGTCATCGCACAAAACGTCGACCAGATGTTGGTGATGTATGGCGGCAGCATCGTCGAGCGCGGGCCTACGGCGGCGGTATTCCAGCACATGGCCCACCCGTACACGCGTGGCCTGTTTGCCGCGCGCCCGATGATAGGCTTGCGTGCCGAAGGTCAGCGCCCGCGCCTGCCCACCATAACCGGCCACGTGCCCGAGTTGCAAGACATCCCCCCCGGCTGCCCGTTTGCCGGCCGCTGCGCCTGGACGGAAGCCAGCTGCGCCAGCACGACACCGCCAGCGCTTGCGGTGCCGGTCCACAGCAGCGGTGCAGCCCACACCGCCAGTTGCCAGCCCCACGTGCTGCGCCAGTTGGAGGCGACGGCATGACCAACAACATCACCACCACAACGCCATTGTTGGAAGTGACCGACCTCGCACGCAGCTACCCGCTGCCGCGTGAAAAGCTGTTCCAAGCGCCCAAGCAAATGCAAGCGTTGCGCGGCGTCAGCTTCGCCGTGCACAGCGGCCGCAACGTCGGCATCGTCGGTGAATCGGGCTCGGGCAAGTCCACCCTGGCCCGCCTGGTGATGGCACTCGACCAACCGAGCGCCGGCAGCGTGCGACTGTTGGGCCAAGACCTGCACCAGCTCCCAGCCGCCGCCCTGCGCAGCGCGCGGCGCGACATGCAGATGGTGTTTCAAGACCCCTATAGCTCGCTAGACCCGCGCCAAACCGTGGCGCGTATCGTCGCCGAGCCGCTGGCCGCGCTGGCCCAAATCGGCAGCCGTGCAGAACAGCGCGAGCAAGCCGCCCAAATCCTCACCGCCGTGGGCCTGCGCGCAGGCGACCTGGACAAATATCCGCACGAGTTCTCCGGCGGCCAACGCCAGCGCATTGCCATTGCACGCGCCCTGATCACCCGCCCCAAGCTCATCATTGCCGACGAACCGGTGAGCGCACTCGACGTCTCGGTGCAGGCCCAGGTGCTCAATCTGATGGTGGACTTGCAAGCCAGCTTTGGCGTGACCTACCTGCTCATCAGCCACGATCTGGCGGTGGTGCACCACCTGTGCGATGAAGTGCTGGTGCTGCACCAGGGCCAGGTGGTCGAGCGCGGCAGCCCAAACAACTTGTTTTTGAAGCCGCAGCACCCGGTGACCCAGGCGCTTGTGGCGGCCGTGCCACGGGCATTGCCCGGGTCCAAGACACAACAGGCGGAGATTTCTGCAGGTTAAGTTCAACCCGGTCACAATGCGCGGCAACAAGTAACTGTTGGGATTTTCGACATGCTGCAACGACGCACTCTGATCCGTTCCGCCAGCGCGCTGGCGCTACCCGCCGTGGCTTTGCCAATCACCAGCCTGGCGCAATCGCGCAAGGACAGCATCACGCTGGCCATGACCCTGGAGCCTACCGGCGGCCTCGACCCCACGGCCACGGCCGCGTCGTCGACCTCGGAGATCGTGCACTACAACGTGTTCGAGACGCTGACCAAGATCCAGAGCGATGGCACGGTGGTGCCGCTGTTGGCCGAGAGCTGGGAAGTCTCGCCGGATCTCAAGACCATCACCTTCAAGCTGCGCCGTGGTGTGCGTTTCCACAATGGCGAACCCTTGAATGCGGCCACCGTCAAGTTCGCCTTCGAGCGCGCCGCCGGCGAAAAAAGCACCAACAAGGACAAGCGCACCTTTGCGGCGATGCAAAACATCTCCGCCATAGACGAGAGCACCCTGGTCATCGTCAACAAAGACATAGACCCCGACTTTTTGTTCCTGATGGGCCAAGCCACCGCCATCATCGTCGAGCCCAAAAGCGCCGACAGCAACAGCACCAAACCCGTGGGCACCGGCCCCTACCTGATCCAGAACTGGGCCAAGGGCTCGTCCATCACGCTGGCCAAGTGGGAGGGCTACCGCAACGCCGCAGCGGTGAAGATCAAGCGCGCCACCTTCCGCTTCATCTCCGACCCGGCCGCGCAGATCGCCGCCCTTCTGGCCGGTGACGTGGACGTGTTTCCGCGTGTCACGCCGCGCAGCGTGGCGCAGTTCAAGAGCAACTCGCGCTTTCAATTGCTGGTGGGCGGCTCGCGCGCCAAGACCATTCTGGCCATCAACAACAAAAAGAAGCCGCTGGACGATGTGCGTGTGCGCCGCGCCATTTCTGCCGCCATCGACCGCAAGGCGGTGATAGAAGGCGCGGGCGACGGCTACGGCGTACCGATTGGCAGCCACTACACACCTGGCGCGCCGGGCTACATCGACACCACCGGCATCAACCCGTTCAACCCCGACAAGGCACGTGCCCTGCTCAAGGAAGCCGGCGTCACCACCCCGCTGACGCTCAGCCTGAAGCTGCCACCCCCGCCCTACGCACGCCAGGGTGGCGAGGTAATCGCGGCACAACTGGCCAAAATCGGCATCGTCGCCAAGATAGAAAACGTCGAGTGGGCGCAGTGGATCAGCGGCGTCTACACCAACGCCAACTACGACCTCACCATCATCTCGCACGTCGAGCCGTTCGACCTGGGCAACTACGCCAAGCCGGGCTACTACTGGGGCTACGAGTCGGAGAAGTTCAATACGCTGTTTGCCAAGATCAACAACGCCCCGCGTGTGGCCGACCGCAACAAGCTGCTCGGCGACGCGCAAAAAATGATTGCCGAGGACGCCGTCAATGCCTTCCTGTACCAGCCGCAATGGATCACGCTGGCCAACAAGAACATCAAGGGCTTGTGGAAGGACATGCCGATTTTTGTCAACGACATCTCGGCGCTGTCGTGGAGCTAGGCTCACTACCTAGCTATCAATAAAGAAGCTTCTCACGCTTACCTATTAAGCGTAATAGGCCTATTTTCCTTAAAGATGCCCGCATGCTGCGCGACGCTCTAGGCAACCCCGTCAGCCTGCACCACGCGGACAGCCTGGCGCCGCTGGACGACTTTGTGATGGGCTTCATCGCCAGCGAGGCCCGCGCCGTCAACCTGCTGGCCACCGCCGCGCACGACCACAGCGCCATCGTCCAGGCCTACGCTGCGGCACTGCACATGTTTGCCGAAACCGGCAGCGCTCCGGCCAATGCCCGCCCCTATCTGCAACGGGCGCAGCAGCACAGCCACGATGCCACTTCACGCGAGCAGCGTTTTGTGCAAGCCGTGGCGGCATGGGTGCATGGCGACGTGCCCAGCAGCCTGCGCCTGCTGCAGGAGCAGGTGGCGCAGCATCCGCGCGACCTCGTGGCCTTGAAGCTAGGCCAGTACCACGCCTTCAACCTGGGCGATGCACCAGCCATGCTGCGCCTGGCGCTGGCCGCCGCACCCCACGCGGCGGATGTGCCCTACCTGCACGGCATGCTGGCCTTTGCTTGGGAGCAATGCCACGCCATGGCGCAAGCCGAAGCGGCTGCACGCCACGCCATCCAGCTGAGTGAAAAAGAGCCCTGGGCGCACCACGCCTTGGCGCACGTCATGCTGACCCAAGGGCGCATGCGCGAGGGCCTGGACTTCATGCAAAGCATGGCATCCACGTGGACCGGCTTGAACTCGTTCATGGTCACGCACAACTGGTGGCACGCCGCGCTGTTCGCGATTGAACTTGGGCAAGCCCAAGCCGCGCTTGAGCTTTACGACACCCAGGTGTGGGGTGTGGAGAAAAGTTATTCCCAAGACCAGGCCAACGCCGTGTCGCTGCTCGCACGGCTGGAGTTGGCAGGTGTTGACGTGGGTGTGCGCTGGCAAGACGTGGCCACGTATTTGCTGGCGCGCGGTGCCGAGCACGTGCTGCCATTTCTCGACCTGCACTACCTCTACGGCCTGGCCCGCGCTGGCCGCCCGGAGGCCGCTGCTTTGCTCACCAGCCTGGAAACCCATGCCGAGGCACACCCCGACCAACCTCAGTGGCACCAAACCGCCCTGCCCTGCGCACGCGGCCTGCTGGCTTATGCGCAAGGGGACTTTGCCAACGCGGCACAGGCGCTGGGGCAAGCGTTGCCGCAGTTGGTATTGATTGGCGGCAGCCACGCACAACGCGATCTGTTCGGCCAGTTTCACCTCGACGCCCTCATACGCTCGGACCAATGGGCGGCCGTGCACAACCTGGTGCAGCCCTTGCGCAACAGCCAGCCGGAGTCGCTGCGGTTGGCGCAACTGGTAGCACACACGCAGAACGCCCTGGGATTGCCGAACTGGTAGTTGGACATCGGCCAGCGGTGTTGGTTTTGGTGTCTATAGACACCAACGGGCGCTATAGTCACAGGCCATCGTCCACACAAAATGATGGCGGCTGTACAGGCTGCCGCGCCCCATGACCGCCCTCGACACATTTCTCAGCCAAATTGCTGCACACACCCAACGCGGTGCAGACCCTGCCGATTGCGTGGAAGCCATTGCGCCGCTGATGCTGGCGCTGGTAGAAGGTGCCAACACCTTCCTGCAGCCGCAACACTTTCAAAGCCACCCAGACCACTACGCTCGCAACCTGGTGTACAGCGCGCCTGACGCCAGCATGTCGATCTACACCCTGGTGTGGTCGCCCGGCCAATGGACGCCCGTACACGACCACGGCAGTTGGGGCGTGGTCGGTGTGCTGGAGGGCTTACTGGAAGAGCGCAGCTACGTGCGCATATCGCCCGACCGGGGCAGCGATGAGGGCATAGACCTGGTGCGCGGCGGCATCATCCTGCTGGGGCGCGGCGCCATCACCAGCTTTGTGCCCAACCCCGACCACATCCACATCACCGGCGTGCCAGCGAACCGGCCGCGCGCGGTGAGCCTGCACCTCTATGGACGCACGATGAACGACTTCAACATCTACGACGTGGCAGCGGGCACGCGACGACGCATCAGCGTCGCGCACAACGAAAGCTAGCGGCCGAAGCTACGCCCGGCTTAGGGCCACGGGCGGGCCTTGTTCAGCCTTGCCTCAGTTCTCATCCGCCAGGTCTTGTAATGCCGCCTTATCTGCGGCCTCTAGATCTGCATCGTCGTGTGGCTTGATGATCATCACCGGCACAGGTGCAGCGTGGAGCACTTCGTGCGCCACCGAGCCAAGCAGGGCGCTGCGCAAACTGCCCTTGTCGCGGGCGCCCAGGATCACCATGTCACAGCTGTAGCGCTCCACAATGTCGATGATGGTGTGGGCCGGGTCGCCAATCGCAATCTCGGTCTCGAACGGGATGTCGGCTTCGCGCAGCAGGGCACTGCCTTTGAGCAAGGCATCGCGCGCGGCATCGGTGCTCGCGCGTTCGATCACCCCGGGGTCGGGCCTCATCACCAGTTCATACAAATGCGCTGGCGCCTGCACATTGGCCAACACCATACGCGCCCTCAGGCCTTGGCGCACCAGGCTGATGGCATGGCGCACTGCTTCCAGCGACACATCTGAGCCGTCTACCGGCAATAATATTTTCATGACATTCTCCTAAGAACGTATTTACGATCTCCGTGGGGCCAGCATAGGCCAAAAGAAAAAGTTCAGGAACCTGTACCCCTACAAACACCTATGACCCCTGTTGCGGCCCAATTGATCTTGTTGCCAGGCTTGGCCACCGACGCCGAGATGTGGCAGGCGCAACTCGCCGCCGTGCCACAGAAGTGGAACACCGCGGTGAGCGACGTCCACACCCGCCACCACACCATAGAAGACATGGCCCAAGCCCTGGTGGACGAACACCCCGGCCCGCTGGTGCTGTGTGGCGCCTCGATGGGTGGCATGATCGCCATGGAAGCCGCACGCCACGCGGGCCCACGGCTGCGTGGCCTGGCCTTGTTGGGCACTAGCGCACGCCCCGAAAACGACGCCATGCGCACGCTACGCGAAGGCGTGCTGCCACTTTTTGCACAAGGCCGCGCGCCCGAGGTACTACGCGCCAACGTGCCCTTGGCCTTCGCCCCCGCACAGGCCCGCAACACGGCCCTCACGCAACGCTATATGGACATGGTGCTGCGCGCCGGCGCCAGCCAACTGGTACAGCAGAACCGCGCCATCATGGTGCGGCCCGATGCGCGGCAACATCTGGCCCGTGTGGCCTGCCCGGTGCTGCTGTTGTGTGGCGAGGCCGACAAACTCACACCACCCGAACACACCTACGAGATCGCTGGATGGTTGCCGCAGGCCGAGGTACACATCTTGCCGGGGTGCGGGCATATGCTCACGATGGAACAGCCTTCAGTCGTGAACTCTGCTTTGCTGGAGTGGCTACGGCGGCTGGGCTAGAGATTTCAATTTGCACTGCTGGCCGGGAGTCGCCCGGCCAGGAGCGCCCAAAGACGCCCTAGCCCTCAGTAGCCGCCAACGCAGCCTGCGCCGCATACTGCCGCACCAATTCCAGCAAGGCTTCTTCCGGGTAAGGCTTGCCAAGATAGTGGTTCACGCCCAAGGCACGCGCATGCTCGCGGTGTTTGTCCGCGGTGCGCGAAGAAATCATCACGATGGGCAGATCTTTCAACGCCGCATCATTGCGAATGGTCTGCGCCAAATCAAACCCATCCATGCGCGGCATTTCGATGTCGGACAGCACCAGCGCCGGGCGCTCCTCGCGCAGCCGCTCCAGTGCCTGCACACCATCCGTGGCCAGTGCCACACGATAACCTTCACGCTTGAGCAAACGCTGCGTGACGCGGCGCACAGTGATGGAGTCGTCCACCACCAGCACCAGCGGCACATCGGCGCCCGCGCCCAGGCCTTGCGCCACCACCGACTGCTCGGCCCCAGAGCGCTGTACCGCCTGCCACAAACGTGCACGCGGCCCGTAAACCGTGGCCAGCGCCACCGGGTTGTAGATCAGCACCACGGCACCCGACGCCAGAACCGACATCCCCGCCAAACCAGGCAGGCGCGACAACTGTGGCCCGAGGTTTTTCACCACCACTTCCTGGTTGCCCAACACTTCATCGACGTGCAGGGCAATACGTTGCGCCGCACTGCGCAACACCACCACGGGGCTGTGTTTGCCCTCCTCTTCGGTGCTGAGCGCCGAGGTTTGCAGCAGACTGCCACCCCAGTACAGAGGCACCTGCTCGCCAGCGTAAACCAAAAACTCCTGGCCATAGGCCTGGGCCAGTTCGGCCTGCGGCGTGCGGCGCACGGTTTCCACCAGGTTGGCGGGTACACCAATCGACAAACCGCCCATGCGCAACATCACCACCTGCGTGACCGCCGTGGTCAGCGGCAGCACCATCTTGAAGCGCGTTCCCTTGCCGGTCTCGGTAACGGTTTCAATACGGCCACCTAGCGCCTGCACTTCGGCACGCACCACGTCCATGCCGATGCCGCGCCCAGAAATCTCCGACACCTGGCTGGCGGTGGAGAAACCGGGCAGGAACACCAGATCGGCCACCGCGCCTGGCTCCAGCACCTGACCGGGCGTCACCAGGCCTTGAGCTTCAGCGCGCTGACGAATGCGGTCGAGGTCCAGCCCCGCACCATCGTCACCCACGGTCACCAGGATGTCGTTACCCTCGTGCTGCAGGTCGATCTGTATGCTGCCGGCCGCAGGTTTGCCCGCGGCCTGGCGCACCTCGGGCGCTTCGATGCCGTGGGCCATGGCATTGCGCAGCAGGTGTTCAAAGGCTGGCGCCATGCGGTCCAACACCCCACGGTCCATTTCGATGGCGCCGCCGGTGATGTCGAGCTTGACCTGTTTGCCGGTATCTTTGCTGCCCTGGCGCACCACGGCGTACAAACGTTCGGCAATACCTTCGAACTCGACCATGCGGGTGCGCAGCAGATCGCGCTGCAGCTCACGCGCCTGGCGCGCTTGTGCGGCGAGATCGTCTTCGGCACCTTCAATCGTGCGCTGCAGGTTGCGCTGCACCGTGGCCACGTCGTTGACCGACTCGGCCATCATGCGGGTGAGTTCCTGCACCCGTGTGAAGCGGTCGAATTCCAGCGGGTCGTACGCCTGTTCCGACTCCTTCGCCTGCGCCAGGCGCGACTGCATTTGTGATTCAGCCTGCAGTTCGATCTCGCGCAACTGTTGCCGCAAGCGTTCCAGGTTGCCACTCAGGTCGTTCAAGGAGCCGCGCAGCTGGCCCACACGGGCATCTAGCCGTGTACGCGTGATGATGACCTCGCCGGCCTGGTTGACCATGCGGTCGAGCAGCTGCGAGCGCACCCGCACCGATTGACCGGCAAGCTGGCGCGTGACCTGCGGCAGCGGGGCCGGCAGGGGCGCCGCGGTTTCCAGATCTTCTGCGCCGCGAATGTCGATGGACGCATTGATGGGCAACACCTCCGCGCCACTCACACTTTGCAGGTGGCTGGTGCGCAGCGCGTCCATATTGCCCTGCAACACGTCGAAGTGCGCGAGCAGCGGCTCTATGCTGGCGGCCGTCGGCTCACCGTCGGCGCCCATGTATTCGATCACGGTTTCGAGCCGGTGCGCCAGTTCACCCAGGCGCAATGCGCCAGCCAGCCGGGCACTGCCCTTGAGGGTGTGCAGCGCGCGCAGCACTTCGCTGCGTGCGCCGGCGTTGTCGGGATGGGCACGCCATTGGCGCAATGCCGAGCCCAGCTGCGGCAGCAACTCGGCGGCTTCTTCCTCAAAGATCGGAAACAGATCGGCGTCGATCACATCGACCGCGTCCAGGTCTTCGGCAAAACCATCGGTGGCCGCAGCGGCACGCGCTTCGACCGCCTGGCTCAAACGCGGGGCGACCGGCATGGCGAGCACCGGCGCCAAGACCGGTGCTTCTGCGCCGGCTTCGGCCGTGACCTCAGCTGTCACTTCGGCCGTGGCCTCGGCGTCTTCAAGCTCTGCGATTTCGGGACGGTCTTCAGCGTTCTGGTCCGCGCCCGCAGGAGCAGAATCAGGCCGCGCCGCGTCCTCTGCGCCGCCATCCAGCGTGTCGGCAAAAGTGCTGGCGACGGGCTCGTCGTCCTGCCGTGAATCTTGCTCGGCATCCTGCTGCGATACCGGCTCCTGGGCCAGCAAGGCACGCAGGGCGTCCACCACAGCCGGGTTGGCATCCTTCAAGAATCCTGCAGCAAACTGGTGCAGCAGGCGGCGAATGTCTTCGGCCGCATCGTTGAACACTTGCGCCTGCTGCTCGGTGCCGGAGCCGTCCATCTGCACATGCAACAACGCATCTTCGAGTGCCCGCGCCAAATGCGACAGCGCCTGAAAACCCACCGTGGCGGAACTGCCAGCCAGGGAGTGGGCCAAGGCCACGGCCGTATCCGACAACGGCTGGTGCAACTCCAGTGCCCATTCATTCAGCGATGTCTGCAGCCGGCGCGACCACTCATCGGCTTCATTGAGGAACACGTTGTAGAGCGGAATGCCGATGCGCAATGGGCCTATGGCCTTGATGGCATCGTTGCCCTCTGACTCGGTCTCGACCTCAGGTTCATGTGCCACCGTGGGGCTGGCGGCGGCTTCGATGGCTGGCGCCACGGCATCTTCAAGCAGTTGCTCTGACACTGCGGTGACCGGCTCTTCGATGGCACTTTCTTCTGGCGACACAGGCTCTTCGACGACAGGCGCCTGGAGCAGCTCTGCGGGCGTGGCATTTTCTGCCTCTGCCTCTGCCTCTGCCTCTGCCTCTGCCTCTGCCTCTGCCTCTGCTTCCAAGCTTGGCGCCAATGCTTGGCTCAGGACTTCTTCCGGCACATCAGCGGCACTCGGCTGCGTCGACACATCGGTGTTGGCAAAGGCCGCCAGAAGCTCGGCCTCCGACAATACAGCCGCCGCATCGTCCTCTAAGGACAGGGGCAGCTCCTGGATTTCGGGCGCGGGCTCGACCTCCTCCGGATGGCTCCAGTCGACTCCGGCCAATGCCTCGTCGGCCACGTCCAGCGTGGCTTGCTCAGCGGAACGGTCTTGCAAGCTGTCCAGCGGCATGGACAAGGGTCCGGCCGTACTCGCAGCTTGCGGTATCCGCAGAGGTTCACGCCGCCCGTCAAGACGCAGCGCATCAGCTGCGGAACGGAACGGCTCCGCACGCCAATCCTCGCCGGTGCCAATCGCCAGGTCTTCCACCCACATGGCAAAACCACGCAAGGCATCTTCACAGAGCGAGAGCAAATCTTCACTGGCCGGGCTGGGGCTGGCCAACCAGCTGTTGAGCAACTGCTCCATCGCCCAACCGGCTTCACCAAACTCGCTGAGCCCGACCATGCGCGAGCTGCCCTTGAGTGTGTGGAACGCGCGTCGCAGTACCGTCTGCTCGGCCACATTGGCAGGTGTTTCACGCAGACTGGACACGGCACCAAGCCCGGTTGCCAGCACTTCACGGGCTTCTTCGATGAAGATCTCGCGCAGTTCGGCGCCATCGTCGTCTTCGTCGTCGACCGCAGGCGCGGTACTCACGGCCGGGGACGATTCCAACGGCTTGGGCGGTGCGGCCAGCACCTCTGATGCCGGCGCAAGCGCTACGGGCACAGCCTGGCTTTGCGCTTCAGTCTCAAGCAGTGCAGGCTCTTCAGTCGCCGGTGTCGGCCCCGCATCGAGGTCAAAAGCCAGGTCGTCGGCAACCGCAACCGCAGCCTCATGCTCGGCAGCGGACGCGGCTGGCGCGGGGTGTGCAGGCACTTCGGCCAAGACTTCGGGCAACACTTCGGGCAGAAGCTCGCCGGGCAAGGCAAGTGCTGGTTCGGCCAGGCTTTCAGTAGCAGGCTCGACTGCAGGGGGCACGGTATCGGCAAAATCGTCCACCACAAGCCCGGCGCCTTGCAGGGGTGCGGCTTCTGCAGCGGTGTCGACGGCGGTGGCCTCAGCGGCCTCAGCAGCTGGAGCGGTGACTGGCGCTGGCGCAGGCTCAGCAGCGGCAAAGCTGTCGCCCAGGTCTTCGACCAGTTGCTCGGCGTCGGTAGGTGCGGCATTGCGCCCCATGACCAGCTTGAACTCACCCGCACTTTCATCGTAGACAAACAGCTTGCGCGCCAGCGCCGGCTGGTAGGCCAGCATGTCGATCAGAAAACCCATGGCCCCCAGGCTATTGCCCAGCTTGTCGAAAGTGGCCGCGCGCTGGGCTTCGTCCTGCGCATCGTCGAACATGAAACGGTCCACCGTTTCGCGCATGCGCGCCATGGCCTGCGAGGCCTCGGCCAGACCCAGCACCGACAACACACCCCGCATTTGCGACATCTGCGCCGACACCCGGCCCAATGGGACCTTCTCGCGTGGTGTACGGAAAAACTGGTCCAAGGCCTGCTCTACGTCGCCGAGAGAGCTGCGCAGCTCATCAACCACGCTGCCCATGGTTTGACGGTCGCTGACGCGGTGGTACAGCTCTTCCATCCACGCGTCCAGTGGCTCGGGTTGGCCGCCACGCAGCACACGCTCCAGGCGACCGGCCAGCAGGTTGGCGCGCTCGGCCATGTGGGCGCTGGCCTGATCCAGCTCCTCGTAAGCGGCCTCCAGATACAGCACCGAGGTGGCGACTTCCATGCCCAGCGCCGCAGGGGGCGCCGCGTTGGAGCGCGCGGTGGCATAAACCGCCTGGTTCAACGCATGTGCCAACTCGGCACTCTCGGGATGCAGCTTGGTGAGCGACTCGCCCACCTGGGCGAATTGATCGTGCGCCGTCTTCAGACGATGCAGGTCGCCACCGGCCAGCGCAGACCAGGTTTCGGCCGCCGCCGCCAGGCGTTTGCGGGCCTGGGCCACCAGGGCCGGGTCGAAGCGGCCAAAGCGTTGTTCTTCGTAGTTGGTCGGCACATGGCGGTGCAGGCTGTAGGCCTTGCGCACAGCGGCCAGGGTTGGCGTGTCAGATGTTTCGCTTGGCACGGCCTGCGCCGCGTAGAACAACATGTCCTGCACCAGGCGCGGCGTGAGCTTGGTGTCGCCTTTCGCCAGACCCGCGTATTGGGTCAACACACGCGACGCAATGCGTTTGGCATAAAGGTCGGCCGCGATCAGGCCTTCACCCAGCGCTTCAAAATAAGCCGTGGCCAGCATCCAGAAGGCCCGCACGGGCGCGGCAGTTTGCGCCGACGCCAAGCCCAGGCTCAACTGCGCCAAGTGTTTGGCCGAAACCGGGTCACCGGTTTTGACGATCTTCAGCACCCCTTGGTCAAACTGCGAGCGCACTTCGGGTGCGTAGGCCAGAGGCGGCACCAAGGCCACGCCGCCGACGGCGGCCGCCTTAGATGACACCGACCACAAATCTGCCGGATGCGCCTGCCCGCCACCGGCGAGCACGCGCACGTCGCGGTACTGCGGGAACAGGCCCACGGCCGAAACCGATTTGCCGGCCAGCACACCCTCAAGGAAGTCGATCAACGCAAAGCTTGCAGCCTCAAGGGTAGTCACCGCAGCTTCGGTGCACAGCTCGGGTTGGTTGACGAACCTCTGCGCCACCTCCTCCATGGCACCCAGCATCTGCGCGGGCTCGCGCATGCCGACCATGGACAGCGCCCCCACGGCCATGTGCAGTTGCTGGCGCGCCAACTGCAGATGTGTGCCGTTGGTGATGGCCGTGGCGTCGGCCGACCCGCCTTCGACCTCGCGGACTTGGCGGCGCAGGGCTTTGACGGCGTTGTCCAGCGTCTTGCGCAGTTCGTCCAATACCCAGGCCAAAGGCCCAAGGTCTTGATCGGACGCATGCGCCCCAGCGGTTGGAGCGGCGTGCATGAGTTGATCCATTCGGTACTCTTGAAAGAGTGGGGTCAGCTGATCTTGAACCGGGCCACAGATTGGCGCAATTCCTCGGCCATGTGCGACAACTCGCGCACCTGCTGGGCCGTGGAACGTGTGCCTTCACCGGTTTGCTCCGTCACCGCAAAAATGTGCTGGATGTTGTTGGCCACGATGTTGGCCTTCTCGGCTTCACGCGAGGTGATGGAGGAAATCTGTTCGATCAGCTCGGCCAGTCGGCGCGACACCTGGTCGATCTCCGACAGGGCCGTGCCAGCGGTATCGGACAGTTGCGCGCCGGCCACCACACCCTGCGTGGAGCGGTCCATGGCGGCCACGGCGTCTTGTGTGTCGGTCTGAATGCCCTTCACCAGCGCCGCAATCTGGCGTGTGGCGTCACCCGAGCGTTCGGCCAGGCGCTGCACCTCTTCGGCCACGACCGAGAAGCCGCGTCCGGCTTCACCGGCGGATGCGGCCTGGATGGCGGCGTTCAGCGCCAAGACGTTGGTCTGTTCGGTAATGTCGGAAATCAGCTCGGTGATTTCACCAATCTCTTGCGACGACTCACCCAGGCGTTTGATGCGTTTGGAGGTGTCCTGGATCTGGTCGCGGATGGCGTTCATGCCGCCGATGGCGTTTTGCACGGCCTGCAAACCGGAGTCTGCGGCTTGCAGCGACTGGCGCGCCACCGAAGCCGATTCCTGCGCCTGGGTGGACACCTCGTTGATGCGCGAAGCCATGTCCAGCACCGAACGGCCGGTTTCACGAATCTCGCGCAATTGCTCGGTCGAGGCGGCGAGCAGTTCTGTCGAGGTGTTGTCCACCTGGGCGGTGGTTTGCGCCACCCGGCTGGCGGTGTTTTGCACGCTGCCGACCAGCGCGCGCAGTTCTTCCACGGTGTAGTTCACCGAATCGGCAATCGCGCCAGTGATGTCTTCCGTCACCGTGGCTTCTTGGGTGAGGTCGCCCTCTGCCACCTGCTGCAGTTCGTTCATCAGCCGCAAGATGGCGGCCTGGTTGGCGTCGTTCACACGCTTGGCCTCCAACTGCGCGTGTTCAGCGTGCTGGCGTTGGCCTTCTGCCACCAATTGCCGTTGCTGGCTGCTGCGCAACTGCACCATCGCCAGGCCAGCGCCGCCGGCCAGCACCAGCAGAGCCGACGCCACCATGCCCAGAATCAGCCCCAGGCCAATACCGCTTTGCGAGGACAGTTGGCCCTGCAGCAATTCAAGTTGACGCCGCAGCGGCTCACTCTCGGCAATGATGGAGGACTGCGCTTCACGCGCGGCCACCAAGCCTTGCAGGTTACCCAAAATAGCGCCCGCATCCGTGCGCATTTGCTCGTAGGCCTTCAGCAGCGCATTGAGTTGCTCGCGCATACCCGCATCTCGGGCCGCGCCCAGGCGCAAGTCGGCACTGCCGTCGAGCAGACCGCGGGTGATTTCGCGGAACGCGCTCAAGTCCTTGCCCAGCAAAAACACGGCCTCGGGGCTGCCGCCATCAAGTGTCTGAAATTCGTTCGCCGACTTGGCGATACGTTGCGTCAACATCACCAGTTGGCCGGCGGCCGAAATTTCTATGGCCGGGGCGTTTTGCTGCAGTTTGCTGGCGGACACACTTTCGGCCAGCTCCAGCATCTCAAACGAATGGCGGTTGATGCCTTGCAAAGACGCGCCCACCTGCGTCAACACTTTTTGCTGTGCCATCACCGTGGCGGCATTTTTACCGGCACGGGCCGTCAACGGCTGGATGGCTTCCAGCTCGGTACGGGCAGCGCCTTGTACGGCACTGAGTTTGTCGTCGCCATGGGCCAAGCCTTCGACCGCCTGGTTCAGTGCAGCCGCACTGTCGGCCACATCGGGAAACGCCGCAGGTGTGCCCACCAAGGCTTGAGAAACCGATTTGGCCAGGCGCTGTGATTGCATCAAGGCCTGGCCCGTCGCGGCCAGTTGCTGTGCGGTTTTGCCGGCCTGGTTCAAGGCAAACACCGTCACACCGATCAAGGCCAAAAGCGCCAATGCCAGCAAGGCGCCCAGAATTCGCTGATGCTGGCCCGGCGCACGCCGCCCCAACAAAGGCAGGGTCACCGGTGCGTCTGCGTGGTCAGCGACGCTCGCATCGACAAAACGGCTCTCGCCAAAATCCTGCCCTTTGCCACCGGGCTCTGCCGACAAGGAAAGCGGTCCTTGCAACGAGCCTCGGCCTTGCACCGAGTCCGGCGCCGCACTGGCCCCCAATGGCTGGTCCGTGGCTTCAGAAATACCCATGCTGGGGGCGAATTCGGACTCTGCCTGCTTCTTCTCAAACAGCTGTGTCAGCTTGACAACGACGGACATGGTGCAGCCTTATGGACGTGCCTAAGCACTGATGCTCAGAAAAGGGGGAAATTGCGAAAGGGTTTGCAGATTCAGCTCTTGCCATTGCTGGCCGGCCGTATCGGTATGCTGCAGACCGAGATATGGTTTAGCGCTGTCAACGGCCACCGCCTGCGACGCGGTAAAGGCTTCGGGCCCGCGTAGACCGGACAGGCGGTCCACCAGAATGGCGCAATTCAACTCCAGGCTGCTGTTGAACGTCAGCAAACTGCATTCCGAGCGGTCACGCTCAAGCGCATTCGTCTGCACGGCCAGGCCCATGAAGGCAGCCATGTCGGCCACCCCACAAAGACTGCCACGCAGATTTGAAACCCCCAGGAACCAATCCTGGGTATAGGGCGTGTTTTGCACCGATGTCCACGGAAAAATCTCGCCCGATTGCGCCAAGGGCACCAGGAAGCGCCCCGTGCCAATCTCCACCGCCAGCCACTGCATGGCCTGGCCCTGTGCACGGGCGTTTTGCAGTCGTGCTGCGAGCCGGGTGTGAAGTTCTCTTAAGGCAGCTCGATTCGCCACGGTTGGTTAACCCAGTGCGCTGATCTTGGCCTTCAGCTCGGCGGCATCGACTGGTTTGGTGATGTAGTCGCGGGCGCCTTGGCGCAAGCCCCAGACACGGTCGGTTTCCTGGTTTTTGCTGGTGCACATGATGATGGGCACGTCGGCATATTCCGGGTTGCGGCTGATGGAGCGCGTGAGCTGAAAGCCATTCTGCCCCGGCATCACCACATCCATCAGGATCAGATCAGGCTTTTGCTCGGCCAGCTTCTTGAAAGCGTCTTCCGCATTTTCCGCCGTGCGCACCACCATGCCGCTTTTCTGCAGCATATCGGTCAGGTACATCAGCTCGGTCTTCGAGTCGTCCACGATCAAAACATGGTGGATGGGCATCAAGCAACTCCTTGCGCTGCAGCACCGAACTGTTGTACCGCCTGCAGCAACTGGTCTTTGGTAAAGGGTTTGGTCAAGTAGTCCTGCGAGCCCACCATGCGGCCGCGCGCTTTGTCGAACACACCGTCTTTTGAAGACAGCATGACCACCGGGATTGCGGAAAAAAGGGGGTTGCGCTTGATGATGGCGCAGGTCTGGTAGCCATCCAGCTTGGGCATCAGGATGTCGCAGAAAATCAGTTGCGGGCTGTGGTCGTTGATTTTGGAGAGGGCATCAAAACCATCTTCGGCCAGCAACACCTCGTGACCGCCCTGCTTGAGGAAAATCTCGGCGCTGCGGCGGATGGTGTTGCTGTCATCTACCACCAGGACCTTGAGGGTCAATGCGCTTGTACTCACTAATGCGGCTCCTGAAAGACCTTGCCTCACGCAACCCTGCCGCTGTTACAGCCCAGGGTTAAATCTGCACCATTTCGAAATCGTCTTTGCGTGCGCCGCATTCAGGACACGTCCAGTTCATAGGCACATCGGCCCAGGCCGTGCCCGGTGCGATGCCTTCTTCTGGAGAGCCGGTGGCTTCATCGTAGATCCATCCGCAAATCAAGCACATCCAAGTTTTTGTATCTTTTGTATCAGTCACAGCTTAAGGGGCCTTCGAATAGAATGCAACGATTGTATCGACGCAGCAGTGCCTTCCATAGGCTTGTTCGCCACCTAGCCAGAATCTCTCGGCCCCATGACAACATCCCCCACTGACTTACCCCTTGAAGACGGTGAAGACGACGATCTTGGCAGCCCCGCCTGTGTCATGGTCTTCAATGCCAGCGACCCCAGCGGCGCAGGTGGCCTGTCGGCTGACGTTTCCACCATCGCCTCCGTAGGCGCCCACTGCCTGCCAGTTGTAACAGGTGCCTACGCCCGCGATACCGGCGAGATTTTCGAACACTTTGGTTTTGATGATGAGGCCGTGAGCGAGCAAGCACGCGCGGTTCTGGAAGATATGACCGTGCAGGTCATCAAGGTCGGTTTTGTCGGCGACCCAGAAAACATCAGCGTCATCGCCGAGATCACGGCCGACTACGCCGAGGTACCGGTGGTGGCCTACATGCCCAACCTGTCGTGGTGGGATGAATCCAAGATTGACGAATATCTGGACGCCTTCCGGGAACTGATGTTGCCGCAAACCACGGTGTTGGTTGGGCACCACAGTACGCTGCGCCGCTGGCTGCTGCCGGACTGGGAAGGCGAACGCAACCCCACGCCGCGGGACATCGCCAAGGTGGCCGCCGAAATGGGCGTGGCCTATACCTTGGTCACGGGCATTCCGCTGCCCGAGCAACATGTAGACAACGTTTTGGCCAGCCCGCAAGCCATCATGGCCAGCAGCAAGTTCGAGCTTTTCGAAGCCGTGTTCACCGGGGCTGGCGACACGCTTTCAGCCGCGCTGGCGGCGTTGCTGGCGGGCGGCACCGACCTGGCCGAGGCCACACGCGAAGCGCTGAGCTACCTCGATCGCTGCCTAGACGCGGGCTTTCGCCCCGGCATGGGCCACGTCATCCCCGACCGCATGTTCTGGGCGCAGCCCGACGAAGATGAAGAAGCTGAAGACGACGAGATGGACGAGGAAACCAAGTTGGCCTTGGCCGCACTCGAAGCCACGCCCAGCAATACGCGCCATTGATCCCAAACTCTATTAAATCGCCCCAGACATGCACCAGGACTTGAACGCCGAACTCTTTGCCCGCGCCCAAAAAGTGATTCCCGGTGGCGTGAACTCCCCGGTCCGTGCGTTCAAGGCCGTGGGCGGCACGCCACGCTTCATCCGCCGCGCGGAAGGCGCCTACTTCTGGGACGCTGACAACAAGCGTTACATCGACTACATCGGCTCCTGGGGGCCCATGATCCTGGGCCACGGCCACCCCGCGGTGCTGGAAGCGGTGCAAAAGGCCGCGCTGGACGGCTTCTCGTTCGGCGCGCCCACGGAACGCGAAGTCGAGTTGGCCGAGCAAATCCTGCAGTTGCTGCCGTCTATGGAAATGGTGCGCCTGGTCAGTTCCGGCACCGAGGCCGCCATGAGTGCACTGCGCCTGGCGCGCGGCGCCACGGGCCGCAAACACATCATCAAGTTTGAGGGTTGTTACCACGGCCATGCCGATGCGCTGCTGGTGAAGGCCGGCTCGGGCCTGGCGACGTTTGGCAATCCCACTTCGGCTGGCGTGCCGCCCGAAGTGGTGCAGCACACGCTGGTACTCGAATACAACAACCTGACGCAGTTGGAAGAAGCCTTTGCGCTGCACGGCCACGACATCGCTTGTTTGATGATAGAAGCCATCGCCGGCAACATGAACTTTGTGCGCGCCACGCCGGCCTTTGCCAAGCGCTGCCGTGAACTGTGCACGCAGCACGGCGCGCTGCTGTTGTTCGACGAGGTGATGACAGGCTTCCGTGTTGGCCTGCAAGGCGCGCAAGGTGTGTTGGGCATCAAGCCCGACCTGACCGTGATGGGCAAGGTAATTGGCGGCGGCATGCCGTTGGCGGCCTTTGGTGGCCCGCGCGCGATCATGGAACAACTGGCGCCTATGGGGCCGGTTTATCAGGCCGGCACCTTATCGGGCAACCCGGTGGCCACTGCTTGTGGGCTGGCCACGCTGCGCGAAATCGCCAAACCTGGCTTTTACCAAGCCCTGGGCGCCAAAACCAAACGCCTGGTACAGGGCCTACAAGCGGCAGCCGATGCCGAAGGTGTGCCGTTCTGCACCGAGAGTGAAGGCGGCATGTTTGGCTTCTTCCTGTTGCCCGAGTTGCCGCAGAACTACAGCCAGGTGATGCGCAGCAGCAACCCACGTTTCAACCACCTGTTCCACGGGCTGCTAGACCAGGGTGTGTACATTGCGCCAGCACTCTACGAAGCCGGCTTTGTGAGCGCGGCGCACACCGATGCCGACATCGACGCCACCATTGAAGCCGCACGCGTGGCGTTCAAAACGCTTCCAAAAGAATAGCTGCCTGCGCACTTCAGCATTGCCTGAAGTGTCAATTCAGCCCCCAATGTTTACGCTCCGCACACAGGCAGACAGAGGCTGGATTTGAAAAGGCCGTGTAAAGGTTCAAACTTCCGCTGAACACGCCCCTCTAAACCCCATCATGAAAAAAATCCTTGTGCTGTCAGTTCTGGCCCTTGGCACCGGCCTTGTGTCTGTGGCGTCTGCCCAGGAATATGGGCGGGTGTTGTCTTCGACTGCGGTGGTGCAGCAGGTCGCGGTACCGCGACAGGTGTGCAGCACACAACAGGTCGCCACGCAGTCGGCCCCCTCGGGTGCCGGCGCGCTGCTGGGCGCGATCGCGGGCGGTGTGCTGGGCAATGCGGTGGGCGGAGGCTCGGGGCGCGCGGTGGCAACTGGCCTGGGTGTCGTGGGCGGAGCCCTTCTGGGCAATAGCATCCAGGGCCCTGGCGGTACCCAGTACCAGACGGTGCAAAACTGCGGCACACAAAACGTGTATGAGAACCGCACCATGGGCTACAACGTGGTCTATGAATATGCGGGCAAACAATACACCGTGCAATTGCCTCAAGATCCTGGCCCAAGCATTCCGCTGCAGGTCAGCCCCGCCGTGCAGACCATGCCGGCCCATCAGCCAGTGATGCAGACGGAAGGTGTGTACGCTCCGCCCGTGATTGCACCGGCACCGGCCCCCGTGGGCTGGTACCAGGCGACGCCGTATGCCGCGCCTTTTGTCTCACCCATTGGTGTGTCGCTGAACCTGGGTTACAGCTCGGGCGGTCACGGCCACTGGCGTTAAAGCTGGCGAAGTCTTAACCCAACAAAAAAGGAGCCTAGGCTCCTTTTTTGTTGGTCAACGCCATGGCCGCTTAGTGCCGGAAGTGGCGCACACCCGAGAACACCATGGCCACACCGCGCTGGTTGGCGGCGTCTATGACTTCCTGGTCGCGCATGCTGCCACCGGGTTGGATGACGCAGGTCGCACCGGCGTCCACCACCACGTCCAGGCCGTCGCGGAAGGGGAAAAACGCATCACTCGCCACCACCGTGCCTTGCAGGCTGAGCTTGGCGTGGCTGGCCTTGATGCTGGCGATGCGGGCCGAGTCGAGGCGGCTCATCTGGCCGGCGCCCACACCCATGGTCATGCCGTCCTTACAGAACACAATGGCGTTGCTCTTGACGTACTTGGCCACCTTCCAGGCGAACAACAGGTCTTCCAACTCTTGTGGTGTTGGTTGCTTGAGCGTGACCACCTTCAACTCGCTGGCCGCGAGTTCGCGGTTGTCTGCCGTTTGCAGCAACAGGCCGGAGCCAATGCGTTTGGCGTCCACGGCGTTTCGGCCACGTTGCCAGTCGCTTGTGCCACCGGGCGCAGGCAGGGCAATCTTCAGCAAACGCACATTGGCTTTGGCCTTGAAGATTTCCAACGCTTCAGCGGTGAACTCGGGTGCCATCAGCACTTCGACAAACTGCTTGCTCACCTGCTGTGCGGCTGCACCATCCACCACGCGGTTGAAGGCGATGATGCCGCCGAAGGCGCTGGTCGGGTCGGTCTGGAAGGCCTTGTTGTACGAGGCCAAGGCGTCATCACCCACGGCCACGCCGCAAGGGTTGGCGTGTTTGACGATCACACAGGCTGGCACGTCGAAGCTCTTGACACATTCCCATGCGGCATCGGCGTCGGCGATGTTGTTGTAGCTGAGCTCCTTGCCTTGCAATTGCTCGGCCGTGACCAGCGAACCCGGCGCGGGGTACAGGTCGCGGTAAAACGCGGCTTGCTGGTGTGGGTTTTCGCCGTAGCGCAGGTCTTGCAGCTTGATGAAGCTGCCATTGCTTTGGCCCGGGAAGGCACTGCGTGTGGGCACGTATTCTTCGCTCAGTTTTTCTTCTTCGAACGTGACCGAAGACAGGTAGTCGCTGATGGCCGAGTCGTACTGCGCGATACGGTTGAAGGCAGCGACCGACAGGCTGAAGCGCAGCTTGGCGGACAACTTCTTTTGCGCCTGGAGGTCGGCCAGCACAGCCGGGTATTGCGATGCGTCGGTGACCACACCCACGTCGTTCCAGTTCTTGGCGGCGCTGCGCACCATGGCCGGGCCGCCGATGTCGATGTTTTCAATCGCGTCGGCCAGCGTGCAGCCGGGCTTGGCCACGGTAGCCTCAAACGGGTACAGGTTGACCACCAGCAGGTCGATGGTGTCAATGCCGTGTTCCTGGATGGCGGCCACATGGGCCGGCACATCGCGGCGCGCCAGCAGGCCGCCGTGGATCTTCGGGTGCAGCGTTTTTACACGACCGTCCAGCATTTCAGGAAAGCCGGTGTGCTCGGCCACTTCGGTCACGGGCAAGCCCGCGTCCATCAGCAGCTTGGCGGTGCCGCCGGTGGAAAGCAGCTTGATGCCCAGCGCATGCAGGGCTTGGGCGAACTCGAGTACGCCGGTCTTGTCGGATACGGAAATCAGTGCGTTCATAGTCGTTTTTTGGAGGCTGGGGTAACAGGTGTGGCCAGGGCCGGCTGGTGCAGAAGGCCTGGCGATTTTTTATTTGGCGAGCTTGTGCTCAAGCAACTTCTTGCGCAAGGTGTTGCGGTTCATGCCCAGCCATTCGGCCGCGCGTGACTGGTTCTGGTCGGCATGCGCCATCACCACTTCCAGCAAGGGTTTTTCCATGGCGCGCACCATCATGTCGTACATGCCATTGGGCTCGATGCCATGCAGGTCGGTGAAGTAATCCTCAAGACTCTCTCGTATGCATTCTTGTAGGTGTTTTTTGCTCACGCAGCACTCTCCTCTTGTTCTTCAGCACTGTCGGACGTGGTGCCCGGCAGCGGGGCGGGCATCCGGTCCATCCGGTCGGCCATCGCCTCAAAATAGTTTTTCACCGCGGCCAGTTGTTGACTGGGCTGCTCCAGCACATTCATTTGGCTGCGGAACGCGTCTCCCCCCGGCAGATGCCGGATGTACCAGCCTATGTGTTTGCGCGCGCTGCGCACACCGGTGTAGTCGCCGTAAAGGCTGTAGTGGTCTTCCAGGTGGTCGAGCAGCAGGCGCTGCACTTCCACCACCAAGGGCTGCGCCAGATGCGTGCCCGTGGCCAGGAAGTGCGCCACTTCGCGGAAGATCCACGGCCGCCCTTGCGCGGCGCGGCCTATCATGGCCGCATCCGCGCCGGTTGCGGCCAATACATCACGCACCTTTTCAGCGGTGTTGAGGTCGCCATTGGCGACCACCGGAATGTGTACCGCCGCCTTGACGGCGGCAATGGTGTCGTACTCGGCGTGGCCCTTGTAGCCTTGTTCGCGCGTGCGGCCATGCACGGTGAGCATTTGCACACCCACGTCTTCAAAACGGCGCGCCAGCACCAAGGCATTTTTGTGCGTTTGGCACCAGCCGGTGCGCATCTTCAAGGTCACGGGCACCTGGTGTGGCGCACACACCTCGACCACCGCTTGCGCGATCGCCGTGGCCAGGTCTTCGTCCTGCATCAGCGCCGAGCCAGCCCACTTGTTGCAGACCTTTTTCGCCGGGCAACCCATGTTGATGTCGATGATCTGCGCGCCACGCTCGATGTTGTAGACCGCGGCCTCGGCCATCATTTGCGGCTCGGTACCGGCGATCTGCACCGCAATGGGCGCGGCCTCGCCATCGTGGTTGGCACGGCGCGAGGTTTTCAGCGTGTTCCACAGGTCGCGCCGCGAAGTCACCATTTCGCTGACGGCATAACCTGCCCCCAGCGCCTTGCACAGGCGCCGGAACGGCCTATCCGTCACACCCGCCATGGGGGCGACGAACAAGTTGTTCGGCAGGGAATAAGGGCCAATCTGCATGAGAAATGGAAGGGCAACGCAGCGCAAGCGGCGATCAGGCGGGTCCGTGGGAAGTCTTGGGGGGAAGCCAGCGATTCTAGCTGCTCAAAATTTCAGCAATTGAAATCTACGATGCAAATTCTGGCATCGCCCTCCATCTTGCTTGGATAAGCCCGCGTGAACAACAGCGCGGCTTCCCTATACTGAGCTTCACATGGAGCAATGGATCGAACATCTCATACAACTGCTGGCGCTGCCGCAGTACGGCCTCAGCACCGTTTTTATCGTCTCGTTCATTTCCGCCACCCTGCTGCCACTGGGCTCGGAACCGGTGGTGTTTGGACTGGTGAAACTCAACCCCGAGATGTTCTGGCCCGCCGTTCTGGTGGCCACCGCCGGCAACACCTTGGGCGGCGCGGTCGATTGGTGGATGGGCTATGGCGCGCACCGCGTGGCCGACAAATACAGCCACTCGTCTCACCATACACGCGTGTTGGGCTGGCTGGAGCGCTTGGGGCCCAAAGCTTGTTTGCTCGCCTGGTTACCGCTGGTCGGCGACCCGTTATGCGCCGTGGCCGGTTGGCTGCGCCTGCCGTTCTGGCCATGCCTGTTCTACATGGCCATAGGCAAGTTCTTGCGCTACGTGGTGATGACGGGCTCGCTGGTCTGGGCGTTCCCGGGCATCTTGCAGTTCGGCAATTGAAACGCTCTAAAACCGTTCGTGGCTAGCTAGGTAGCGCCACTGCCCGGCGGCTAGCTGCTGCAGGGCAATACTGCCCACACGGCTGCGTTTGATGCTGCGCACCGGCAGCTCCACCAGTTCACACATCATGGCCACTTGCTGCGGCGCGGGGCCTTTGATGGCAAAACGCAAGCTGCTGCGCTGACCATCTGAACGAGCGCTGCTCACACTCACCCGCACAGCCGGCAAACGGCGGCCCTGTATCGTGAACGGCTGGCCCAGGCGCAGCAGAGCCGCCGGCGAGACCACACCATCGATCTCGACCATGTACTCGTGTTCGACGTACTGCGCGTCTTCAAACAGCTTGCGACCCACTCGGAAATCCTGAGTCCAGATGGCCAGGCCGCAGGCGCCAGCATCGAGCGCAGCCACCACTTGTTGTTGCGCAAAGTGCTTCTTGATGGAGCGCACGCCTGAGCGGTCGTTTTTGAATCGGTTCTCGGCGGTCAGCAGCGCGAATGCACCGTCCTGGCCTTTGCTACGGTGGCCGGCGTGGTTCACCGCATATGCCGGCGGCACATGCAGCAGCAAGGTCATGGGCAGCAGGGCCACCAGAGAGGCGTTGGGGTCGACCACCACGCTTTGCGCATCGGTGACGCGGGCCATAGGCTCTTCGACCAGCACCCCATCCACCGCCACCCAGCCGCCTTCTATGTATTGCTCGGCCACACTGCGGGAGCAGCCCATTTGGTGGGCCAGGCGTTTGGCGAGTCGAACGGGTTCAGTCATGGCAGAAATACAGAAATGGAGACTTGAGGCTTCAGGGATGCGGAGTCTACTCCGCCCCTTTTCTACACTATAAATTCAGTAGCTGATAACGCTAATGAACTCTGCACAGAGAGC
This sequence comes from Variovorax sp. HJSM1_2, assembly GCF_049316285.1. Taxonomy (NCBI): domain Bacteria; kingdom Pseudomonadati; phylum Pseudomonadota; class Betaproteobacteria; order Burkholderiales; family Comamonadaceae; genus Variovorax; species Variovorax sp. HJSM1_2. Next base: position 8,848 of record NZ_JBMOXA010000008.1, on the reverse strand, counting down.
CAATTTGGCATAAAAAAACCGCCGCACCTTTTACAAGGCTTGGCGGCTGGGCAGCAGCAGCGGTCTAGTGCCGCGCTTGGTAGCCACCGGTGGGTGGCGGGCTGCGGTGTTCGATGTGGCGGAACTTGATGCGGCCCTTGCTCAGGTCATAGGGCGAGAGCTCGAGCGACACCTTGTCGCCTTCCAGAATACGGATACGGTGCTTGCGCATGCGGCCGGCGGTGTATGCCACCAACACGTGGCCGTTTTCCAGCGTGACGCGGAAACGTGCATCGGGCAACACTTCGGACACCACGCCACTCATTTCAATCAGGTCTTCTTTCGCCATGACAACTCTCTTTCAACAATCAAGATTTAGTGGAAGTGGCGCTTGGGGCGTTAAGCCTGCGGCGCAACCGGAAAAGGAATACAGCGTCAAACCATTGCCAGCCGTGCAGAGGGTTGGCGTTCAGACACCCAGGCAAGACCTTGGTCTTGTGCATAACGCTGGGCCGCTTGGGCCGACAGAAAACGGCCGGTGAAACGCATCACGCGGTCGGTGGTGGCACTGCCACGGCCACTGCGGATGGAAACGCTGGCGGCGTACAGGCCGTCGGCCAGACGCTTGGACAAAGGGGAAACGAGAAACTTGCCGATGCTGATCGGCGCAATGGAATCAAAATTCAATGGAACACAGCCATTGCAGGGCAATGGACTAAGAAGGAAAAAGGCATGTCACATGCCCGAAGCCCCCGGCGTCTGGCGACGCACACACACTGGTGTGCCGAAATGCCGCTTCCAGCCCCAAATGCAGCGGGGGCGAAAAAACAAAGGGGAAACCGAGAAAACGCGCCGTTCGGCAATCAGAACAGAACAGCGCCGGGATTCACGCGATACAGGACAGGACCGAAAGCTCCGCTGCGGGAGCCGCTTGACCCTATAGGGACCAAGCAAATGAAGTAGGGACCGCGATAGATCGATTCTATCACATGCCCCCAAAATGTGCTGATGCTGTGTCGGGTTCAGCGCACACCGCACAATGCACAACATGCAGACGCCCGACCTCTTTGCGGACCAGCCGCTGGATCCACACATCGCCATCGGGGCACAGGCCTTTGTGTTGCCGGGGTGTGCCCTGCCCTACCTTGACGCACTGCTGCCGGCCATAGACGCCATCGTCGAAGCCGCGCCCTGGCGCCAGATGGTGACGCCCGGCGGCTTCACCATGTCGGTGGCGCTCACCAACTGTGGCGCCCTGGGCTGGACCAGCGACCGCCGGGGTTACCGCTACAGCGCTACCGACCCGCAAAGCGGCCAAGCCTGGCCAGCAATGCCCGCCGTGTTTTCCGCGTTGGCGCAACACGCGGCAAATTTGGCCGGCTTCAGCCACTTTCAGCCTGACGCCTGCCTGATCAACCGCTACCGGCCCGGCACCAAGCTGTCCTTGCACCAGGACCGCGACGAACGCGACTACGGCCAGCCCATTGTGTCGGTGTCGCTCGGCATGCCCGCCATCTTTTTGTTTGGCGGCCAAACCCGTGCGGGCAAAAGCACAAAGATCCCGCTAAAGCACGGTGACGTGATGGTCTGGGGCGGCGTAGACCGCTTGCGCTTCCACGGCGTGTTGCCGCTCGAAGACCAGCCGCATCCCCTGCTGGGCGGCCAGCGCATCAACCTGACGTTTCGCAAGGCGGGCTGAACACAGCCGCCAAAGCAAAAGGCGCGGTGTCCGAAAACACCGCGCCTTTTGCTTGAGGCCTGGAAAGCTTAGGAGCTGAACAAGAAGTTCAACACATCACCATCCTTGACCACGTATTCCTTGCCTTCGGCGCGCATCTTGCCCGCGTCCTTGGCGCCCTGCTCACCCTTGAAGCTGATGTAGTCGTCAAACGCAATCGTCTGGGCGCGGATGTAGCCCTTCTCGAAATCGGTGTGGATCACGCCAGCCGCCTGCGGGCCGGTGTCGCCCACATGGATGGTCCAGGCGCGCACTTCCTTGACGCCAGCGGTGAAGTAGGTTTGCAGGCCCAGCAGCGCGTAGGCGGAACGGATCAGGCGGTTCAGGCCCGGCTCGTCCTGGCCCAGTTCCTTCAGGAATTCCAGGCGATCGGCATCGTCCATCTCGGACAACTCGGCTTCAATCTTGGCGCAGATGGCCACCACGGGCGCGTTCTGCGTCGCGGCGTAGGCCTTCAGGCGATCCAGAAACGGGTTGTTCTCGAAACCGTCTTCGCTGACGTTGCCCACGAACATCGCTGGCTTGGCCGTGATGAAGAAGAACTGCTTCAGCAAAGGCAACTCTTCCTTGCTGAATTCAACTGTACGCACAGGTTTGCCCTGGTCCAGCGCCGCCTGGCATTTCTCGAGAATGGCCACCAGCTTGATCGATTCCTTGTCGCCCGAGCGCGCCGTCTTGGTCACGCGGTGCAGCGCCTTCTCGACGGCGGTCAAGTCGGCCAGGCACAACTCGGTCTGTATCACTTCAATGTCGGCGATCGGGTCAACCTTGCCGGCGACGTGGATCACGTTGTCGTCTTCGAAGCAGCGCACCACGTTGACGATGGCGTCGGTTTCGCGGATGTGCGCCAAAAACTTGTTGCCCAGGCCTTCACCCGTGCTGGCGCCGGCCACTAGGCCAGCGATGTCCACAAACTCCACAATCGCCGGCACGATGCGCTCGGGACCAACGATGGCCGCCAATTGATCCAGCCGTGGATCGGGCACTTCCACCACGCCCACATTGGGCTCAATGGTGCAAAACGGGTAGTTTTCGGCCGCGATGCCCGCCTTGGTCAACGCGTTGAACAGTGTCGATTTACCGACGTTGGGCAGGCCCACAATGCCGCACTTCAAACTCATGGCAATCCTCAAAAATCTGGTGCAAGAGTGTATGCGATGGGCCCACCGCCACGCTGCGCCAGGGTTTTGGCGCGTATTTCGGGTGCGGCGGCGGCTTAGTCGAAGCGGTAATCGGCGGCGGCAGCCTGGCCCACGCGCAACTCAAAATCCACGCCATCCAAGACAATCGCATTCATGCCAAAGGCAATGGCGCCGCCCACAATGTCCACCTTGCGGTAGCCCTGCAAGGTGTCCGACACCTCGGGGCTGCTGATGGCGGTAGCCGGGTCGATGTTGGGAATCGGGCAACGCGGACAAGGCTTCACCATCTTCAGCCGCGCATGGCCTTCGGCAGTGGCGATCAGCATTTCGTCCAGACGGTCTTCGTCGTGGGCATCCACGCCAGAAACCACCACATTGGGCCTGAAGCGCTCCATGGCGGCCGGCGCATGGCCGGCCGCGACCAGGCGCTCATTCAAGCCGTCGAGCGAGGCTTCGCTGATCACCAGCACCGGAAAGCCGTCGGCAAATTGGTTGCTGGCTTCAATGCCGCCGGTCCATTTCAGGCTGGACAAACGTTGCTGCTCCGGGTCGAAACGCACCAGGCGCAGCTTGCGTGGCGCCTCCTTGGTCGACAAAAAGTCGCTGAACCATTGCGCCGCCACGGCACCCATGTTGTAGGCACGTACTTCGTCGTCCCACACTTTGACCTGCAGCGGTTCCTCCACCGCATCCAGCGCGATGTGCAGTGCCAGCATGCCGGGTGCACGCAGCACCATCTCGTATTGCCTGATCTGTGGCTGGATCAGCGCCATGCGCGGCAGTTCGCGCTGGCTGACAAAACTGCCGTCTTCGTCCACCAGCATCCAGGCGCGGTCGAACTCCAGGCCGGTTTCGGTCAGCAAGACACTCGGCACCTGCACGCCCGCACACGACTTGATGGGATAGACATACAAGCGGCTGATCTGGGCCGAAACATCGGCTGCGGGCAAGGTGGACTCAGACGTAGACATGGTGAAAAAAACTTCCTTGGGATGCCATCAAATACACAATGCCGCCGATTGTGCCCTGCCTCCTACAATCCCCTCATGGCGCAACCCTTTGATGTATGTATTCGCGGTGCCGGCATTGTGGGCCGGACCCTGGCTTTGCTTTTGGCACGCGAGCGTTTGCGCGTGGCCTTGGTCGACAGCGCGCCTGTCGGCGGCAACACCACGGCCGATGTACGCGCCTATGCGCTCAACCCCGCTTCCCGCACCTTGCTGGAAGACTTGCGTTGCTGGCCCGATGCGCAGCACGCTACCGCCGTGGCCGCCATGCAGGTGTTTGGCGACCAGGGCGGCGAGGTCAACTTCCGCGCAGCTGCAAATGGCGCAGAAGCCTTGGCCTGGGTGGTCGATGTGCCAGCGCTGGAAACCCGCCTCAGCGAAGCCGTGCGTTACCAGCCCATGGTGCAGGTGGTCCAAACACCACAGCCCGCCACCCTCACGGTGATTTGCGAAGGCAAGGCCAGCGCCACGCGGCAGGAGTTGGGCGTGGCCTTCAGCCAGATGCCGTACCACCAGCACGCCGTGGCCGCGCGCGTGACATGTGCGCTGCCGCACGGCCAAGTGGCGCGCCAATGGTTCAGTGATGGCGAAGTGCTGGCTTTGTTGCCTTTGGATGGGCCGCAAGGGAACTCCGTCGCCGTGGTGTGGTCTGTTCAACAGGAACGTGCTCCAGCCTTGCTGGCGCTGCCACCCGAAGAATTCACCCAAGCCTTGGAACAAGCCAGCCACGGCGCGCTCGGCGCCATGCAGTTGCAAGGCGGTCGGGCATCCTGGCCGCTGCAAAACGGCCGGGCCGAGCGTTGGACCGGCCAATACCCCGCCGAAGGCCGCAAGCCGGCTAAAAGCTGGGCCTTGGCCGGTGATGCAGCCCACACCATCCACCCGCTGGCGGGCCAGGGTTTGAATCTGGGATTGGGCGACGCAGCCGAGTTGGCCAGTTTGATACACGACCGCGACTACTGGCGCAGCGTGGGTGATGAAAAACTGCTGCGCCGCTACGAACGCGCGCGCAAAGCCGCCTTGTTGGCGGTGGGCGGCACGTCCGACGGTTTGCAGCAGCTGTTTGCGCAGGATGCAGAGTTGCTGCGCGGATTGCGTAACTGGGGCATGAAGGGTTTTGAGCGCAGTGGTCTGCTCAAAACATGGGTGGCGCGCCAAGCCATGGGCACACATCGTTGAATCAATTGAGAGCATGGACATGAGATTTGCAAAACTGGCAAAACTGGGATTGGCCGCCGTCTTGGCGCTGGCAGGTGTGGCGGCGTTGGCGCAAGAGGCCACCATCCGCAAGAACCTGAATGAACGCATTCCGCAACTGCCCACCATTGCCGAAATCAGCAAGAGTCCCATGGCCGGCCTGTATGAAGTGCGGCTGGAAGACAACGACATCATGTACACCGATGCCGAGGGCAATTTCCTCATCAACGGCCACCTGATCGACACCCGGCTGCGCCGCAACCTCACCGAAGAGCGTGTTGAAAAACTCAGCGCCGTGGCCTTCAGCGCGCTGCCTGTGAAAGACGCCTTCACCATTGTGCGAGGCAACGGCAAACGCAAGGTGGCTGTATTTGAAGACCCGAACTGCGGTTATTGCAAACGCTTTGAGCAAGACATGCAAAAGCTCGACAACGTGACGGTCTATATGTTTCTGTTCCCCATCCTGAGCCCCGACTCGACCGAGAAGGCACGCAACATCTGGTGCGCCAAAGACAAGAGCAAAAGCTGGCAGGACTGGATGGTGCGCGGGCAAACACCGGCCAACGCCACCTGTGACGCGGGCGCGCTGGCGCGCAACATCGAGTTTGGCAAGAAGCACCGCATCACCGGCACACCTACACTGATCTTTGAAGACGGCAAGCGGGTACCGGGCGCCATCCCGTCCGCCGAGGTTGAGAAATACCTGGTCGCGGCGGCAAAAAACTGAATTTCAAGGGCTCCACTCGGAGCCCTTGCTGCATCTGGGCCGGGTGTGCTGGCAATCCCTGAGTCCCACTGCGGCCCCATGCCATGCCAAGTCCTGTATTCTTGGCTGCAACATGAAAAAAAACGGCAGCACCTCCCCCGCCCAACCCGGCATCCAGTACCGCATTGAAGTCGCCGATATCCACGCACACCTGTTCCGCGTCACGCTGACGGTGGAGCAGCCGGCGGCGCTGCAGCGGTTTTCATTACCGGTGTGGATTCCGGGTAGCTACCTGGTCCGCGAGTTCTCCAAGAATCTGCAGAACCTGCAGGCGCGGCAAAGCAGTAAACGCACACTGCCGGTTCAGCAACTGGACAAAAATACCTGGGACGTGGCGGCCAACCCGGCCAAGCCGCTGGTGCTGCGCTATGAGGTCTACGCCCACGACGCCTCGGTGCGTACCGCCTGGCTCGATGCCACGCGTGGTTTCTTCAATGGCACCAGCCTGTGCCTGCGCGTGCACGGCCAGGAAGACACAGCACATGCATTGGAAATCGCTGGCCACGAAAGCCTGGCAGATTGGTCGATTGCCACAGGTTTGACCGCCAGCAACACCACGGCCAAGGGCTTTGGCCACTATATTGCAGCGCACTACGACGAACTGGTCGACTGCCCGGTTGAAATGGGCAAATTCTGGAGCGGCGAATTCACCGCTTGCGGCGTGCCACACCGCTTTGTTGTCGCCGGTGCGCCGCCCTCCTTCGATGGCGCGCGCCTATTGGCCGACACCCAACGCATCTGCGAAGCCGAAATCCGTTTCTGGCGCCAGCGCACCAATGGCAGTGGCGCCAAGACCCTGCCACGCGGCGCCGCACCCCACAAACGTTATGTATTCATGCTGAATGCCGTGGATGACGGTTACGGCGGCCTGGAACACCAAAACTCCACTGCGCTGATCTGCAACCGGCGCGACCTGCCGCGCGTCGCCGCCACGGCGGCCAATGGCAGCACGCCACCCAAGCCTAGCGAAGGCTACATCACCTTGCTGGGCCTGATCAGCCACGAATACTTTCACACCTGGAACGTCAAACGCCTGCGTCCGGCGGACTTCACCCACTACCAATACGACGCCGAGCAATACACGCGGCTGTTGTGGTTCTTCGAAGGTTTCACCAGCTACTACGACGACCTGCTGCTGCGCCGCACCCATCTGCTGGACAACGCGGGCTACCTGCGCCTGCTGAACAAAACCATCAACCAGGTGATGCAGACCCCGGGGCGCAAAGTGCAGTCGGCCGCCGAGTCGAGCATGGACGCCTGGACCAAGTATTACCGCCAGGACGAAAACACGCCCAACATCACGGTCAGCTACTACACCAAGGGCGCGCTGGTGGCGCTGTGTTTTGACCTGACGCTGCGCACAGAGGGCAAAACCACGCTGGACGAGGTGATGCGCGAACTCTGGCAGCGCTGCGCCGGCGGCCCCATGCGCGAAGAAGACTTTGCCGATGCGCTGCAAGCCCTCTCCGGCCGCAGCTACGCCGCCGAAATCGCCGCCTGGGTGCACGGCAAGGCGGAGTTGCCGCTCAAGGATTTGCTCACCAGCCACGGTGTAGGCGTGCACGAAGATCCAGCACAGTTGGCTCAACGGCTGGGTATGCGTGTCAGCGAAAGTGATGGCCTCATCGTCAAGATGGTGTTGCGCGGCGGAGCGGCCGAACAAGCCGGGTTTTCCGCCGGCGACGAATGGCTTGGCCTTGAAACCCCAGAAGGCGGCTGGCGCATGGGCAAGCTCGACGACCTGCTGCTCTACGCCGGCAACACACGTACCGTGATCGCTTTGGTGGCCCGCGACAAACGCTTGCTGCGCCTGCCCTTGAGGCTGCCCGCAGCGGCCAGCACCACCACCTGGCGCCTGTCGGTGGAGAATCCGCGCACCGTGACCGCTTGGCTGGCCGGTGCCACCGACGCGACCTGAGGCGACGCCCAGGGCGGCTACATTCCATCGACTGCTTTTCCACAATCCAAACCACAGGAGACCGGCATGACCTATGAACTCATCACCGTGCGCACCGAGGCCGAAAAAGTCGGCATCGTCACGCTGAACCGCCCCAAGCAACTCAACGCATTGAACGACCAGTTGATGAATGAACTGGGCCAGGCGTTGCGGGCCTTTGATGCCGACCCGGCCATAGGCTGCATCATCCTCACGGGCAGCGAAAAGGCCTTTGCCGCCGGTGCCGACATCAGCGCCATGGCGCAGTACAGCTTTGCCGACGTCTACAAAAACGACTACATCACCAAGAACTGGGAAACCATACGCAGCATCCGCAAGCCGGTGATTGCCGCCGTGAGTGGCTTCGCCCTGGGTGGCGGCTGCGAACTGGCGATGATGTGCGACTTCATCATCGCCGCCGACAACGCCAAGTTCGGCCAACCGGAAATCAAGCTGGGCGTGATTCCTGGCGCTGGCGGCACACAACGCCTGCCGCGCGCCGTGGGTAAATCCAAAGCCATGGACATGGCCCTCACGGGTCGCATGATGGACGCCGTGGAGGCCGAACGTTCCGGCCTGGTCAGCCGTGTGGTGCCACTCGACAAACTGCTGGACGAAGCCCTGGGCGCGGCCCTGCAGATCAGCGACTTCTCGCAACTGGCCGTCATGGCGGCCAAAGAGTCGGTGAACCGGGCGTTTGAAAGCGGCCTGAGCGACGGCGTGATGTTTGAACGCCGCCTGTTCCACGGACTGTTTGCCACCGCCGACCAGAAAGAAGGCATGGACGCCTTCGTCAACAAGCGCAAGGCTGTGTTCAAGCACGCTTGATCAGAGTATTCAGCAAGAGGATCTGGGTAGATGGCCGGTGAAACGGCGAAATACGCTATAATGCGAGGCTTCGTGGTGGTATAGCTCAGTTGGTTAGAGCGCAGCATTCATAATGCTGAAGTCGGTGGTTCAAATCCACCTACCACCACCACTGTTGCAAATTCAAAGTACCAGACACTGGTGGTATAGCTCAGTTGGTTAGAGCGCAGCATTCATAATGCTGAAGTCGGTGGTTCAAATCCACCTACCACCACC